>DHIZ01000155.1 GCA_002404055.1 Chloroflexi bacterium UBA4733
TTATCTGAAAGCCCTCTTAGCTGGTATGCCCGCCCGCTCAGGATCGCACGGCTGCTCCGACCATTGGGGGCATTCTCCGCGACCACTTCTTCGTAGCTCGGCTGCGCGGCGTCTCTTCTCATGGTGCGTCTATTCTACACCATCCATCGCAGCTTCGTCCGCCGGACCCCTTGTGAAACACGGTAAACAAGTACCTCTTGACTATTCCTATCCGTCTTTGGCGCCTGCCACCAGCAGCAGGAAGCGTTCGCCGTCGTCGAGTACCTCAATGTCCGTCACCTGCGGGACATACCGCACCAGAACTGCCAGCAGGGCGGCCTTGGTGACCAACAGCCCGCTCACCGCGAGCGGCGCAATGGCCGTCGCAGCCATCGGCTGCTCCAGCGCGTGCCCGCTCCGGGCATCCGGCACGTCTGGAGTAGGGGAAGGATGCGGTGCCATTGACGCCGTCCTGGCTGGTGCGGGGGCGTCAGCGCCTCCACAAGTATATTGTCCCCCCCCCCGCCAAGAACCGGCCGGTGTTCAGCGCGCCGCCCTACCTCGGCCGGCGCTACGGCGAACCGCCAAGGCGCCACCGTCGCGGTCAACCCGCCCACCGGCGACACCCTGATGCTCCTCCTTACGCCTGGATCGACGGTGGGGTCCCTTGGGGGCGGAGGAGAGGTCCCTACGCCAGCAGCTCGTACCGTTCCGCCGCAATCGCGCAGCGCAGTGGCTCGCCCCGGCGGAAGCGTTCGATCTCCTCCACCATCGCCATGCCCTGCCGCTCGTGGGAGTCGCGGCTGTGGCCGGCGGCGTGGGGCGTGACGATCACGATGTCGGCGGCGAAGGGCTGAGGTAGACGCGAACGGGAGCGTGAGCGAAGGACCTTTGACAGCGCTCCGAGCCTCGCCGTGGGCACCCTACTCAGGGAGTAGTCTGAGCGCGGGTATGTGTGCAGGGCGGACAAACGAGAAGTGCCGACGGTCCAGGGTTGCCACTTTGGGTTCCAGGAGCCGCTCTACCAGCGCGATGACGCTGGCGTCGACGACGCCGAGTGCGGAATCGGCATAGGTCACCTGGAGCTGGCGAGCACGCCGCAGGTCACCGGCGGTTGGCCACTCAACGCGCCATATTCCGGCTTCGACATCCTCTAGGAAAACCAGCCAGGCGGCGCCAAGATCCGGCTTGTGGCGCCAGTAATCAACCTCTGCGAGGACCAATCCGGGAACGTGGCGAGGGCGGCGATGGTGGAAAGATCGGCCGTGCTTTTTAGGGATTTTGGAGAGTCGTCGCCTTCTGTTCGCGTTCTTTGCGTTGGTCACGACGACCATAGATAAAGATGCCGGCGAGGTCGGCCAGGACACCAGCGCCAACAAGGCTTGCGCCGACCTCATGACCGCTGAAGAAACCGACGCCGGATAGTGCAAGGCCAGCCAAAGCAATGGTGAGCGCCATCCATTGGCCCCGATTCGCGCGGCGCTCAGCGTTTTCGATGACTGCCGTTTCTAACTTCATCCGATGATCGGATTGCATTTCGAAACGATCAAAGATGCGTTGGGCTGAACCCGGTAATAATCGCTCATATGCGGCGAGGGTCGCCGGATCGGGAATCGGGCCAGACCAAGCAACGCCAACAACGCCCGGCCGATCAATCTCTCGCCGCTGGTCCGTGGTTTTGCGTACGAGGCGCGCCTCTTGTGGAGGGTGTGGCGAACGCTTGTCAGGTCTATCGCCGCCGGCCACGGCGTGGCCGAACTGACGATGGCGGAACCGTTGTTGGGATTTCCGCGGCTACCTCTTCAATGGCTACCCGCATATCATCACCGACCTGGCGCCAATCGGAACGCAAAGCATAGTAGTCTGCCAGTTCCGGTGACGGCGAACCGTTGTAGTCGATGAGCGTCCCGCCGAGGTCTACAGCAGAGGCCATACCGGCTAGAAATGAAGGGCGCGCATACAGGAGTTCAGAATAACGCCCCAAGGGTGCCTCCTACCTTATGTCCATGCCATGCCACAGCTCGATCATCGTACCGATCCTTTTCGCCTTGAGCATACCCGATGGCAGTACTCCACCTGTCGTTTCGTGGCGTCCGGCGCACTCACCCGACAGGTCCCTCACCCTGCCCTGGAACTTGGTCGCGCGGAGGTTCCACCATCGCCACGCCTTGACGCACAGGAGTCGTGACTCAAGCCGGTGAGACGACCTCTCTGTAGTGCTTGCTACGCGCCCGGCGGCGGTCCGCTCGGTCCCACGTTGGCAGCGTCCAGCCAGGCATAGTTGCGACTGGCCGGGTCCCAGACGAAGAGCCGCACGCCGTGCTGGGGCTGCACCACCAGGAAATGGCTCCATTGTTGTCGCGTGCCGAAGGCGACCGCATTCGCGTCCGGGCTGGACCAGAGGGGAGCGTCGGGTGCAAAACTCTCCACCCAGAAGGCAGTGAAGGCGGGCGCCAGCGTGAAGTCGGCCTCCGTGCCCTGCCCTGCCACGACCGTGACGGTCTGACTGACCGCTCCCACGACGACGTAGCCGGGGGGTGGGGTGAGGGTGACCGTGTAGGTCGGGCCGCCGTTGGCGCCATCGGTCGTGCTGATCGCCGGAAACTGGTAGCGACCGTTTGAAGACGTGGTGGTGTTGATGGGCGTAGAAGCGAGCTGGACGCTGACGCCGGATATGGGCGTCGCGGTGGCGGCCAGGGTAATGGCACCGGTTATCCAGCCCCGTCCAACCCCCGTAGGTGGCGCCGTGCCCGCCGATCCCGAGCCGCCGATACCGGAGAGGTCGATTACCACGTCCACGACGTACGTGCCGCTAGGCGGCACCGTGACCGCCCCAATGCATGCATCCCGCCGATCCGGGCCAAACCGATGGTGGGCGGCACAGATGCCGTACTGCGTCAGGCCGCCGGCCCCGGCGGGGCCCGTGGTGGTGTAGATTCCATGTGCATCCGTCTGGTGATGGGTTATGAGGCTCCCCCAAACGAAGGCCACGTCGGCATCGGGGATCGGAGCGCCATTTTGATCGACCACGCCCACGACGATGGTCAGTGTCTGGCCGTCCGCCAGCGTAGCCGCTTCCACCGGCCGACCGATCCCAACCATCAAGGAGCAGGCGAGAAGGCCAAGGACAATATTGCGCATGCTTCCCCCTCAACTCAAGAAGTTACTATAGGGTGACGCCTGCCGGCTCCAAAAGTAACGCTTGCCGGAGCCAAGCGGCCGATGAAGGTTGAGCGCGGATGAACAGATGGCTACGCACGACGATGGGCACCCCCGTCAGTCGATGTGCTGAGTCAGTGGCGTCGCTTTGGCCGCTCACGTCGTCGGCTTGGAGTAACTCGCGAAGGTGGAGCAGGCGGGTCTCGCGCTGAGACTCTGATCGCACAGTCCCATGATCGTGTTGGCGTTGTTGGGCCCGTAAATATCCGCGATGATCAGGAACGTCGCGATGGTGACGTAATTGTCCGCCGCGTTCGCGAGGAAGTCCAGAGCTTGCTGCAGGTAGCTCTGTTGTTGGGCCGGCGTGATCGAGTTTGGGTTCGAATCCACGTCCCAGCCGTACTCGGTGATCCAGATCGGCTTGAAAGTGTCGCCGTTGTTGGCTATGATCTGCCGCAGGTTCTGGATGTCGGTCGTATCCATCGGACCGTTCTGCTGGTTGTTCCCGTTGTAGGGATGGCCGGCGACGGCGGCGAAGTACTGCTTCGCCCCGCTCACCGAGTAGATCCCGTTGATGAAGTCCAAGCCGTTGCCGACGTACAAGTTGTCGATGCCACCCGTGGATACCCACGCTGTGGAATCTACCGCCTTGATGGCCTGGTAAAACATCTGGAGCCACGACTCGTACATCTGTCCCTTTGCAACGTTGCCTGTGCCAGACGGGTAATTCCAACCCCCTCCGTTCGGTTCGTTGACGAACTCGTAGTGGCGGATCTGGCCGAGGTAGCGTTGGGCGACCGCCGTCACAAACTGCTGGAAGTCGGCAGTGTACTGGCTCAGGGGCGGCATGCTCCCTGTCGTATTGCCTGTTGCCCAGTTCGGCGCGGTTCCCACGTCGGCAATCCAGAGGAGACCGTACTTCTGCGCTAAGCTGATCCGCGCATCGTAGGTATCCCAGATGTAGGGCGTGCCGTGGCCGTTCGGTTGAATCGACTGCCAATCGATCCCGCTGCGGATGCAGGTAGCCCCCGCGTCCCGCATCTTCGCCATCATCGTATCGTTCGTGTACTGCGGGTTCTGCTGCCACTCCGCCCAGGAGGGGTTCATGCCGAAGATCATCGGGCGTAACTGGGGGAACTGGTAGTTCGCAACGCCGGTCTCGGAGGTATTGAACCAGCGGCGCAGGTCGTCCACGTGGGTGGCGCGCAGCACGCCACTGAGTCCGCCGCTGCCGGGGCCGATGGCGGCGCGCAAGTCCAGCAGGTGCTGGGCCTTGATGGCAGTGCTGCTGTCCACCCGGCCGCCAAAGCCCCAGGGCGGCGTATAGATGCCGGGGACTGCCTCGATGGCGGCGCGCAACTCGTTGACGTGCTGCGCCTTGCAGGGGACCTCCTTGCTGAGGGGATCATCAGTCCAAGAGGTGACCATCATGCGCCCTTTCTGCTCGGGTTCACCGACCAGGTTGTCCTCCGCGCCTCTACTTGCTCAGGCGTAGTAGCAGCCGTTACTATCAGCCACCTTACGGCTGCCCGCCACGACCGCACCGGCTGCCGTGACGTTGCCGGGCAGGTTGAGGTTGCCCACCAAGTCCCAGTACGTGGCCGGACTCGGAATCGAGCCGTGATAGAGATACAGGGCGCCCTGATAGTTGCGCACAAACACACTGTTATATCCCGGATAGCTCAGCGTCAGTGTTTCAGCACTGGTGTCGGTGAACCGGACGTTGCCCACCACGTCGAGCTTGTAGGCGGGAATGCTTGTTCCCACGCCCACGTTGCCCAGGGCGGAGATGCGGAGGAATTCGCCTGTGCCGACCTTCTGGAAGACGAAGTCCACCCCACCAGCATTAGGGGACCCAAGCTGCCAGTGCGAACTGGCGCCATTGTCGAACTCCAGAAAGGCAGAAGCCGCGCCACCGCTCGTGACGACGGCTTGCGGCGCCCCGGAACCGGCGAAGGTGACCAGGCCGTTGAACGTGTCGCAGGTGCAGGGAGTTGGCATCACGCTGTCCTTTCGTCTCTTGCGGGGGCTGTTGCTACGGCGTGCTGTCCTGGCCAGCGCCGACGACCACGAGCACAAAGCGGTCGTCAGCCAGAGCCTCAATGTCCGTGACCTGCGGCACGTAGAGCCGCAAGGCAGCCAGCAGGGCAGCTTTGGTTACGACCAGCCCGCTCACCGCCAGGGGCGGAATGGCGACTTGGCCAACGGGCTGCGCCTGGCGCAGCCCGTTCGTGCCAGCAGCCACCGCGAGATCGGGAGCAGGCTGTGCGGTCATCGGCGCTCTCCAGGCTGGGACGGTGACTAGCAGGACCACCGCTCTGACATTCTTCCCCCCCCGTCAAGAAGTAGCCGGTATTCAGTATTTCCCCCATTTTGGCGGGCGCTACGGCGAGCAAGCCGCCACCGTTGGGAACAACCCGCCCACCGGTCCCATGCTGCTACTCCTCGGCCTGAACCGGTGGAGAGGTCCGGGCAGGATAAAGGAGCCGTCTCCTACGCCAGCAGCTCGTACCGCCCCGCCGCGATCGCGTAGCGCAGCGGCTCGCTCCGGCTGAAGCGTTCGATCTCTTCCACCATCGCCAGGCCCTGCCGCTCATGGGAGTCGCGGCTGTGGCCGGCGGCGTGGGGTGTGACGATGACGTTGTCCAGGGCGAAGAAGGGGCTGTCCGGCGGTTGCGGCTCCTGATCGAAGACGTCGATCGCTGCCACGAAGCGGCCAGTTTGCAGCTCGCGCAGCAGGGCCTCCTGGTCCACTACCCAGGAGCGGGCATTCTGGATCAGGATGGCGTCGGGTTTGATGCGCACCAGCAGGTCGGCGGTGATCAGGTGGTGAGTTTCCGTTGTTTTGGGGGCGTGAATGGCGATGATGTCGCTTTCGCCGAAGACCTCCTCTAGCGAGGCGCGCTCCACGCCGAGCTCTGCCGCCCTTTCGGCGCTGAGGTAGGGGTCGGTCACGCGGACCGTGGCGCCGAAGGCCAACAGCAGGCGGATGTGGCGCTGGGCGACATAGCCGGAGCCGACCAGACCGACGCGCCGTGCCGCCAGCAGCGAGCCGGTGAACTGGCCGACCTCACGCCAGGGGACGCCGGCTTTGAGCTGACGATCCATGATGTGCGGGCGGCGCAGCCACAGCAACTCCAGGCTGATGCAGAACTCGGCGACCGAGTCGGCGATGATCGGCGCTGCATGGCAGAGGGTGATGCCACGGGCGTAGATACTGGTCGGGATGATACCGCACACGCTGCCGGCACAGTGGCAGATCAGGCGCAGGTTGGGCGCGGAATCCAGCCACGCTTCCTGCAAGGACGGACTGCCCCAGCCGGTGAGGATCACGTCGGCGGAGCGCAGCAGATCCGGCGCCTGAACGGTGACTTCCCTGGTATCGCCTGTCGCCCGGTCAACGTGACCCAGCACGTCCAGGCGCGCATCGGCGCCTTCTGTGAGCATCAGGCGGTAGCGGGCGTCGGCAATGACGGTGGCAATGCGCATCGCTCAGGCTTTCAACAAGCTGTTGACCTGCGTGTTGATCGACTGCAGCGCCGCACTGACACTGGTCTTGCCGTCGCGGGCGCTGTTGACCGCCGTCTGTACGGCCTTGTTGATCTGCACCCAGTTCTTGGGGTACTGCCCGGCCTTGACGGTTTGCATGCCGAGCTTGTAGACATTGATGCTCTCCCAGGGCAAGAGGGAGTTCTTAAAGGCCGCCGAGTTCAGGAACGACTGGCGGGTCGGCACCGAACGGTGGGTGGCGAGGAACGCCGTCTGCCCCTCCGGGCTGGCGAAATAGTCGGCAAGCTGCCAGGCGGCGTCCAATTGCTTGCTGGCCGAACTGACGGAGATGGCGTTGGGGCCGTCACGGGAGATCTGGCCGGCAGAGCCTTTGGGAATTGCCACGGAACTGAGTTGCACATCGGTCCACACGGCATAGGCCGGCACGCCGCAGCGGCAGGTGTTGATCACCATTGCCACCTCGCCCGAATGGAACATGTTGGGAGTGGTCTTTCCCTTCATCTCCGCCGGCGTCGGGGCGACGTGCTGCTTATCAATCAGGTCGATGGCGTACTGGAAGGCGGCCACCGAAGGGGCTTCGGTCAGGCGGGATGTCGTCATGTCGTCGCTGAACTCGTTGCCGCCGTTCTCCCAAATGAAGGCGTTGAAGAAGTTGAGGCCGGTGCTGATTGGCGCGAGACCAAACGTGGTTGCGCTGCCACTGGACTTGGTGAGCTTCTGGGCGGTGCTGATGAGGTCGTCCCAGGTCCAGTCGTTGGTCGGCAATGGTACCCCCGCCTTATCGAAGGCGGTCTTGTTCAGGTAGCACACGGAAGGTCCGGCATAGAACGGCATACCGATCTGCTTACCCTGATACGCGAAGGCGTTCAGCGCGTTGGGATAGAAGTCGGTCATGTCAACCTTGGCGGCGCTGATGTACGAATCGAGCGTCTGGAACACGCCCTGGTCGCCCAGGCTGACGACCCAGGGGTAATACATGTTGAAAGCGTCGGGTGGTGTGCCGCCGGCCAGCAGCGTGGACAGCTTCTCCAGAAAGGCGCTGGTACCGCCAGGCACGGGCAAATAGCCAAACTGCGTCGTCGGGTGCAGCTTGTTGAAGCCGTCAAGCATGCCCTGGAAGAGGACCTTGTCCTGGTCGTTGTCCGTCCAGGTGCCGAAGAGGAGTGTGCTGGTTGCGGCGGCAACAGCCTTGGCTGAGGCGCTGGTGGCGCTGGATGAGGTGGCGCTGCCGGCCGCGCTACCCGTGGCGGCGGAGGTACTGGTGCTAACGCTTGTCGCCGGTGTGGCGGCGGTGCTCGTGGTGGCAGCGGTACTGGACGCTGTACCGGATGGCGTGGCCGAAACGGTGGCGGCCACGCCACAGGCCGCCAGCAAGGGGAGCGCTACCGTGATGGCGCCGACCAGTCGCAACACGTCACGTCGCGGCAACGGCTGGTCCGACATAAGAGCACCTCGGACGGACTTCATTGGCGATCCCCCTTCTCCACGAACAACAACGCCCTATTTCGGCTAACGATTATACGATACATGGGAATGGCTCACCTGTCAACCCCCTTGGCAGGTGCGTCGCACGGTCCCAAAGCCGTGGGATTCCTTCCGGCGTTCATTGCCTGTATAATCCCCCCGTGTTGACAAAATATGCTGCTCCACCGAACGATATCGACCTGGCCGGCAGCCGGGGGCGGGTGCTGGAATTGCTGCGCATGGGGCAGGCCGGCACACGGGCGGAGTTGGCCACCCTCACCGGATTGAGCCGCGGCGCCATTTCCTTTATCGTCTCCGACCTCACCCAGGCCGGCTTTCTGCGCATGGAGCCGGGCGACGCCGCCGGGCGCGGCCGCCCCAGTGAACGCCTGTACCTCAACCCGCAGGCGCGGCTGGTGCTCGGCATCGAGATTGGCGAGGCGCGTGCGGTCGCCGTGGCGGCCGATCTGCACGCCCGGCCGCTCAAGAGCGTCACAGTCGCCACTGCGGGTCCCAGCGGTGAGCAGGCAGTGAGCGCCGCCATCGCCGCAGCGCAACAGGTGATGACCGAGATCGCCGGGCAGCCGCTGCTGGGCGTCGGCGTCGCCGTGCCGGGCGTCGTCGATGCCAACGGCGCAATACGTATGGCGCCTGATCTGGGTTGGCATGACGTGCCGGTGGCGGCGCCGCTACGGGCAGCCCTGGGCGGCCTGCCGGTGGAGGTGGCGAATCGGGCCAAGGCCGCCGCCGTGGGCGAGCACTGGAGCGGCGCGGCGCGCGGCGTCGAGCGCATGCTCTACCTGTCGGTGAGCACCGGCATCTCTCTGGGCATTATGATCGGCGGCAATCTCTACCGGGGCGCTTCACTGACGGAAGGTGAACTGGGCCACACCACCATCGATCCCGATGGTCCCCTCTGTCCCTGCGGCAACCGCGGTTGCCTCCAGACGCTGGCCTCCGGCCCCGCGCTGCTGGCCCTCGTCCGCCAGTTGGCGCGGTCCGGTCCCGACAGCCGGCTGTGGCAACTCACCGGCGGCCATCTGGAGACGGTCAGCTTCCCTCATGTCGCCCAGGCGCTGCACGACAGTGATCCCGTTGCCGCCAGCGCCGTGCAGACGGTGGGGCGCTACCTTGGCATCGCCACCGCCAACCTGATCAACCTGTTCAACCCGGAGTTAGTCGTTCTCGGCGGTCCGGTGTGCCGTGAACTGCCGCAGTTGGCGGAGCCCGTGCGGCTGGAAGTGCGCAAACGGGCGCTGGGCCTCGCCGTCGCCGCCTGCCGCATCGTGCCCTCGGCGCTCGATGGCGACGCGCCGCTCGTCGGCAGCGCCGCGCTTTTGCTCCACGGGCTGCTGACCGGCACTGTCAAACAGGGCTTGTCGGCGTGACCGGCACACGCTCGTTCGGAGGCTATTCCTGATGCCGGGGCTCACCACCGATATTCGGCCCACCGGGGCCACCCTGTACTTCTTGCCCGTGCAGACGCGCGTGCCCTTGAAGTTCGGTCCGGAGACGTTGACCACCGTCATCTGTGCGCGGGTCCGTCTGGACGTGCGCGGCCGCGATGGCCGCCACGCCAGTGGCTGGGGGGAGACGCCGCTCAGCGTGCAATGGGTCTGGCCCAGCGCCTGCTCCTTTGGCGAACGGCAGGAGGCGCTCCTGGCGTTCTGTCGACTGCTGGCCGGCGCCTGGGCAGCGTTCGACTGCTGGGGCCACCCGCTCGAGGTGGGCTACCTGTTCCAACAGCAGGTGCTCCCGGACCTGCTCAGCCGTTTCAATGCCGAGCACACGGATACCGAGCCCATGCCTTACCTGGCGGCGCTGGTGTGTTGCTCCCTCTTCGATCTGGCCCTCCACGACGCCTACGGCGTGCTCCACGCCGTACCCACCTACGACACGTATGGGCCGGGCTGGCTACGCGAGGACCTGGCGGCATTCCTGACGCCGGCGGAGGGCGCAGCCGTCGATTTCCGAAGGCGCTTTCCCAGCGATTTCCTGGTGCTGCCGCCCCCAACGCGGTTGACTGCCTGGCATCTGGTCGGCGGCAAGGATGCCCTTAGCAGCGACGAACTCGACGGCAGTGAACCGAACGATGGCTACCCCGTGCTGCTGCGCGACTGGATCCGCCGCGACGGGCTGACCTGCCTGAAGGTCAAGCTGCGCGGTGACGACCCGGCGTGGGACTACGCCCGCCTGCTGGCGGTCGGGCGCATCGCCGTCGAGGAGGGCTGCCGCTGGCTGAGCGCCGACTTCAACTGCACCGTCACCGATCCTGCCTATGTGACCGCCATTCTGGACCACCTGCTGGCCGAGGAACCGCGCCTCTACGGGATGCTGCTCTACGTCGAGCAACCGTTCCCCTACGAGCTGGAGGCGAATCCCCTAGATGTCCACGCTGTCTCGGCCCGCAAGCCGCTGTTCTTGGACGAGAGTGCCCACGACTGGCGGCTGGTCCGTCTGGGACGCTCGCTGGGTTGGACGGGCGTTGCCCTGAAGACCTGCAAGACGCAGACGGGCGCGCTGCTAAGCCTCTGCTGGGCCAGGGCCCACGGCATGACTTTGATGGTGCAGGACCTCACCAACCCGATGCTTGCCCAGATTCCGCACCTCCTGCTGGCGGCCCACGCCGGCACGATCATGGGCGTGGAGACCAACGCCATGCAGTTCTACCCGGAGGCGTCCCTGCCGGAAGCCCGCGTCCATCCGGGCCTCTATCGTCGTCGCCAGGGCAGCGTGACGCTGGACACCATAACGGGACCGGGCTTCGGCTACCGCCTGGACCAGATGGCGCGCGAACTGCCGCCGCCGGATACGACGACCGGCTGAGATCCCTGGAGTCATCATCGCAGGAAAGGAGCCCAGGCATGTCCGCTGGTATTGCCTTCACCGTCTTCCTGCCCTGGTCAGCGTCGGCCACGGCCACAGCTACGGCAACCGCCCCGTAGAGCGCGCGGACTCAGGAGGCGATTGGGCTACGTCCTGGGCATTTGCACGAAGGCCTGGCAGGCATCCTGCACCTGCTGGAGGCCCGTGCCGAACGAGGTTGTGCCGTAAAACAGCGGAGGAGACGTTTTTTCCCAGGCCGTTTCGACATCGGTGAAGCGCAGGTTGTAGGGCATGGGGAAAGGGCCGTCGACGGTGCTCATCCAGTTCAGCACGCGGCCAAAGACGGGAGTGAGTTTCTGAATTTCCGGCGCCGACCAGACCGATTTGCGCGCGCTCGGTTGATACTGCGTGTTCACCACCGCCCAGATACCGGTCTCTTTGGACGCTTCCGCCTGCACCAGGCTGTAGGCCAGTTCCGGTTGTTTGCTCCCGGCAAAAATGGAGAAGTTCTCCACGAAGCCCTGGTAGCCGCGGACGCCGGTTGGCCCCTTCGGGAAGAGTGCCCAGCCCACGCCGAACTTGCTGCCCACCTGCTTCTCCAGCACCAGCACGTTGTAGGACCCGGACTCGACGGTTGCGTACTGCCCGCCCAGGAAGGTGAGACCTTTGGCCTCCGCAGCGCTGGGGGCGATGTGTTCGATAGTACGCAGGTTCACTGCCCACTGGGCAGCATCTTCGGCGGCCTTGTTGGTGTTGAAGGTGAACTGCTTGCCGTCGGCCGATAGGACATCACCGCCCCAGGTGCGGGCCAAAGAACAGAAGTCGTAGTAGCTACCCGGGAAGTAGTTGGTGCCGAAAATCTTTTGGCCGACATCGGTGGTCCCTTTGCCCAGCGCGACGAAGTCGTCGACCGTCCAGTCATCTGTCGGCTCTTTGACGCCCCGGCGCAGTAGCAGATCCTTGTTATAGGCAAACAGTGCCGGGTTGCCCGGATGGAGGAGATACGGCAGGGCGTACAGTTTGCCGCCGAAGCTGGAGTCGGTGATGGCCGTTTGGAAGAAGTCGCTCATGCCGGGGTCCTGTTGCTTAACGTAGTCGTCGATGGCCCGGAAGGCGCCCTTGGAGGCGGAGTAGGCAAACCACTTGATGCCCGAGAAGCTGACGTCCTGGAGTGTGCCGCTGGCGAGCAGTGTCAGTTGTTTGGTGGCCATATCACCGTAAGCGATGGAATCGACAGTGAGGTTGACGTCCGGGTGGGCCGCCTGCCAGGTTTGGGCGGCGTGGCGCTGCCAATCGTTGTTGACTCCGGCATAGGTGGCGATGCTCAAGGCGGTCTTCTTGCCGGGCTGTGCCGCCTGGGCGGAGGTAGTCGCGGCCGACACCGCTGATGAGACGGCGGTACTCGTGGGGGCCGCGCTTGCTGTTGTGGTCGCCGCCGACGTAGCGGTGGTCACAGGCGCTTGCTGCGCGGTCACTGCCGCGGCCGCCGAGGTGCTTGTCACTGTGGTTCCGGCGGTTGCGCCGCAGGCGGCCAGCAGACCGGCCGCTGGGATGACGGCAGCGAGACCGAGCGAGGCGCGCAGGACGGACCGGCGAGAGCGTTGGACGGGGGTAGCCATGCGAATGTTCCTTTCCAAATGGGTGATTGCAGCGGATCAAAGCACCAATGTCCGTAGCAGTGTGGCATCGACGTGCCAGTATTGAACACGGCGACCCGGCTGTCAAGGCATCAAGCCAGTGGAGCTTGCCTCAGGCAAAGTGATACGAACGAGATTGAGTACAATTGCTTCCCACGAAACGCTCCCGCCCGGAGGTTCAACAGCATGCTGCACGACCGAATGCAATCGGAAGCTGAGCGCCAGCGCTCACAGAGCCGGTCCACCTTTCCGGTAAACCAGATGCTGTCATTGCGATCGAACGAGACTGGCACATCGGAAGCGCTATGGTCGAGCGTAACCTGTACGCTGTTCCGTGCCGGCTACTGGGATTGCCCACCCGACTGGCAGCTACGCGAGCGGATCATGCCGGACTACATCCTCTTCATCTGCGTATCCGGCGGGGCAGACTTTGTAGTTGGCGGACGGCCGTATCGGCTCGAGCCGGGCGCGGTGCTGCTGGCGCCGCCGCAGGTCCCCCAGGTGGGACGGCACGACCCCCTTCATCCGCTTCGTGTCTATGCGGTGCATTTTGCCGCCCGTCTGTATGGGTTGTTGGATGTGCCCATGATCTACTGATTGCCGGTCACCCTCCGGCCAGAGCCGGGGCACATGGCGCTTCTTGTCGAGGCAGCACGTCGGATTTTGTGTGAGTTCGCGTCCTGTGCGCCTGGGTATGCCCTCGCCGTGAACGCTGAGTGCAGCAGGATCCTCGCCTTGCTCTGGCGGGAGGTAGTGGCCCACGATCCGGGACGCTTATCCGAGTGCTGGGAACGTACTGCCGAGATCGCTCGGCTGATGCCGGCCTTCCAGTTGATCCAGGCACGGTACTCGCAGCATTTGACGCTACAGGACCTGGCGCAGACCGTGCCGTTTCATCCAGCCTACTTTTCCACCTACTTCAAGCGAGTTGCCGGTGTCTCACCTATGCGCTACCTGACGCGCTATCGGTTGGATCGCGCCCGGGAGTTGCTGCTCAGCACCGACCGCACTATCGCGGAAATTGCGGCTGTCACAGGGCACCTGGATCCCTCGTACTTCGGCCGGGTATTTCGACGGACAGAGGGAATGCGCCCGGGCGAGTACCGGAAAGTACAACGGGACCGTACCGTGATGTGAGCCCGGTCTCCGGGTCGTGATGCCAGAAAGCCAGACAAAGAAAGTCCGGTTCTTCCCTAAGCAAGAACCTTGCCGATGATACCCGTTGACTTTACAATGAGGGGTGTCCGGCTTTGCGCGGTGCCACGCCCCTTCACTGCAGAAAGGATCAGCACGTGGGTACGATGTCCTCTGAGGTCCGAGAGAGAACGAACACGGCGTTGGCTGAGGAGAGCTTCCAGTTCGACAAGTATGAGGCTGCGCCCTATCCTGATGACCTCTACCGCTATCGGGCGCTCGCCATCGGTATTGAGGGCTTTGGCGCCTTCACGGACGAGCACGTGACATTCTTCCGCGACCACGGCTATCTCGTGATGAACAACGCCTTCAACCGATCCGAAGTCGCTGCTGCGCTCGACGGGTTACTCGATTTAATCGACGGGAAGAACCCGGAGTTCAGAGGCCTCCAGTTGGAGGCAAGTGCCCGCCGCCTGTTGCCCACGGTGTCGCGGGAGCAGAAGCAGGATCTCGTTCGCAAGCTCCACCACTATGTCAACTACGACACACGGCTGAAGGCAATTGCTGAACATCCACAGTTGCTGCACGCGGTCGGCCGGCTCCTGGAAGCGCAACCGAGTTTGCTGGCCGATCAGGCAATGCTCAAGCCGCCACTTATTGGTCGCGAGAAGCCATGGCATCAAGACCAAGCCTTTTTCAATGTGCCGGTGGCAGCAAGGGTCGTCGGCGCCTGGATTGCGTTGGATGAGGCGACGCCGGAGAATGGCTGCATGCACATCCTTCCCGATCGCCATCGGCAGCCGATCATCCACTTCCAGCGGCGCGATTGGCAGATCTGTGATGAGCAGATTGCGACGGATGAGGTGATGGCAGTGCCGCTGCAGCCCGGCGGCTTGCTCTTCTTCGACAGCTACTTGCCGCATGGCACACCGGTAACCCATTCAAGTCAGCGTCGCCGCGCCTTGCAGCTGCACTACTGCGCTGAAGGGGTTGATCGAGCGAACCAAAAAGAGCGCATGGCGGTCTTCGGCAGCGACGGGAAGGATGTGACGTGTGCGTGATCACGACGTGCCCACTGACAGCCAGACAATGCTGACGCGTCGCCACTTTCTCCGCTGTGTAGGCGCTACGAGCACCCTCACAATCTCAGCAGCCACGCTCGCAGCGTGCGGTGGCGGTGCTGCGCCCCAACCAACGGTCGCCGCGCCAGCAGCGAAGATCAGCGCGACGGCTGCCCCGACGACAGCACCGGCGCCCACGTCGGCGCCGGTGGTCGCGGCGACAGCGGTTGCGGGGACACCGACAGCTGCCGCCCCGCCGAAGTCTGTCGGCAAGGGGACGCTCGTCTTCCAAACCCCGGGCGTCGGCGCGGAAGGCACCGCCTTTGCCCCCTCGGCCATCAAGTTCAGCCAGCAGACAGGCATCAAGGTAGAGTACGTGGACAGCGGGCTGAACTTTGAGAAATATGCTGTCCAGTACGCGAGTGGCTCCGGCGGTGATGTCTACGAGTACGAGACGAAGCAGATCCTGCACTACGCCACCCTCGGCGCTTTCCTGAATCTTGATCCGTACGTGGCGAAGTCAACGGTCATGAAGCCGGCGGACTTCTTCCCCGTCATCTGGAACAAGTGCCACATCAATGGCCACCTGTATGCAGCGCCGGAAGAGACAACGCCGGTGGCGGTCTACTACAACAAGGATCTCTTTCAGGCAGCCGGCGTCAAGCCGCCGCCCACCAGTTGGGCCGACGCTTCCTGGGATTGGAACGCCTTCCTGGACACCGCACAGAAGCTGTCCAAGCCCGACAAGACCCAATTCGGCGTCACCATCTCCACCTGGTGGGTCTACAGCCTGCCTTGGATTTGGAGCAACGGCGGCCATGAGGTGGATGAGGCGCTCACCAAAGCGACATTCAATACGCCGGGGGTGATCGGGGGCTGGCAGTATCTCCGGGATCTGCGCTGGAAGTACAACGTCTGGGCGCAGCCGAAGCAGAAGGATGCCGGCTTCAACGTCGGCGGCGACGCGATGTTCCTCAGCGGGCCATATTCTATCCCCGGTCTGCGCGCGGGAGCTAAGGTCCCCTGGGCCGTCGGCGCCCTGCCGAAGGGCAAGGCCGGCGTCTGGACGCGCGACCCGGCGAACTGCTACACAATTTGGGCCGGCAGCAAGAACAAGGATGAAGCCTTTCAGTTCCTTGAATTCCTCAGCGGACCGGAAGGCCAGCTCATCCTCGGGCAAAGCGCGCGAGGCATCCCGGCACGGAAGAGCGTCGCCACCTCGAAGGCCTTCCTCCAGCAGGGGGATGTAAACTGGCAAGTGTTCGTGGACGCCATCGACCAGGCCGGCATCGCCTACCCCAAACCCGGTTGGACCTGGAATGACCTGTGGACTATGGCAGGAAAGCTGACGTTGCAGCAAGGAGACCAGCGACGGTTTGGCTTGCAATACGCGACAGATCTGCACTGGCTGTACCCGTTCTACGGCAGCCTGGGCGGAACCTACTTCGACCAAGGATTGACCAAAGCCACCTTCGATACGGCGGCCTCGCAGACGGCTCTGCAGATGTTGCTTGATGCGCGCGTGAAGAGCAACGTCACTCCCTACGGAGCGCAGGCCACGGCGATCAGTAAGCAGGCCAACGGCAAGCAGCCCTTTACGTTGGGTAACTACGGCATGGAGCATGCCTGGATCGGCCTGATCGCCTACTTACACGACAAAGGCGTAGCGGTCACGAACTGGGACGTGGCGCCGATCCCAACGGGTGGCCCGGCACAGGTGCAGATGGTCGGCGGTCAAGGCTTTGCTATCGTCAGCGGAGCGAAGCACCCCGAGGAAGCCTGGATCTGGAACACCTTCATGGTTTCCGATGAGGTCCAGAAGATGCTTGGCGTCAATGGCGTCTGGTTCCCGGGGCGCAAGTCGATGGCGAAGTTCGGAATCCCCAGCGACGGCCAGCCCAGCCGCTTCATCGAAGCCTTTTACGATCCGGTCGGCACCGCCGGGATGAGTCCATGGTGGTATGTGCCGGGCTGGGACCAGTGGAGCAAGGTGATCACCGATGCGCTGGCGCCGGCCTGGAACGGCCAGGCCTTGGCGAGCGACGTCGCGGCCAAGATCACGCCCACCCTCGACAGCATGCTCCAGGCTCGACCGAAGGCCTAACCCGACGCATTCGGGGAGTTGGGGGCGTGCCCGCCCGTCTCAATAGCTGTGCCCGGCATAGACGCGCTGTCCGCGTACCAGGAACCGCTGGGGGTCGGCCACCGACGCCAAGTCATCAGCACTGTGGTAGCCGAAGGTCATGCTGGTGCGCGTTTCCCCGGTCAAGTTCCGGCCCGCGCCGTGCCAGAGCAGGCTATCAATCGCCAGTAGCCCGCCAGCAGGCATCTCCACGCGCACCACTTGCTCCACCAGGCCGGCCTGGGCTGCCGCTACCGTGTCCGGCGCCCACGGTAGCAGGTGGCTTCCGGGGATGACCTGCGTGCTGCCGCGCTCACAGGTGGACGCTTCCAGGTAGAAGAGCACCGTGACAATGCCGCGGCTCCATTGGGGCACGTCCCGATGCAGGTAATCGCCGCCCGGTTCCGGCAGCCGCAGCGTGGCGTGGTTGTGGCGGTTGCGCAGCAACTCGATGTTCGGGCCGAGCAGATCCTCCAGGGGGTCGAGCACCAGGGGACTCGTCGCGACAGCGCGGAAGATCGGGGCGCGATCGAGGACATTGGAGAGGCGGACGATGCGCCCCTCGCGGTTGCGCACCACCGGCTGGACGGCCCGGGCGATATCCTGGTCGATTGCCGCCTTCAGCGCCTCGACCATCTCGCTCGGCAGCGTGCCCGGCAGCTTCACGAAGCCCGCCATCCGGAAATACCAGGCTTGCTCCGGCGTCAGTCGTGTCCCGGCCATGTCGACACCTTTTCCCTTTCCACACTCTGGCACGACATAGAGTACACATCGGGGGATAAGTCGGGGCCGGTCGAGTGGATGATCGCCTCGTCCCTAATCCGGGCCTCTCGCTGCCCGGCGAAAGGCGGCGGGTGGCTGGCCCACTAACGCCTTGAATTGGCGAGAAAAGAAGTACACGTCACGGTAACCGAGCGACTGGGCGATCTGCCGCACAGCCAAGTCGCTCTCTTGCAACAAGTGCCGGGCATGATCGATCCGGCGTTGTAGCAGGTAGCGTTGAGGCGTGCAACCGAACTGTTGGCGGAAGATGCGACTGAAATGCCCCGGCGAAAAACCGCAGGACCGCGCCAGAGTTCCCGGCGTGGAGGAATACAGCCCGTCGGTCTCCAGGCGCAGCAGGGTCTGGGCAATGGCGGGGTAGGCGTCGTAGCCGAGCCTCGGGACGGCGGCGAGTTGGGCGTCCTCGCGGCAGACTTCGGTAAGCACCAGCCGCAAGAGCGCGCCTGCGACCATCGCCCATCCAGGCGGCCGCAAGGTCAGCAGCACGAGGAGCCGCGCGAAGTAACCATCGAAGACATGTGGCTCCAGGAGGTGGCGATGCAGAGGCAACATCAGCTCGGGCGGGAGCCGCTCCACTTGTCCAAGGGGTGTCAAATTACGGCCGTAAGGG
>DHIZ01000282.1 GCA_002404055.1 Chloroflexi bacterium UBA4733
TCACCTGCCGCCGGAGGAAGCCGCCAAGGTCCTCTCCGTACCCGGATCATTGACGGAGTCGCTGGACGCCCTGGACACCGATCGCGGCTTCCTCACCGCCAACGGCGTCTTCACGGACGACCTCATCGACACCTACATCAGCTACAAAACGGCCGTCGAGATCGACGAGTTCCGCTTGCGCCCGACGCCGTACGAGTACTACCTGTACTTCGACGTGTAGTGAGCTGGGCATCGATCGGGTCCAGTGCGGGTTGCCCGGCGACTGAAGTCGCGGGCAACACTTGCGAAGTCCGCCTTCGCGGACTGGGCCACCAGCGAAGCTCGACGTGCGTAGCCTGCGCAGGCAGGCTTTGCCGGGTACCCACGCGCAGCGTGGGTGTTGCCCGCGACTTCAGTCGCCGGGCATATTACCGGGGCGATGGCCCGCCGTCCGCAGCCGGGCCAACGTCCCAACCGCTACTTCCACGCCTAATCGCACCGGGCTGAACGGGTAGGCATGGTAATCGGACCCAGCCGATGTGGGCATGCCGTGCTCGTGGGCCAGGTGCCGGTAGGCAGCATTACGTTGCTCACCGTCCGCCCAGTAGCCACCGTAGGGCGCCTCTAACGCGTCGACCACCCGCCCCGCCAGCAGCCTTGCTACGGTGGCGTCGTCGCGCACCAGGCCCGGATGGGCCAGGGCGACGACGCCACCAGCGGCACGGATCACCGTCGCCCCTTCCTCCACCGGCGCGTAGACGCGGTTGGTGCGCGGAAATTGGCCGACGCGGCGTGCAGCCTCCCAACGCTGGAACGCTGCTCCCAGCGTCGGAGCCCAGCCGAGGCGAACCAGTAACACGAAGAGGTCGTAGAACGACGGCTCGCGCGGCGCTGCCACCGCACGGAGGACTGCCACGTCCACCGGGCTGCCCAGATTGGCGCTCAGTCTGCTCAGGGCGGCTTCGTCGCGCAGCAACTGCTCGGCCCCACTGGGCCAGCGCTGCAGGAAGGCGGTCAGTTCGGGGGCATTCGGCTTGATCCAGTATCCCAACAGGTCCACCCGCTTACCATCGGCCAGGCAATCCAACTCGATGGCCGGGATCAATGTGACGCCAAGTCGCGCTGCCGGTTCCACCGCTTCCAGGTAGGCCTCGACCCGATGGTGGTCGGTGATGGCGAGCGTGCGCACGTCGCCCATGCTGGCCCAGCGTACCAACTCTTCGGGTGAGCAGAAGCCGCTGGACCAGGTGGTGTGGCAATGCAGGTCAAGGCGCTCCAACTCCGTGTCCTGCCTACCCTCGGGCATGCAGTTCGCTCGGGTCAGGCGGCGCAGCGGTGGGAACGATCTCCTGCTGCTCCGGCGGTCGGTAGTTGCGGCCGTAGTTCTCCCGTTCGGCGAGGCCATCCGGCGCCTTGCCGATGCTTGTGCCGCAGACGCCTTGCTCTACGGCAGGGTCCATCGTCCGTCCAGTTTCGGTCAGGCGGCGTGCGACGTAGCCATCGAGCTTTTGTTCCAGCTCGGCGACAACGTCCGGGTACCGGTCAATGAGATTATGCTGCTCGTCCGGGTCGGCTTCCACGTCATAGAGTTCACGCTCCGGCGAGCCGGCGTGGAAGCTCGGTTGCAGCGCCTTGATCAGCTTCCAGCGACCGCTGCGCACTGCCCGCTTCACCTGCCAGGACGCTTCGCTGAAGTACAGCTCGTCGTAGTTGCCGTCGCGCAGACCAAAGACGCTGGGCAGCAGGCTCTTGCCTTCCATGCATTCCGTGTTCGGCACGCCGCAGAGGTCCAGGATGGTTGGCGCCAGATCGAGGTTCTGCACCATACCCGCTACCCGCCGGCCTGCCGGCAGTTTCTCGGGCGACCAGAGAATCAACGGCACGTGGACGTTGGCCTCATACAGGCCATGGTGGTCGTAGTAGCCCTCGTGTTCATCCAGTACCTCGCCATGGTCGGCCGTGATGATGACGACCGTGTCCTGAGCCAGTCCCAGCGCTGTGAGTCGGGCGAAGATGGGTCGCAGGTGCTCGTCCATATAGGCAGTTTCGGCGTCGTAGGAGGCGTTGACGTAGGCGGTGTCGGTGACACCCGGCATCCAGTTGTGGAAGTACCAGCGGAACGGCTCAAAGGCCCAGACCTTGTCCATACTCGTGTTCTGCTTGTCGTAGGGGTCGCGTCCCTCCGGGTAGAAGCGCTGCCGATAGCCGTCCGGCGGCAGGTAGGGCGTGTGGGGGTCCCAATAGTGGACGAACAGGAAATAGGGCTTGTCAGTCTCCTTAATGGCGTCTAACGTGGTCAGGACGTTGGTAGTCACTGTCTCCGCCTTACGGAGCACGCCGGGCTCGGAGCGATCCCAGGCGTAGTTGCGGTAGAGGTCAAAGCCACGTGGGAAGTGCCGCTGCATGTTGTCGACGGCAGCGGTGTAGTAGCCGTGGTCGTGCAGTATCTCGGCCAGCAGCCGCACGCCAGGTTCCGGTTGCACCTTGCCGCCGATGTTGATCACGTTGTGCGTGATCGCCTCTTTGCCGGAATGCATGGTGGTGAAGCTGGGGTGGGTGGGAATGTTCGGCGCGTAACAGCGCTCGAAGAGCACACCCTGGTCCGCCAGTTCGTCCAGGAAGGGACTGGTGGGCAGGCGGTAGCCGTAGCAACCGAGGTGGTCGGCGCGCTGCGTGTCAAGGGCGATTAGGACAATGTTCATGCGGATATCACGCTGAGCCTTTCTCCAATGTTGGTAGGGTGATGGTCGCTGTCGCTCCGGCGTCGATGCCGTGGGCAGCCAGGTAGCCTTGCGGAACTTCCAGCGCGTACTGATAGGGCGCTGGCGAGACGTGAGTGTCGGTGCTGAAGGGTTGCATGTCCTGGGTGCTGAGGACAGTGCCGGTGTCGTCGATGAAGGCGATGGAGAGCGGCAACGGCGTGTCTTTCATCCAGAAGCCGACCGTCTCCCCGTCGGGAAAGACGAACAGCATGCCGCTGTCCGCCGGCAACGACTGCCGGCCCATGAGGCCCTGCTGCCACTCGGCAGGCGTCTGGGCCAGATCAACGCGCACCAGCCTCTGGCCACCGTCGGACGCGGTGAACAGTACCGCTGCGTAAGGCGCACCGACGGGCCCGACTGTGGCGGCATCGATGTACGCCGGCCCTCCCGTCATCGGGTTGAACACCAGTAGTCGCGTGCCCACCTGGCCGATCGCCAGCAGCGGCGTGAACTGGCCCAGTGGCCCGAAGGAGATTGCCTGGTCGTCCGCGCCGGACCAGAGCGAAGCCGGCAGATAGTTGGCGACCCAGAACGGCGAGAAGGCCGGTCCGCTGTCGGCCTGCGCCGGAAGCGCCGAAAGGGTACTGAGCGCAAGCAACAGGGTCGCCAGCGCCATCGAGAAGGGACGGTACATCGGCATCACGGCGCGACGCGGCGCGTCTGATCCGGGGAAGGCAGCCGCTCCTCAACCCGGTATCTGGTCTGCATGATATCAAACTCGTCAATCTCTTCGATCACGGTGATCCGCAGGCGGTCTTTCCCGAAGCGCTTGACCAGGGCATCGCGCTCCTCCCAGGTGTCACACAGCCAGACCTGTGGTTTGGCGGGCGGCTCGGGCACGAACTATTACTCCTCTCGATCATCAAGGCATTGTACACGAGTTACAGGGCCGCGACTGCGGTCTGCGGCCAAGCGACGAGGGCGACTGCGGTCGCATGATGCCTCAGGCACCGCAGTGCCCCCCGTCGCTTGGCCGCAGACCGCAGTCGCGGCCCTGCCACCCTCGTCTGGCCACCGCCTTTGCACCCATTGCCGCGCTGCCGTATTATCCTGCAATGACGCACCCGACCGAACGCCTGCCCATCGCACTGGACGCCATGGGCGGCGACTTCGCACCGGCGGCCGCGGTAGAAGGCGCGCTGGACGCGGTGCGACGCTTCAAGGTGCAAGTGCTGCTGGTGGGCGACGAGACAGCGCTGCAGCGGGAGCTGGCGCGGCTGGGAGGATCAGGCAAGCTACGGATCGTCCACGCCGCCGAGACCATCGGCATGGACGAGCACGCGGCCACGGCCGTCCGCCGACGGCGCGACTCCTCCATGCACGTCTGCTGCCGCCTGGTCAAGGAAGGCCGGGCGGCGGCGGCCGTGTCGGCCGGCAACAGCGGCGCCTTCTTCGGCGTCGCCATGTTTGCCCTGGGACGGGTCAGCGGGGTCGACCGGCCTGCCCTCGCCACCATCTTCCCGACGACCGGCAAGCCGGTCCTGATACTTGACGTCGGAGCCAACACGGAAGTGAAGCCGCAGCAACTGGTCCAGTTCGCCATCATGGGCAGTATCTACGCACAGCGCGTCCTGCGCCGCAGCCGACCCTCGGTGGCGCTGCTCTCCAACGGCGAGGAGGACGAGAAAGGGCCACTGGTGGTGCAGGACGCGCACCAGCGCCTGAAGCAACTCGGGTTAAATTTCGTCGGGAACATCGAAGGCAAGGATGTACCGCGCGGCAAAGCCGACGTTATTGTCTGTGACGGCTTTGCCGGCAACGTGCTCATCAAAACGGCGGAGGGCGTCGCCGAGACGATGCTTGCCCTCATCCGCACGGAGCTCACCAGCAGCCTGCTGAACAGGCTGCTGGCCGCCGGCCTGCATCCCGCCTTTCGCCGTGTGCGGGCCAAGCTAGACTACGCGGAGTACGGCGGCGCCCCGCTCCTCGGCATCCAGGGAGTCGCCATCATCGCCCACGGCCGCTCCAATGCCAATGCCATCGCCAACGCCATCCGCGTCGCCGCCGAGGCGGTGGACAACGGCGTGGTGGAAGCCATCCGCGAAGGTGTGACCTCACCCGCTCGCTGAGGCTCGCACCCTCTCCTGGACGGAGAGGGTAACGGGGGATTGCGACCAATGGCGCGACCATCACCACCCCAACCCTCTCCGTCCAGGAGAGGGTGCGAGCCTCAGCGAGCGGGTGAGGTCACCTACACAAATAGTGGCGCCATCTGGCGTTGCTCCATCACGCGGCGGACCTGCTCGTCTGTCGGCTGGCCGCTGAAGCGACTGGCAGCATCGAACACTTTGGGCAGCACGTTGATGTCACCGACGGTATTGAGGAAGACGGGGCGGGAACCCAGTACCCAGGAGACGGCGACGTCGATGTCGGCCTGCTCGCGCAACGGGTCATACCAGGTGGAGGCCGTGCGTGGTTGCTCGCCCCAGGGAGCGCGTGTGATCGCCTTGATTGTCTGGAAGGCGACGTTGCGCTCGCGGCAGACGGCAAAGAGTGCTTCGAGGTCGGCGGCATACTGGGGGTTCTGCATCATGATGAAGCTGTACGGCAGCAATACAGTGTCGAAGTCGAACTGCTGCAGCGAGCGCAGGTGCATCTTGGGGATGCCGACGCCGTGGCCCGTGACGCCGATGAAGCGCACCAAACCCTGCTCGCGGGCCTCAATGCAGGCTTTCAGGGCGCCGTCGGGGCCCATCGCCGTGTCCCACTCGGTAGGGTCGGCCAGATTGTGCAGTTGGATCAAGTCCACGCTCGACACGCGCAACCGCTCCAGCGAACGCCGGATAGAGTCACGCGCCCCCTGGTAGGTACGGTCGCCGGTCTTGGTGGCCAGAAATACCTGATCACGGATGCGTTCCATCCAGGGGCCGAGGCGCACTTCGGATTCGCCATAGCTGGCGGCGGTGTCGATGTGGTTGACGCCGAAGCGCAACACCGTCTCCATCGTGCGGTCGGCCTCTTCCTGGGTCACTCGACTGAAGGCGGCGGCGCCGAACACTGTGCGCGTACTCTCGTGTCCGGTTCGACCAAACTGCTGCTTAGGGATCATGGGCTGGCTCCTCACTAATCGACAGGTCCCCCGCCGAAGCAGTTGGGCACATGCCGTGCCGGCTCTGGCGGCTGCGCCCATCGCGACGCTGTTGGATCATACCTTCATGGACAGCAGTCGCGTCGTGCCCGAGCTCGCCATAAGCATTGGCAAACGACCGAGCGCCGTAGGGGCAGGCCCCCGTGCCTGCCCCTACGCGTATCACTTCCGGTATCCAGTGTGAACCCGTTTGCGCATCCGGCTTACAGGCTGGACTTGACACCACCGCTTCCGTACCCTACGATTTGAGCATACGCAAATTATGGCTTGCACGACCGCTAACAGGTGCCGGACGACCGGTGGCCGGAGGTGTGATGACGGTGATCGACGAGCCTGCAGTTGTCGCGGACCTGCCAGGTAAGGAGCTTGCGCCCGAGCCAGGGGGAATGCAGGGCGCTGCGCGTATGGCCCTCGACGGACGGCGGCGTGGGCTGCAGGCGATCCTACCCTTCCTCGGGCCAGCCTTCATCGCTTCGATTGCCTACATCGACCCCGGTAACTTCGCCACCAATATCAGCGGTGGCGCGCAGTTCGGCTACCAACTCCTATGGGTGATCGTACTGGCCAACCTGATGGCCATGCTCCTCCAGACTCTTTCGGCCAAGCTAGGAATCGCCACGGGCCACAGCCTGCCGGAACTTTGCCGGCAGCTCTTTCCTCGCCGGGTGGTCCTGGTCATGTGGATCGTTGCCGAGATCGGAGCGATGGCGGTCGACCTGGCGGAGTTCCTGGGTGCGACGATTGGCTTCAACATCCTGCTGCATATTCCATTGTTCCCGGCAGCCTTGCTCACCGGCCTCTGTACCTTCGCTATTTTGGGCTTGCAACGCTTCGGCCTTCGACCGTTTGAAGCGGTCATTGGCGTACTGGTCGGCGTCATCGCCGCCAGTTATGTCGTGGAGACGGTGCTGGCACGGCCGGACTGGGGCCAGGTCGCCTATCACAGCGTCGTACCGTGGTTAAGCGGCGACAGCATGTTGCTGGTGGTCGGCATCGTGGGCGCCACGGTGATGCCGCACGTGATCTATCTGCACTCCAGCTTGACCCAACGGCGCATCGTGGGGCGCAACCCCGAGGAAACGCGCCGCATCTTCCACTTCGAAGTTGTCGATGTCGTCTGCGCCATGGGGCTGGCCGGCGCCATTAATATGGCGATGCTGTTTATGGCCGCCAAGGTCTTTCACGACAGCGGTCACAGTGACGTGGCGACGATCCAGCAGGCGTTCCAAACGCTGACGCCATTGCTGGGCGGCGCCAGCAGCGTCGTCTTCGGCGTTTCGTTGCTTGCCTCCGGCCTATCCTCGTCCGCTGTTGGCACGCTGGCCGGCCAGATTATCATGCAAGGCTTTGTCGATTTCAGCATCCCCATCTGGCTCCGCCGCTTCGTCACGATGCTGCCCGCTCTCATTGTCGTCGCGCTCGGCCTCGATCCGACGAGGGTGCTGGTACTTAGCCAGGTCGTTCTGAGCTTTGTCCTGCCGGTGCCGGTGATCAGCCTGATCCTACTCACGCGGCGCAGGGACTTGATGGGAGAGCATCTGGTCAATCGTCCGCTGACGAACGTGCTGGCCGCAGCATGCACAGTCGTGATTCTGTTGTTGAACGTGGTATTGCTGTATGCGACGTTCGGTGGCAATATTCCCGGAGCGGCGGCGAGCTAACCGAGCACTGCGCACTTTGGCCGGACAGAGGAGATGGCTGCGTGTTCCGACGATTGCTCTTGCCACTGGACGGCTCTCAGTTGGCCGAAGCGGCGCTGCCCGTCGCCACACGGCTTGCCCATGCCTTCGACTCGCGCCTGCTGCTCTTGCACGTCATCGAGCGCAAGGCGCCGACGACGATCCACGGCGAGCCACACCTGACGGAAGTCGCGGCGGCGGAAGCGTACTTGCAAAGCGTGGTGACACGGTTAAGAGACCAACAGATCGAAGCGGAAGTCCATGTCCACAGCGTTCCGCTTGGCGATGTCGCGCGCAGCATTGCCGACCACGCCGAGGAAGAACGCGCCGACCTGATCGTCCTCTGTGCCCATGGTCGGGCGGGCTGGCGCGACCTTGTCGCCGGTAGCATCGCGCAGCAGGCGTTGCAACGGGGCAGCGTGCCGCTGCTGCTGGTGCATGCAGCGGCCCCCGAACAAGAACCGGCAGTGTTCCAACCGGCGGATATTCTGGTGCCGCTTGACGGGAGCGCGGCGGCGGAGGCCGCCCTGCCGATCGCCGCAACACTGGCCCGGGCGCTGCAGTCCCAACTGCACCTGGTAACGGTAGTTGCCACGCCAGGGACGGTCACGGACAAGCGGGCGCCGGCGACTACCTTGTTGCCGTCAGCGACGCGGCTGTTGCTGGAGGTAGAGCAAGACGAAGCGGCTGTAAATCTAGCCGGCCTCGCTGAACGGCTCCGTGCCGAGGGCGTCGAAGTCACCACCGAAGTGCGGCGCGGCGACACGACCACGCAGCTTTCGGCGGACAACATCGAACACCAGTTCGGACTGATCGTGGTAACAACGCACGGTCGCGCGGGCCTTCCCGCCCGCCTCAGCGGCAGCGTGGTCGCGCGATTTGTCGGCAAAACCAGCGCGCCGGTGTTGCTGATCCGCCGTGTGGACCGAGAATGAGGCGATAGCCCTGGTGCAGAAGGATGACAGTTCGTGAGGGCGCGTGTGGTCGCGCTGCTGCGCGGTGTCAATGTCGGGCGTGGGAACCGCATCGCCATGGCGGAGCTACGCGGGTTGCTGACCGATCTCGGGTATACCGATGTCGCCACCCTGCTAAATAGCGGCAACGCGGTCTTCACGGTCTCACAGTCTATTGAAACTGTCGCTACGGACATTGAGGAAGCTCTGAGCCGTATGCTCAGTGTGAAGTCCGCGGTCGTTGTTCGCACGGCAGAGGAGTTGGGCAAGACTGTAGCCCAAGCGCCACTGCTGGATATCATGACGGACCCAGCCAAATTCCTCGTCGGATTCCTGAGCGGCGATCCGAAGGCGGCTGGCGTCACCGCCGTAGGTGCCCTGGACGTCGGCCCAGACCAGGTGCGCCTCATCGGGCGCGAGCTGTACCTGTGGTGTCCTACCGGCATCCTGGCGTCCCCGCTGAGCAAGGTGCCCTGGGATAAGACGTTCGGTGTGACTGTGACCATGCGGAACTGGAACACGGTTACGAAGCTCCTTGCCCTGGTCGGTTAGCGGCGAGGACGCCGATCCGGAAATCACGCGGCGAGCAATTGGGAGGACGGCCCAATCGCAAGGCGGCATCGCCTGGCACGGCCGGAGCGCGGAGGAAGGCCCCCTCC
>DHIZ01000254.1 GCA_002404055.1 Chloroflexi bacterium UBA4733
GTTGTCGGCCGCCGCTGTGGGGGGTCGCAGCAGGCAGATGAGCTGCCCGCGCAGCGCTCGCAACCGCACGGTGGGCAGGCGGGAGGTAATTTCAGAACGGCAGATCATCGCCGCTCACCACCTGTCCGTCAACGGCGTCGGCGGCTTCGCCGCTCGGGCGGCGGTCCAACAGCACCACGTCGCTGGCGACGATCTCGGTGCTGTGGCGCTGCTGGCCGTCCTGGCCGGTCCAGCTGCGATAGGAAAGGCGCCCTGAAATATAGAGCAGGCGCCCTTTGGCCAGGTAGGCGTTACAGAACTCCGCGAGCGTCCCGAAAGCCACGATCCGGTGCCAGTCTGGGCCGGCATCCTCGTCGTGTTTGCCGGTCCGACGGTCCGTAGCGAGAGAGAATGTCGTCACCGGTTGACCACCGGCGGTGTACCGCATGGCTGGTTCGGCTCCGGTGCGGCCGATTAGGGCGACTTGGTTCAGCGACTTTGCCACGATGAGGCTCCTTTGTTGGTCGTAAACGGTGCCGACGGGATAGTCCCGTCGGTGGAAACTGGATGGGTGGTATTCAGGCTCTCAGGCAGCCGCGAGGCTCGTCGCGGCCGCACGTGCCTGGAGGAAGGCGTCGTAACCGTCTGGTCGCAGCGCCAACTCCGCCAGGTCCTTGACGCCCGGCAGGATCAGCGCCTGCGCCCTCGAGCCGAGCGCCTGTTGCAGCGCTGCGCTGGCGGCGCGGCCAGCATTATCGGCGTCCAAAGCGAGGTGCAGACGCGGGATACGTCGCAGCGCTTCAAGGATGGTGGGTGCCGCATGGGTGCCCGCCAGTGCCAGCGCCGGTTCGCCCCATTGCCGCAGCACGAGCAGGTCAAATACGCCCTCCACCAACGTCACCTGCGGCGCAGTACTTGCCGTTTCCCAACCGAGGAGCGGCTTGGGGCCAGGCAATCCGAGATATTTCGGGGCGGCAGCGTTTGGGGCGATGAGGCGACCGAGCAGCCAGATGGGCTGGCCGGCGCGCACTTCTGGATAAACGAGACGCCCCGTGAATCGCTCGCGGCCGTCCCTTTGGAGTAGGCCGACGCGCCGAGCGGCCGTCACGGGGAGTCCTCGGTCACGCAGATAGGGAGTAAGCGTGGCGCCACAGGCGTAGCCAAGCTGACAGCGCTTCAGTGTCGACCGCTCCAATCCTCGCTTACCGCAATAGGTGAGCGCGGCCGGCTCGGCGAACAACTGGTGACGGTACAGTTCCACCGCGGCTGCCAGGACGGCACGCTCGGTGAAACTCCGTGCTGACGGTGCAGACTGCCGGTAGCGCCGCCGGCTAGCTGGCAGCGTGGAGCGAGCCACACTGATCGTCGGTGCATTGCCGACGATATGCCGCGCCGCCGCCCGGAAATCAAGACCTTCCATCCGCTGGACGAAGTTCAACACGTCGCCGTAGGCTCTGCACCCGAAACAGAAGTAGTGCTGGTCGGACGGATCAACCAGGAAGCTCGGCGTTCGGTCGTCGTGGAAGGGACAATGACCCATCAGGACCCGGCCTTGCTGGCGCAGTTCCACGCCGTAGTTGGCAAGCAGGTCGGTGAGGGGATAGGCGCGCTTGAGCGCGCTTGTGTCAACGCGCGGCACGCTGAGCGCCCGTCAGGCCGCTGCGGCAATGTCCGGCGGTAGCGCCGGAAGGAAGCGGGAGGGTTGCACGGCTACTCGACGATTCCCCGACTGGCGGGACCGGCAACAGGTGAGATACAACCGACTCTGCGGCCGCGTTACGGCGACGTAGGCGATACAGCGTTCCTCTTGCAAACCGCCTACCCCATCGCGTACGGCACGCGCGTGCGGCAGCAAGCCTTCCTCCCAGCCGACGACGAACACCACCGGCCACTCGCTGCCTTTTGCTGCATGCACAGTGAGCAGGTGGACGTGCTGCGCTGCGTCCTGATCCGGCAACTCGCCAAGTTCAAGTTCAGCCAGCCAGGTCGCCAGGTCCCCCGGTGTGTGCCCCGCCAGCGAACGCAGGGCCAGGACGTGACGCAGGCGCACTGCACCGTCCGGTTGGCGAACGAGCCAGGTTCGGTAGCCGCTACGCTCCAGCACCATATCGACGAGTGCCGTCGGCGTCGCGACCGTCGCTTGATCGCGGAGTTGATGCAGTAGCGCCACCAGCCGCTCCAGGCGCGATGCCGGCACATTCAGGCGCCTGGCAACATCGCCCAAGGCAGCGACCGGCAGCGGGTGCGCACGCAAGATCGTGGCAAGTGAGGCCAGTCCACGCGGCGGCACGTCGACAATGCGGGCCAAGGCGTGGCCGTCCGTAGGATCGCAGGCCAGGCGCAGATAGGCCAGGACGTCGCCCACCTCGCGCCGATGTTGCAGATCGTCGGTGCCGCGCTGCCCGCAAGGAATCTGGCGAGACCGCAGGGCCAGGACGAGCGAATGGGCCTGCTCGTTCGTCCGAAACAGGACAGCAATCTCGCCGAAGTTGCGAACCAATCCTTCCGCGTACAGGCGTGTAATCTCATCGGCCACGAAGTAGACTTCGGCGTGTTCGTCGTTTGCGACATGCAACACGGGCGTCGGGCCCAACGGGTTGCTCGTCCAGAGGTTCATGCGTCCTTGCAGGCCCGCGCCCACGGCATTCGCCACCTCCACAATCCGGGCGGTGGAGCGGAAGTTCTGGCGGAGAGCCACGATCCGTGTCTCCGGGAAGTCGCTGGGAAAGCTGCGCAACGCACGACCATCCGCACCGCGCCAGCCGTAGAGGCTCTGGGCCGGATCGCCGACGAGCACGAGGTGGTGATGCCGGGCCGCCAGCAAGCGGGCCAGGACATACTGGGCGGGACACACGTCCTGGCTTTCGTCGATCAGAATGGCGTGGTAGGCCACCTGGTAGCACGCTGCCATATCCGGACGCTGCACCAGCAGCCGGAGCGGCAAGAGTAGCATCGCCGGGTAGTCAAGGGCGCCGCGCTCGATGAGTCGCGCCTCGTAGGCGGTGGTGAGCGCAGTCACGATTGGCGGCGCGGTCTCTCCGGTCAAGCGATACCGCTCCACCGCCTGTGCCAGTTTGGGTAACGGCCAGCGGTCCGGGCCGATGCTCAGCGTGGTTGCAACCTCGCTCAGCAGCGCCCGAGCCGTCGCCTCGCCGTATATCGTCAGAGGCCCCGGGCGATAGCCGATGTCGGCCTGCCACTGACGGACCAAGCGGAGGCCAAAAGCATGGAATGTGCGTACTTCCACGGCGGCCATCGCCGCGTCTGGGGAGGCGTCCAGCCGGCAGCGGAGTTCCCGCGCCGCCTTGGCGCCGAAGGCAAGTGCCAGAATACTGGCAGCGCCAACAGCGCGTTCCTGGACGAGGTAGGCGATGCGTGCTGCCAACACCGCCGTCTTGCCCGCGCCTGGCCCGGCCACAATGAGCATTGGCCCTTCAGGTGCGCGCACGGCCAGCCGCTGTTCAGCGGTCAGTTCGAATGCTGCCACGCCGGTCAAATCGGCAGGTCCGTGATCTCGGCCCAACGCACGTGCCGAGCGGCGGCGCAGAGCTGTTCGATGAGCGCCTCCGAAGCCTCCGGCGCCAGACTGCGAACCAGTTCGCCATCGGCTGTACGGCTGAGATCGTGCCAGGCCGTAAGGTCGAGCACAGTGTGGTGCACCCGTAATCCCACGAGAACGGCATGCATCGCCGCCTGGGTACATGGACGCTGATGCCCAGCGAAAGCGAGGTATTGGGCAGTCCAGTACCCCACAAGATCCTCCACAGGCGATTCTCGTAGCACGGACCCGCTCCTTTCCGACAGCATCGTCTCGCAGCAACTCCAAGCTGCGCCACGCGAACAGTCCCCGGAGCCATATCCGGCTCCGGGGACTGATGACCACGCGACCGGCCACGCTAACGGCCGGTGGAGCGGAGAGGACGGGCCCGCTGGACAAAGGACTCGGCGACGATGCTGCCGACCTGGAAGTGGGGGGCACCGAGCGCACTGATGACCCGGTAGGCGCCTTCCGCCTCGTGCGCGACAACGACGCCGTAGGCCGGGAGGGGCAGGTAGCGCAGGAAACCAGTTACCTGCCGCTCCTTGCAGAGGCGGGCACACGCCGCCGCCCACACCCCTTTGAGTTGCTGGAGGAGGTGCTCAGGCAACCCTGCCAAATCCAGGCCCTCAAGTTGGGCGATGGCCTCACTCGCCGAGTGGCGATAGCTGCGCCGAGCAGCGTGCAATGCCTCTTCGGCAACGGCGACCTTGACAGCGTCGCGGCGATGCCGGATGCTGTCCTGGACGGAAGTTACGTCAGCGCTGTTGGGGTAGTCTTTGGCAAGGGTTCCCAGCATCGCCTCCGCTTCCTCAATCTTCCCCGCCGCCAGCGTTGCCTGCGCAGCGGCGAGACCTTCCTGGAGCCGCCGGGTGCCTTCCGCCTCGGCGGCTTCGGCTTGTCGGCGTTCCTCTTCCCGCTGTTGCTCCTCCAGCATGAGCGCCAGGGCCGGCTCTGCTGCCGCCGTTTCGTAGGCCATGCGACGCTGTACCAGCAACTGCGCCGCCACGCCTTCCGCCTGCTCGGCGATCGTCACGACCGCAGCGGCTGCCCGGCGCGCGGTTGCCACGAAGGCTCTGCCTGCCAGGGTCTCGGCTTGCACACGCACCTGTTGCGCCTGCCGGGTAACCTGCACCGCTTCCTGATACGCAGCCTTCAGCGCTTCGTAGCGCTCCAGCAGACCCTGCGCAGCCTGCCGGGCCGCCTGGTCCTGCTGTGCCAGATCGGTCAGTGTCGCGCTGGCCGCCGCCAGTTGCGCCAGGAGCGCGTCGAGGTTGAGCGGCAAGTCTGCCGCATCTTCAGCGTCCATCACCATCGTAATGGGCGCGGATGGTTGCGGAGTTTCTTCCTCTGGAGGCTGGTCTGGCAAGTCAACGATAGGGAAATACGAGCCCAGATCGGTGAGACTGCGCAGGATGACGTTGGACTTTGGCATGAACTGCTCCTCTCGGTGAGCATTGTGCAAGGGCAAGTGACATAAACGCTGGCAGCACCCTGCCCCGGCGCTGCCAGCGTGGAAGAACTGGGACGTTCTTAGCCGCCGCGAACCGAACCGTTGCGAGCGTTGCCCAGGTCGGCCAACAGGGTCGCGACCTGACGAGCAGCGTCGGCGCTGGTCACGGTTGCCGGCGCCGTCCGGGACTTGGAAGGTACGGTGACGGCGAGGTACTGCTCGGCCAGGACGGCGAGTACCTCGTCGGGAGCGAGCCGGCGCTCCGGCACGCTGAGCGCCAAACGGACCAGTTGGACCGTTCGGCCGTCTCCCCGTCGGCGCAAGAGGGAGAGCGCCGCCCGCTGCCCGTCCGGCAAGGAATCGACGACCAGCAGCGCCAGTGCTGGGGCCGTCGGAGCACCGGTGAGGCGCTGGAGACGACGGACGCCGTTGCCAAGCAAGTGTTGCCAGCGCCGGCGGCAGGCCCGGTCGCCGGAGACAACCTCGATGGGTATGGGGGGCGGGCGCAGGGTTATCCCCAGCCAGCAACCGGCGGCCGCGAGGCTGGCAACGAGCGACGCCACCAGCGGGATCAAGAGATGGGTCATACCGACCCTCCTTTCAGCAACGCCGGGGCAGGAAGCTTCCGACTTCCCACCCCGGCACAACGACAGAACGGCCGGTCAGGCAATTCGACCGGCGGGGCAGCAGGCGACGGAACGCCGACGCTTGAGTCGTAACAAGCGCGAGTGTTCGTCAGCCGCGGGAAATAAATGAGGCCGAGCGCACAAAACGCTCGGCCTCGAATGTAGACAATGGGGAAAGGATTAGCCGGAGACAGGAGTGACCGGCAGGGCGATCAGGCGGCGATGAAGCTGTAGGCGGCGTCCAGTACCGCGTTGGAATTCCGAGTGAATGTGAATGCGCGCACCGACGAACCATGCCTGAATGGTGTCAAGCCGATACCAGGCGCGCAGTGTCTGGACGATTTCATGGGCGGCGCATAGAAACTGTTCCTGAGCAGCGTTCGGGGAAGATAGTGCTTGTGCCCAGCTTTCCGATTAGGACCAGGCGAGGTGCTGGCAGTCGATCCGCAGTGACTACTCGCCGACAACTTCGGGCAAGGCATCATCCTCACGAGCCGGAAGAGTGGACTCGCGGGTCAGCACAACCATCGCGCGCTCTTTCGTCTCATCCAGCCGGAACACCGTTGCGGCATCCAGGACTACAATCAAGGATCGGATGAAGCAGCGTCGACGTTCAGGCAAGGTCGGTATCTCCCACGCAAATTGGAGCGTGAGATGGCTTCAGGGCGCGCGACTGCTCAAGCCCGAAGGGTACTTGGCAGAGCCGACTGATCCGAAGAATCAGATGCTCTCTATCGTTTCCTCCCGTACAACGCGTTTCCCATAACGCCGATCCTCGGTGGTTACTGGTCCTGCATGAGGGCCGCCTTACCTCCCAGATGATCGCGTCGCCGGCCGCGCTTTGGAACGAATCCCAGGTGGCGCGACAGTCCCTGTCCGACTTTTGGGGGTAGAAAGTCGGCAAAACCACGTACAACGAGGTGATCTTACCCGGTCCGCCGTTATATGGCCGTTATACGGCAGAGCAGATTCGGATTTAATGCACAGCCTTGTAAGGCGGCAAAGGTCACGGTCGCTGTTGTACGCCAGTGGCACAGCCTATAGCGGGCTGACCATACCCCTCCGGGGTATAGTGTCAGGGTTTAGGATTTTTGGCTCTGATTCGGGAGGTGGGAAGACTGATCGAGCGCATGGAGGCACCGCGCAGGGCCTGTTTGCTCCACTGGCCAGGACACCTCATGCGTCCAGCGTCCACACTCCCAGAATCAAAGACTATGTCCAAGTTCCAAGCACAAAAGGAAAAGCCATGCAGGGAGTATTCCTAGCTGATCGTCAGCACATCGTCGTTGATGATGGCGTGCCGACGCCCGACTGCCCGCCGGACGGCGTGCTCGTCCGCATGCAGACGTGCGGCGTATGCGGTGGTGACATGAAGCAGTATCGCTATTTCGTGGGTCCCTATCCGCGCTTCATGGGTGGACATGAATACGCTGGCGATGTGATCGAAGTCGGGGCGAACGTCCAAACGTTCCGTCGGGGCGACCGGGTTGCTAACTGCTTTGGCAACTTCTGCGGTCAGTGTGCGAACTGTCTGCTCGGCAGCCCGAACTTCTGCACCGGCGCACCCCGTCTGCGCAACGCTGGCGGCGGCTTCACCGATCTGATCGCCCGGCTCACGCCCGCCCAGGGTTGCGGACTCTTCCCGCTGCCGATCGGCCTCTCCTTCGAGCATGCCGCAGTCTGCGAGCCTGCCGATTGCGCGATTGGCGCTGCGCTGCGCGGACAACCGGAGGCTGGCCAGTGGGCGGCGGTTGTCGGGCTAGGGGCGATGGGCCACTTCGTCAGTCAGACCCTGTATGGGATGGGCGTGCGGGTGATCGGTATCGACGTCAGCCCGAACCGGCTGCAGGCCGCCCGCCCCTTCTGTGCCGAGGTCGTCAATTCGGCGACGCACGATCCGGTTGCTGTCGTACGCGAGATCACGCGGGGCATCGGCGTCGACCGCGCCTACGAGGTGGTTGGCATCGAGCCGACCTTCGCCGCAGCGCTGCAGATGACGAGGATGGGCGGCATCACTATCCTGGTCGGCGTGTTTCGGGCGCCGATGACTGGCTTCGACCCGGAATGGCTATTCCGGCGCGACCTTACGGTCATCGCCGCGAAGGGGCCGCGACCGCTCCTCACGGCGCAAGGCGAGGCAACGGTACTCGACTTCATCGCCCGGAAGATCATCCGACCCGAGACCGTCGTGACGACCTTCCCGCGATCCCAAGCTGCCGCGGCCTTCGCCGCCCAGGCGTCGTCCGAGTGCCTGAAAGCCGTGCTCGTGCCCGACTAAGCATGTAACCAGAACAAAGGCATGCTTTTGCAGCCGATCCCCTCTGGAGCGACCCATGCCAAAGTTATGGCCACATGCTTAGCGCAATTGCCTACGGCGCCACCAGAGGCAGCGGCACCCCTATTCACTGTCCGGCAATATCCTTGTCGACGATAGGCTCCATCTGAGCCAGCGCGTCGCTAACCGTAATTTGCCCCTTTTGTACCTTCGTCCAGATGGGAGCGGTGTCGGTGCTGACTTTGGTGAAGGCGATCCAGGGGAATTGCTTCGTTTCCGGCACCAGCGTCTCGACGCCGTCGACTGCCGGTTGCGCTTTCACCACGGCCGCCCATGCCGCGCTCTGGTAGACAGCCTTGCGTGCCGATGGGCGATTCTGTACCTGTGCGAAGTACTTCTCCTGGGCTGGCTCCGAGTTGACCTGGCTCACCCACTCCCAGGCCGCCGCCTTCTGCTTCCCGCCCTGGGACATGGCATACATGTTCGTGAAAGCCATTGATCCGGTGCTCTTCGCCAATGGCCCCTGCGGCAGCGGCGCGAAGCGGAAGTTTAGCTTTGGGTTGGCGTCGAGGATGTAGCCGGCAGTGTAGGTGCCTGTGTACGTCATCGAGTAGACGCCCGCTTCAAAGCCTCCAAGACCGTGGTCGCCCGCTTTGGCGCTGGTGTCGCCCGGTACCTGAAAGGGGTAACGCGTCCACAGGTCTTGCCCCACCTGCAAGGCATTCTGGCCCTGCTGGCTATTGAACAAGACCTTGCTGTAGTCCTGGTTGTAGAAGTCGCCGCCGTTGGCGTAGAGCCAACCCGAATAGGGCCGTGGCGAGAGGCCGAAAGGCTGCATACCGCCGCGCACCGTCTTGCCGCCCTGCGTGCGGTTGAGCTTGTTGGCGGCATCCAGGAACTGCTCGGTGGTCCATTTCCAGGTGAAATTCTTGGAGGGATCGAGCCCTGCTTCCTGGAAGTGGTCGGTGTTGTACGCGATGCAGAGGACCTGCGGCCCGTCGAAGGGGATGCCGTAGGTGTGACCGCCTTGCTGGTTGTAGTAGAGGCCCGAAGCGACGAAGTTCGACATGGCCATGTCCGGCGATTTGGCGATATAGGTGTCCAGCGGCTCAACCAGTGACGCCTGCATCAGATCGCGGATGAATGTCACATCGATCTGCGAGGTGTCCGGCGGCACGCCACCTGCTGTTGAGACAATCCATTTCTGCCGCACCTCATCGACGCTGGCGGCGAAGAGGTAATTGACCTTGACGTTGGGGTTCTTCTGCTCGAAATCGGCCTTATTGCCGTTGAAGAATGTCACCAGCACCGGCGTGTTCGGAGACCACCAATCGAGATGGTTGATCGTGACCACCCCGGCGGCCGGCGCTGACGCCGCGGCGGCTGTTGTCGCCTGGCTACTAACCGTGCTGGCAGCTAAGGTCGCGCTGGACGCCACGGCGCTGGAAGAAGTCGCTGCGGACGCAGAAGTCGCCGTCGCCGACCTTGCCTGTGCGGTTGTTGCCACTGTCACACCGGTCTGCGCGGCGCTGGTCGTCTGCGTACTACTGACGGATGGCGTGGCAGCCGTGGCGACAGTCGAGCCGCCGCACGCCGCCAGCGCGACGCTGCCCGCGAGTCCGGTCAACATTCCGAGCACCGCACGCCGCGATGCGCCCAGGTTGTGCCTGCTGAATTCTTGCACCATATACCCCGGTCAGTTCCCGTCATGACGGTGCAGGCGGCGGTCGAGGGCTTTCCAGCCAGGGTCGGCGCCGTCCGCACCTCCTCTTCGGCACGCGCCGATGACGTAGTGTAGCACGGTGCCGGTCGCGGCTCCAGGCGCGCGGCAGCGAGAGGACGCCCGCGCTGACCCGTTTCCGTGGACTCGCAGAATAACAGGAATAACAGGCCGAGCCGGAGGCGATCCGCTTGCGCTAGACTGCTGGGAGATGCTGCGCCGGATCTTGCCGAAATTGCGATGATGCCTCTTGAGGCCGGAGATGAGCAGCCGGGAAGATCTTCGGGCGAACTCCGAATGGTACAGGGGAAAAGAAACGTTGTTACCGCCAGATTCGATCACTTCGCCGGGAGACGACTCCCATTTTTCGACGGAACAGTTCTTGAAAGCCCGGTGGCGCCAGATTACGCCGAAGTTGGCGTTCGGGGCGCGAACGCATGCCGAATGGCTCGCCTGGCATGCGGCACTCAGCGCGAAGACCAGAGAGTTGTTGCGGCTGCCGGTGGAAGATCCTGTACCCCTGCGCGCGCGAACGCTGGAAATCGTGCAGGACGACGGCTTCCGGCGCGAGAAAGTGGTGTTCGATACCATGGCCGACTTTTCCGTGCCGGCCTGGCTCTTGATCCCCGACGACGCGGCGCATGAGCGGCGACCAGCGATCCTGGCGTTGCACGGGCACCCCTTCGGCAAACTGGCAGTTGTCGGCCTGCCCGAGACACTTGATCAACGGATGCGTGGCCGTGCCTACAACGACGACTACGCCCGGCAGTTCGCGAAGCGCGGCTACGTCGTACTGGCGCCAGATGCCCGCGGCTTCGGTGAACTCGGTGGCGGCAAAAATACCTGCCAGTGGCTTGCCCGCAACGCCTTCTTGCTTGGGTATACCCTGAAGGGGTTGCGGGTCCACGATGCCTTCCGGGCATTGGACTACCTGCAATCCCGCTCGGACGTTGATCCAGAACGCATCGGCTGCGTGGGCCTGTCCTGGGGCGGCGCCCACACCGCCTACACGGCGGCACTCGACCCGCGGGTCAAAGCGGCAATCGTGAGCGGCATGTTCTCGACCTATGGGGACATGTTCCTGCAACGCGACAACTGCATCTGTCATTACGTGCCGGACATGCTCCAATGGAGCGAATATACCGACGTTGTCGGTCTCATTGCACCGCGCCTTCTCCTGCTGGAAGTCGGCGACCGTGATCCGCTATTAACTCCCGAGGTGGTCGACGCCGAGTACGCCCGCTTGCAGGAAGTCTATCGCTTGACCGGGGCGCCGGACAACGTAGCGCTCGACCGCTTCCATGGACACCATCAATGGCATGGCGAATTGGCCTATTCCTGGATGGACCGCGCACTCGCTGGAGCAGGGGCTTCCATCGCTTCGTGAAGCACCGCATCGGCGACCCTACATGTGATCAGGCGACCGCCAGTTGCGCACAGTAAGTTCATTTGGAAGGCCTACTCTTCCTGGAATGCACTATCCCAAGCCAGACTCGGCGGATAATACACCGCCGAGCTCGTCCCGCAGTAGTATTGCTCTGCCGTCCCAAATAACCCAGGACCTGTTCCAAGACAGCCAGAGCAGGTCCTGTCGCGACCTTCCAGGCACAAGTTTCCCTCGCCAGTATTGGTTTACGACTATTACCTCGGATTTGGCAGAGCCCAAGATATTCCGCTGGGCGCGAATCGTCCATATCCCAACGGCCATGACAAAGGCCTGCGTACAGAAGAAAACGAGCATAAACACGACGCGCCGCGCGAACTCACCACGCTACATCAGGTCACGCATTGGCAGTGTCACGGACGCGTTCGAAACGATGGGCTACTCCCTACGATGATCGAACAGGATTATCGCAAAAGAGTGAATACCGCGGCTGCCGTCATCGCCCCGATAATACCGCCGCCGACCACCTGTGCTGGCGTGTGATCGCCGAGTTCCACGCGTGCCCAGCCGACGATTGCCGCCAGCACCTCAAAGGCTAGGACCGCTGGACCGAAGATGAGCGCGAGGATGACGATGCTGCCGGCGACGGTGCCGGTGTGGACGGAGATCTTCCAAACCAGGGTGATGAGCAGCGAAACGACCAGGCCAACGGCCATGGCGGCGACGACGATCAGGAGTTGTCGAGGGGCGCCGAGGACGAAGAGGAGGGCCAGTCCGACAAGCACTGAGCACAGGGCGACGGTGATCGGCAACAGACGCTGCTCCCGCACTCGCACGTGGTGATCGCTCAGTCGGCGGCGGCGGACGCCCCGAATGATGTACAAGAAGGGGAATGCGCAGCCGAACAGGATCGCCACCAAAGCCCAGCGCAGTGCTGCTGCCGGAGAGGCAGCGCTATGGAGCGCCACGATGAGCAGGAGGGCAGAGGCCATAGGCGCCGGCGCCAGGAGTTCCGTGATTAGCCTGGCGAGAGAACGGCGTGCCGTCCGGTTGGGTGCCACGGCTGGTCGATCAGCAACGTTGTCACGGGGCACTAACGTTGTCTCACCGTCAGTGGGGTATTCGTCCTGTCGGCCTCGACACGCGCAACGACCGCCTGCACCAGCGACGAGCGACGGTAGCAACGGGTCACCAGTTCCAGAGCGGCAGTCTCACTCTCTAAAGTGGTACCACTCGGCGCATACGGCATTGGCGTCACGCTGCCCATAGCTTGTCCGGCGGCGTGCATGCGCAAGGCGACGGCCAGGTCTGACGCTTCTAACACGACAGCCGCTTGCTCTTCCGCGAGACCGGCATCGGCGCAGAGGTCCCGTGCGTACTCCACGGCCGCTGGATCTCGATAAGGGCGCAGCATCAGTTCGCCATCGCGGATCTCGATGACGCGGCGATGCAAACGGAAGCGAAGGTGTCGCCAAGCCAAGATGTCGGAGAGTAAGGACGCGGGCGGGAACAGGGCGATCTGCGGACTTGCCTGGTATAGCGCGAGCCACAGGGGAAAGAGGCGGCGCAGGGAACGATAGGCTTTCAGCCAGCCGACGAGCGTCGGTATTCCGACGTAGGGTCCCCAGGCCGGCATCGTCGTGCCGATCAAGCCGGTTGTCATGAATCCAGCGATCAAGAACTGGGAGAGGCGGGCTGCCGGTAGTGGGTCGCTGACGTTCACGTAGGTTGTACCGCTGCGGAGTGCTTCATTGACGACGTAGCCAAGGCCCAAGACGCCGCCAACGGCCACCAAACGAAAGCCGACGCGGAGAGAAGGTCGCTGCGACACATGCGCGTAACGCCAGGACAGCCGCGTGAAGTTGACCATGGCCAGACCAAGCCAGGCGAGGAAGACCAGCCGATAGGCGAGGATCGTCGGCAGGTGCGTGTAGTGCCCCGTGAAGGTACGGTCTTCCGGCTGCGCAGGCGCTAACGCAAAGCAAGCCGCCATCAGCACCAGCACGAGCACCAGCGCCCAACTGAGCTTCCGGGCACGAGGACGCGCTGCGGTGACTGGATAGTTGGCGTAGAGCAGTAAGGACTGTCCAGCCCAGGCGGCTACCACGCCCAGACCATCGCCTAACAGGCGCGACAGGTTCGGCACGCTGGTGACGCGGTCAACCCACAGGTATACCTGCGGCAACAGGACGGTGAGGGCCGCAGCCATCGCAAAGAGGGAGAGCCAGTAGGAACGCTTGGCCAGGTCTTTCGGGCTGCGGAGCAGCGAAGGCAGCTTGTAGGCGACAACCGCCCACGCAAGCACCGTCACAGCATCGACAAGCCACTGCGTTGTCACGCTACCGGTCGATCCCCTCTTCCAGCACACCTTCCAAACGGGCGATCGTTTCCCCCGTCCGCACCAGCGCCGGTGGGGCTGTTGTCCGGTGGCGCTTGGCGTGCTCTGCTATCAGCGATGCCAGCATCTCTGCTTCCTGTTCTTCATCATCGGAATAGGAGAGTGTCCGCCCCCGCGCTCCCAGGACGATCTCTCGTGACATGTCCGGCAATAGCAGTTCCGAGAACCCTGGCTCGGCGATAACCTGCGCATGGTGGCCACAGAGGAGATGGCTGAGCTCATGCAAGATAATGTGTTCCTGGTGCAATGGACTGGTCTCAGCGTCGTAGAAAATGACATCGAGCGAGGCGCCGGCCATCCACAGTCCAGCCGGACTCCCCAGTTCGGCCGGACTATCCATTTCCGGGGTGGCCTCGAGCAGGATCGGCCGGCCACGCTGCTCCGATAGCGCGGCGCAGAAGTCGTCAAGGTCAAACGGATCGGGGATGGGCAGCGTCCTCAGGCGCGCTTCACAACGCTGTCGTATCGTCCAGAGATCCACTGTGCGTTCCACGATGGTTCACACTATACCCCCGCACCGACATAGGCACAGACACTTCCCCGACGGGTGTGGCGAACGCGCCGGCACCGCTTTGTGTGCGCAAGGCTCGTGCCGACGCCGAAAAAGTTGCCTCCTCTCGCCATATAACGCCCGTTCTGTCAAATAACGGCCATATAACGGTCATATAACGGCTTGAGCGGTAGGGTGACGGGCTTGCCGCGCCGGGGCGAGGCGGGTGATCGCATCCCACCGGGGCAAGCGAGATCGAAGGATGGGAGGGACAGCGTGGGCGACCGAGCGACTAACGGGAGCAACGGGGATCTACGGCTCCTCTTCCGTGCGCTCAGTCTCCGGCGGAGGAGCGGCCTCGCGTGGCGGCCGGCCCCGGCGTCGAACCGGGACGTGGCCTTGATCGGGCACCCCTTCCAGTTCGCGGACGCGCTCCACCATATCGGCGATCATCCGCAGACTCTGTGGCGAAAGGCCGAAGGCGCGCATGGCGATCTGGCGCACCGGAGCATCACGGAGCGCCATCACAATATCGAGTTCGGCGTCAATCCGCGCCGTGGCGGACTCATCGAAGAAGTAGGCAGGGGAGACACCGAAAAAGTCCGCCAATGCCTCCAGATGATGCTTGGTCGGATTATCTCTGAGTCCTTTGCGCAACTGCCAGAGGTAGGTGGCCGAAATCGTCGGCCCACCTTTCGCCTGAATGGCTTCCGCCACTTCTTCGAAGCTGTATTCGCCCCGTCCACGCGGATAGATAGTACGGAAGAGGCGATCTATCTTGCGGGCCAGCGATTGGCTGCCCTCTTGGTCCGCTTCAGCCACAGCGCCCCCAACAGGCATGTACGGCGATCCACTTCTCCGCCATCGGGGAGATACGGCGACTATACCACGCTGCCAACTCCGACTACTGGCATGCGAGCGAATCACCCCACGCCTGTTGACATCCATTCCAGCGTAATGTTACATGACACATTCTGAAGTGTGGGATTATCAACTAGCGTCAAGTGACCGAGCGCTATTGGGAGGCGTCCATGGCCGTAACAACCCTGCTGACTCCTAGCCGCGCCATCCGACGGCCCCGCCGTCTCGACGTCCGGGCACTCCTCGGGCTGTTTGTGATGCTGGCCACGCTTGGCGGCTCCATCATTGTTTGGAGCAGTGCGACATCCGGTCAGGATGTGCTGGTGGCGGCCAGGGACCTTCCGGCAGGGTCCACCCTCACCGCCACAGACCTCCTGGCAGTATCCGTGCGAGTTGATCCGCAGGAATTCGACGGTCTCGTCCCGGCGACGCAACAGCAAGCGATCGTGGGGCGCACGCTCCGCGAGCCGCTCGCCCGCCATGCCTTCCTCTCTCCGGCGGCCATAGCTGTGCAGCCGGCACTCGGGCCCGACGAGATGGAACTCACCATCCCGGTGACACCGCAGAGTGCGCTCGATGGTCACCTCCAACCCGGCGACACCGTGGCTATTCTCTGGACCTCGGCCAAGGGAACGCCCCAGTCGCAAACCACGGTCCTCATCGACCAGGCCCGCGTGCGTGAGGTCGGCTACGACCCGTCCACTGCGAGCGTCAGCACGAGCGCGACCGACGTGAACTCGCCCGGGGCCATCCGTTCGGTGACGTTGCTCCTCACCCGGCAGCAGGCTGTCGAAGTGGCCCGTGCCAAGTGGAATGGCGAGTTGGACGTGGCCCTCGTCGCTCCTGCGCAGACGGGGCGGTAGTTGTGGTCAATATTACTGCCGGTAGCCTGCGACTCGCTCTTGCTATCGCCGACCCGGCGCTGGAAGGCGCACTGGTGGTGGCACTGCAGCAAACCGGCGCGACTGTCGATCGGTACCTCGCCGGGGATACGCTCCTGGCGGCGCTGCGTTCGAAGCCTGTCGACGCAGTGCTCCTGGACACGGGCCTCAACCGTGTCACCCCAGCCGTGGTGCGTCAGGTAGCTGGTAGCGGCGTTCCGTTGCTGATATTGGCTAAGAACAGCCAAGATGAAACTTGGGCAGAGAGCGCGACTGCCGTCTTCGATTATGCGACGGATAACGCCACACTTGCTCAGGCATTTTTGAGCGCAGCACGGCAGCGCAAACCGGCAGGATACGTCACAGCATCCGCCCGTCGGTCGGCCGGCGAGGCGAGTATTGGCTCGAATCGGACCGCGTCATTCGATGCGTCAGCAGTTCAGTCGTCAGGGCCTACTGGAGAGCAAGCCCAGGTCGAGAAAAAGCACGATCAGGGTTCGCGGGTGGTCGCAGTGGCGGCTGCCAGTGGGGGGGTGGGATGCACAACCGTCGCAATCAACCTGTGTATCGCCCTCGGGGCGGTACGGCGATCAGTGCTCGTTGATCTGGACCTGGCTCATCCCTGCATCGCTGCCTACGTCGCTGCAGACATCTTGCGCAATCTGGCCATGCTGACGCGCAACGAACCGGGCTCGCCGGAGCATTGGCGGCAGGCGTTAGACGGCGAACTGCAGGCACTGGATGGCCGCTGCCCGCAGGCACAGCTCCTGCTTGCCATTCCCGATTCAAGTCGCGGAGCGGCAATCTCGGCGCCGTTTTTCGAGCGAGCACTGCCAGCACTGCAAGAGGGGGCAGGCGATGGGCACATCTTCATCGACCTGGGCGGTGACCTCCTGCGACCTGACGCGGCAACGCAGCGGGCCGCCCTCCTGGCAGCCGATCAAATCCTCCTGGTGGCGCGCGCCGATAGCGTGAGCCTGTGGCAGGCGCGCGAAGCCGCAGCGGCGTGGCAACAACAAATCGGCGTCTCGAAAGAGCGCCTGGCGCTGGTAGTGACCCACTACGACGGGCACATTCACCAGTCGCCGGCGCACATCGGCTGGAACGTCGGCGTGCCGGTCGCAGCCCTCGTGCCGAATGACCGCCGGTATGTCGAGCGCGCCGTGGCGGCGCAGCGGGCGCTGCTCTTTGAGCGACGTAGCCAGGCTGGCCGCGCGCTGCTCGAACTGGCTGACCGGTTGTACAGCGGCAACATCATCCTGCCGGCTGAGGTTGCTGCTACGACCCGGTGGTGGCGGCTGCCATGGGGACGTCCGGCGACACGCCACGAAAAAGCGGAAGGGGTGGCTGGTGAGCCAGGCGTTGTCGTCGGTTAACGGGTCAGTACGAATCGATGCTGGCCAGTCGGCAGTGGCGGATCGAGCAGCCGAGCGCGCGCTGCGTGAAGAAGTGAGCGCCGCGGCGAGCCGGCTGCTCGATGAACGGCAACTGGTTGCACCTGGGCCGGAGGAGGAAGCACAGATTCGCGCGCTGATCAGCGAGGCGGTTGCCCGCTGGCAGCGCCGCGCCGCCACCCTCAACACGCCGCCCCTGGTGGACCCGGATGCCGTGGCCAAACGGCTGTTCGACAGCCTCCTTCGTCTCGGTCGTCTGCAGCCATTCCTGGAAGCGCCCGACGTCGAAGAAATTATGGTGAACGGTCCCAATCGTGTCTGGATCATGCTGGACGGGCACATGCGGCTGGTACCGGACGTGGTGTTCGACAACGACGACGAAGTGCTGGGTCTTGTCAAGCGCATCCTGGGTCCGGCCGGCCGGCGCCTCGATGAGGCCTCACCCTGGGTCGACGTGATCCTGCCCGATGGCAGCCGCCTCAACGCCGTGATCCCACCCGCGACGACCATCGGCACCTGCATCACAATTCGCAAGTTCACTTTGCGTGCGCAATCAATGGACCAGCTCGTCCTGCTTGGTAGCCTCACCGAGGAGGCGGCGCGCTTTCTGGACGCCTGTGTGCAGGCCGGTATCAACCTGGTGATTAGCGGGCAGACGGGCGCCGGCAAGACGACCGTCCTGAATTGCCTGGGCGCCGCTATCCCTTCGGAGGATGAGCGCATCGTCACCATTGAGGATGATCCGGAACTGCAACTCTATCGCCAGATCCCGCATTGCATCCCGTTGGTGACGCGCAAGGGCAACGCCGAGGGGGCGGGAAAGATCACCACGCGAGAGTTGGTGCGCAACGCCCTGCGTATGCGACCAACCCGCCTTATCGTCGGTGAGTGTCGTGGGGCGGAATCGCTTGATATGCTGCTCGCCATGTCGAGCGGCCATAGCGGCAGCATGACAACCATCCACGCCGACCGTCCACGCGACGCCCTCACTCGCTTGATTACCTACGCCATGATGGCTGAGGAACGCGTCCCACGCGACGCCTTGCAGGACATGGTTGCCTCGACCATCGAACTGGTGATCCAGTTGCGCTACGAGGCCCGGACCGGCCGCCGGCAGGTGTCCAGCATCTACGAAGTGGCCGGCGTCGACGCCAATCACGGCACGCCCACGCTCACCGGTAATGAACTCTGGACGCTCGACGCACGCCGTGACCGTCTGATCTGGACGGGCATCCGGCCACGCTGCCTGGCAAAACTGGCGAGCAAGGGCGTGGCCTACGCCCTGCCACTGCCTGGTCGGGATATGGAGGCATAATTCGTGCTGCCCGCGCTCCTGTCGCTCAGTCTCGCGCTGGGCGCCTATCTCTTCTACGACGGCCTCACCCGGCCACGCCCACTGTTGCCCTCTCGCTGGCGCCTTGCCCGGCTGGAACCGTGGCTGCGGCAGACCGGGGCGCCCTGGCTGACGCCGCGCGTTTTCTTGATGCTCTCTGCTGGCGTCGCTCTTTCCGTGGGAGTCGTCCTGCAATTGCGGTTGGGCTGGCTCGTGCTGACGCTGAGCTGCGCGGGCCTGGGCGCTCTGGCGCCGACGATCTGGGTGCAAGCTGCGCAGGAGCGGCGGGAAGCCGCACTTGAAGGCGCGCTCGTTGAAGCGATTACCCAACTCCGCGATGCCATCCGTACCGGGATGGGGGTCGAGGAAGCCATTGCGGGCCTGGCGCGCGGCGGACCCGTCCTGTTGCGCCAGGAGTTTGCCACAGTGACGCGGGAAGCACGCTTCAATGGGTTGGCCCGAGCGCTGATCGGGCTGGAGCATCGCCTGGCGACGCCGCTGGCGAGAACCGTCGTGCGCACGCTCGTGCTCGACGACCGCATGGGCAGCCGGCAGGTCAGTCGGGTACTTGACAGGCTGGCCCACGCGATGGGCGAACAACGGCGGGTGCGGGCGGAACTGCGCGCGGTGCAGGCCCGGCAGGTACTGGCAGCACGGATCGTGACGTTGGTTCCGCCGACGCTTCTACTGCTCATGCGCCTCCTCTCCCCGGCCTATGTCGCCTACTTCGGCACCGTCGCCGGCGAGACCTGGCTGGCGGGATGCGTCGCGTTGATCGGCGCCGGCTACTGGCTGATGCGGCGGATGGCGAGGTTGCCGCAATGATGCTGCCGGTGTCCCACCTTGAACTCCGCGTTCCGCCTCTGGGCCTGCTTTTCTGGCTACTGCTTTTCGGCGTCAGCGCCTACGTCCTGCTGACTCATCAACCGCTGGGTCGCCCGAAACCGGACCTGGAAGAACGCTTCCGCCGGCTCGACGTGGAGGCTCGCCTGCGCGACGACGCGGCACGCCCCCGTCGGCGTCTTGCCGGTCCGGGAGGCCGCGAGACCTGGACGGCTTCCCTCCTGGCCGACCTCGGCGGGGCGGCGCAGCGCGCCCTGAACGGCCTTGGCATCGCCGGCGGCGAAGCACTGGAACAGCGCCTGGCACTGGCGCGGCCGAATATCGACTTCGGTCAGTGGTACGGCGAGAAAGTGGCGCTCGGTGTGGTATGGGTCCTGTTCGTGATCGGCGCGGGTCTCCTTGGCGTGCGACCGTTCGGATCACTGCCGGTCGGGCTCTGGCTACTGGCCTTCCTCGGCGGCTACTTCCTCCCCGATATCCTCTTACATCGAACCGTGCAGGCTCGCCGCACGCAGGTGCTCATGGAGCTGTCTCCCTTGCTCGATAGGCTGGCCCTGGCAGTCTCGGCCGGGCTCGGCCTAGAGCAGGCACTGCTGGAGGTTGTGGAGGACGAGCCAGGGCTGGTGGCCGAACAACTGCGCCAGGTCACCAGGGACGTCCGACTTGGCCGGCACACGTTGGTGGAAGCACTCGATGTCGTTGCCGAGCACACGGTCATTCCAGAGTTGGGCCATCTGGCCGGACACCTCCGCACCGCCCACGCCCAGGGCTTGTCGGTGAGTGAGACGCTCGCTGCCCAGGCGGATGCAGTGCGGGAGCAGAAGCGGTTGTGGATCGTCGAGACCGGAGGAAAGGCGACCGTCACCATGTTGCTGCCGGTCGCTGCCTGCATCCTTCCGGTGCTGTTCATCATCGTCCTGGTGCCGGCCGGCGTCGAGCTATTGCACCTTGGTAGCTAGGTCGCATCTTGCCCAGGCGAGGTGGTCCCGCCGGGTCAAAGCGAAGAGGACGCGCTCTGTGCGCGTAGTGAAGGAGGTCGACCATGGGGTCGCAGTTGGAAAAGGCCGCAGTGGCATTGCAGGTGGAGGTGATGCTGCTGTCCCGCCGTCTGCCGGCGCGGACAGACGCCATTCGCTCGCCGGGGTCATCGCAAAGGGGTCAGGGTCTGGTCGAGTACACGGTGATCGTCGCCCTCATTGTACTGGCGTCGATTGCCGCGGTGACGCAGTTCAGCCAGGGCATCGCCGCGACGTTTCAGAAGATCCTCGGCCACGTGACGGCGATTCCGGGCCTCTAGCGATGCCGACACCTGCTTGCCTGTGCCGGCAGTTCGACCTTGCCGGCGACGAGGGCGGACACAGGACCCAGCATGGGCAAGGTCTCGTCGAGTTTGCCGTGACGCTACCGGTGCTGCTGCTGGTAGCGCTGGCGATTCTGGAGTTCGCTCTGTTCGTCCACGCGCAGGACGTCGTGACAACGGCCTGCGCTGAAGGTGCTCTTGTGGCGGCCGCGGCGGACGGCAACGTGGCCGAGGGCGTCACGACCGCGCAAGGCCTCCTGGACGCCGGACTGGGTTCGAGCGCCCAGGCTGTGACGGTGCAAGGCGTGGATGGAGGGGCAACGGTGACCGTGGCTGTACAGGGCCATCTGCCTCTCCTCTTGCCCGGTCTCGGTGGCGTGCTGCCGCTCTCCGCGCGGTCGGTGATGGTCAAGGAGGGCTTTCGTGGAAACTAGGCGACAGGGCGGGCAGGCCATCGTCGAACTCGCCATTGTCGTGCCGATCTTGCTGTTGCTGGCCTTCAGCGTGCTGGCGATCGGACGCGTCATCCAGGCGGACATGGCCATCCGTGCTGTCGCCTGGGAAGCGGCGCGGGCCGGCGCGCTGGCAAACTCGGCGACGCAAGCCGCGCGACAGGGCCTGGCGACGGGGCTGGCGGTGGCCGATGACTACCATCTCCGCCAGTCGGCAGTGCAGCTCACCGTCGATGCCAGCGGCTACCGTCGCGGTGGACAGGTAGTGGCGAAAGCCCGCTACGTCGTGTCGCTCAGCGACCTGCCGCTCCTCGGTTGGGCCAGCGCACCGGTCGAGAGCGTGCATATGGAACCGGTAGATCCGTATCGGGCAGGTGTACCGGTTGGAGCGCAACCATGAACAAGCGACACGGGGAGCGCGGTCAGGCCTTGGTCTGGGTGGTGGTCTTCATGCCGGTCTTCCTGGCCATCATCGGTCTGGCGTTGGACGCCGGCATCGTGTTTGATCGAGAACAGGGGCTCTGGCGCCTCGCCCGTAGCGCCGCCCGAATGGGCGCTGAACAGATCGACGTAGCGGCCTACCGCGCCGGCAGCGGCGAACCGGTTCTCGATCCAGTCGCTGCGCGTGCAGCGGCGCTCGCCTACGTCACTCGCCAAGGAGGCGGCGTGTCGGCGAACGTCACGGCCAACCGCCAGGCAGTCGTGGTACACCTCCATGAGGACGTTCCGCTGGACTTCCTGCGGATCGTGCATCTCGACAGCGCACCCATTGCTGCGACCGGAGTGGCGCGGATTGCGGCAGGCGTAGCCACAGGCGCGCCGTAGCCTGCCGACGTGGACACAGTACATTTTGCAACGGGGAGGCAACGAACTTGCGGGAGCCGCCAATCGACCAGCGAGAATGGCCGAAGCACAACGCACCGCATCTGCCGGTGCCGCCTCGGCTGACGGACCCACGGTACAGAGGAGAGACTATGGAACACAGGACCAGGCTGCATAGAGCCACGAGGTCGATCAAGAACCCGCGCCACGCTGCGTTTCTCTGCCTCGCCTCTATCGTGACACTCCTAACCGCTGGGTGCGGGGGACATGTCACCAGCGCCGGCAACTCACAGACGCTGCCTGTGGTCAGCCAAACGCCGGCCGCAACAACGGTGGCGCCGGTGGCTGCCACGCGCGACGCACAAGCCACCGCCAACGCCCAGATCGATGCCACAGTCAGTCCAGCGTTGACGGCGACCGCGGCTGCGGCACGGCAGGCTGGGCTGGCGGCGGGAACAGCAACGGCTAAGGCGCTCGCTGTCGCCAAGCCAAGCCCGGCGCCAAGCGCATCGCCGCCAGCGGTGGGTGCCACGGATACTCCCGCCGCGACGACGGTGCAGGGCGGGACCGCGACAGCAGTCGCCACGCCCGACATCGGCAATTTCGCAACGTGGCACACGGGAGCAATCGCTGGCCCGTATCCCGTCAGTCTGAGTTTCGACCCGACGACCGGTCAGTACCGCATCGCCCTGACCGACGCGAGCCAGTTCTACGACTACCAGGTCTACGCACCGGGTAGTCTGTACTTCGCCAACTTCACGCTCTCCGTAGACCTGAGCCGGGTCGCGGGGCCGCCCGGCGGCTACTACGGGGTGATGGTGCGGGCGCAACCGCGCGCTCCGCAGGACAAAGCCAACGCCCACTTCAACGTGCTGATCGTCCCCGACATGCAGCAGTTCAGCGTGGTGTGGACAAGCGCTGCCAATACGGCAACCGTGATTGCGCCGAAGGCCGTTTCCCAGGCCATCCACAAAGACAACACCGGCAACCATCTGGTCGTGACGTGCCAGGCCGACAAGCTGAGCGTCGCCATCAATGGAACCACGCTGGGAACGTATCCAGCGACCTTCGCCAGCACGGGCACGATTGGCCTGGAAGTGATCAACCCGTTGCACCCGTCCGGTCCAGTCGGCATGGAGGCAGCATTTAGCAACCTGCGTGTGACGGCGGTCCCCTGAGGCTATCGAGAAGGAACCTGACTATGCGCTTATCTCAATCGTGGAGCTGCCGGGTGGTCATCGCCGTCCTGGCGGCGCTGACACCGTTACTCGTCCTGACCCTGGCACTCGCCCCTGCGGCTGCTGCCGCCACCAACTGCACCTGGAAGGGTCCAACCGGGCAGACCTACATCTTCCCAAACCAGTCCAACCCGAAAGGCTTTGTCGATACTGGGGGCGGCGGCTGCGGGGTAACCGGCGACTGCCAGCCGGCCAACGGTGCGGCCGCCTCGACACCCCCAACCGCCAACGCCGGTTCGGCAGATTACATAGCCTTCGCCGGCTCGGCGCCCGGTCGCGGGCCAGGCAGTCTGCTGATGCTGGCGTTCGAGCCTCGCACGTACCAGGCGACGTGCCAGCCAGCCACAGGGAATCCCGGTGGAGGGAATCCGCCTGTTGATCCGACCCCTCCCTGTCCGCCGGCGCCGCCTGCGCCCCCCCTGCCGAACCTGCGGGTGGTGGCAGCAGGTCTGGCTCTCCCCTGGCCGAATATGCAAATCGGCATCAATCCCTGGCCGTGGGGCCTGGATGGCTTGCCCTCCTGGTTCTGGGTTGCGGGGTACGGTGGTACGCCGCTGACCGCGACGACCCACATGCACCTTGACGGCCTGCCCAACGCGCAAGCCGGCTGTCCCGGCGGCCCCGCCGCCGATGCCGGCGTCGCTGTGCAAGCGGTGGCCAGCAGCTACGTCTGGAATTTTGGCGATGGGCGACCAGACAGCCATTTCACGACGGCATCGCTCGGTCGCGCCTACCCGGCTCAGTCCGACATCCAGCACACCTACCAGTTCACCGACAAGGCCGGTTTCACGGTGACGCTGACAGCGCACTTTCGCCTGGCATATCAGGTCAACGGCGGCGCCTGGCAGCCACTTTCGAATGTTGACCGCAGCGCGACGGCCGCCTACCGGGTCCAGCAGGCAATGCCGGTCGTCGTCAACCATTCGTAGGCCGCCGATCAATCGGCCTATCAGTAGGAAAGGAGATAGCCATGGTGACGAATAGGCACGTCACAGTCGCCCCCGAGAGAGCGCCCGAGCAGACTCGGCCGCAGCGCCGCGAGTTGGCGGGGTTCGTCGTGGCGCTGGCGACCGGCAGCGCGCTCCTCTTCCGCATCGCCGGAGGGCCTCATTTGCCCACGGCACTGCCCGATGGGACGGCAATTTGGGACACGCTCAGTGGGACACAGATCCCCTATGCGGCGATCGCCTACCTCTGCACCAGCGCCGCCTGGGCGATCTGGCTCTGGTTAGCCGCGACGCTAGCGTTGCAAGTCCTGCTCGTCATCGCCGACGTTGCCACCCGAGGGGCACGCTGGGTGCGCTCGCTGCGCGGGATCGTGGACCGGTTCACGCTGCCGGCAGTGCGTCGCCTGGCGCACGGAGCGGCTGTAGCCGTCACGGTCGTCCAACTTGCCTCGCGCACGGTGCCGTCGGTATCCGCCGCTCCAGCGCCCGTCGTGGCGACGCTCGTCGCCACAGTCCCGACCACCTCCAGTGGCACGTCGGTATCGCCCGCCCACCCTGACCGAGCAGGCACGCTGACCTACACCGTCCGGCATAACGACAATCTCTGGAGGATCGCCGAGCAGTTCTACGGCAACGGTGATCAATGGCCGGAGATTGTCGCGGCGAACGTCGGACGCCCCATGCCGAATGGCGAGGTATTCCCGCGCAACCCGGTTTTGCAAGAGGGCTGGGTGCTCCTGATCCCGAACGCTTCCGGCTCGCCGGCAGCGGCAGAACAGACAGTGACTTACATCGTGCAGGGCGGCGACACGCTGCGCAGCATTGCCCAGCGCTATTACCACGATGAACTCGCCTGGCCGCGCATCTTTGGCGCAAGTCGGGGGACGCACCTGCCGGATGGACGAATGCTGGAGAATCCCGACCTTATCTGGCCGGGCCTCAAGCTGACGGTACCAGACGTAGCCGTCCCGCCGACAACCGTTCACGTCGCGGCGCCCGCGCCAACATCGCCACCCGTCGCTCCGATACGACCGAGCCATCGGATAGTGACACTCCAGCCAACCGTGACGCCGGCTCCTCTGCCGACACCTATCCCACCAGCTCAGCCACCTGTTCTTCGTCGAGAGCAGTCGCCCCAGATCGCTGCAACTCAGCCAGCGCCTGTGGTGACAGCAGCGGCTCCGGCATCCAATGGCCTCGCCACCCCAGCTCTGCAGCCGCATCCGGCCCCGCCGCCTTCGCACTTGCCACCGCCCGTTGGCGAGATCGGCGCTGCTGGCCTGGCGGCAGCTATCTCCGGAGGCGCGGTTCTGCTCGCGCGCCGGCGTTACCGCACCAGCATCGATGAGCCGCCTGTACCATCCGACCGCGACGCCGGCGCGTTAGTCCGGCAAGGATATGCCGATGCCGCCTATGCCCGCACCTTCGCGCACCGTCTCGACGGCGGAGTCGAACCGGCGCTGCTGGTCACCGAGCAGGTGTTGGCAAGTTTCGCAAAGGACCCGGATCTGTGCCACGTTGCAGTGGTGAGCGTATTAGAAGGCCGTCACACCATGCAATTGGTGCTGCAAGCGGGACTGATCGCTCAAGAGCGACTCCTCACCGATGCTCGGGATCTTGCGCGGCGGCTCGGCTCTGACGGAGTTGCCGTGCGCACGCTCGACCACGACATAGTGTTGCAGCTCACCAACCTGGTGACGCTGCGGCTGGCGACCCGGCCCTGCAGCGGAGCGTTTCCGGCGCTCCCCTTGTTGGCGCTCGGCGTCGCCCCGAGCGGCGAGGCACTGCACATAAACTGGAGTCAGATCGAACACATCCTGGTGGCGGGTGTCCCAGGCAGCGGTGCCGATGTCGTGTTAACCAGCGTACTCACGGCCGTGTTGGCTCGCTGTCACCCGGACAAGTTGCAGATGTGGACCATCGCGCCGCCCACCAGTTTTCCGCAGCCGCTGCTCACCGTGCCCCACCAGGCCGGGCCGAGCGTCGACCCTACCGATGAATCAGGCGTCCAGGCCGTCCTCGCTGAAGTGCGAGCCGAACTGGAGCGCCGGATGCTGGCCATGGACGGTCACACTCAGGAGCAGGATGAACCCAACATCGTGCTTGTGCTCCACGAACTGACCGACGTTAGCGACCAGGAGCTGCTGGAGTTGATCGGTCGGGAGGGTGGGATGTACGGCATTCACCTCATCGCGGCGACCACGCGCCAGGAGGTAATCTCTGACGCGCTGTTGGAGACCATGGCCACGCGGCTGGTGCTGCGGATGCCGGACGAAGCGCAGAGCGTGCGACTATTAGGCCGGCCGGATGCGGTGCATCTGGGTGGCGGCGGCGACCTTTGGGCCCGCATCGAAGGCCGCACACCGGTGCGAGTGCGAGGCTACCGCGTGGAGCTGGAGCACCTGGAACGCCTCGTCGATCTTATGCACGCCGCCTATGCTAGCCAGTCGCCGGACCCACCCAGTGACGATGACGATCCGGGACCAGCCGGCGATGGTTCAAGTCCACCACCATCGGACGAAACCGACCGCGTAGTGCAAAACGACGCGGAACCCGTGGATGACAATAACGCCGTGGTTGATGGTGAGCCAGCAAACGGCAGCATCGGAGCCGGAGAGGTCGCCAGCCCGGTGCCGCTAGCGGATGCGGAACCAGAAGCACAGCATCCGCATACAAATGGTGTCGTGAAGAGCGCGTATTTAGAATCCGACCTGCACTTGAATGCGGACGGTGAGACACCTCTGCTTCCCACGACGGGAGCACCTACCGGAGTCATTGAGTCTGAGGCTACACAGCCGGCTACAAACAGCAGCGTCGCAACCGTTGAGACGGTAGCGCCTGCTGTAACCGATCTTCCCGGCGCCCCGTCGGCGACCACACGCGTGCGGCTGCGCCTATTTGGTACCTTACACGTGGTCGGCGAAGATGCCACCGTCACGCCGCGCTGGCAGGAGCAACCATGGGAAATCCTGACCTACCTGGCCGTCCATACGGCGAACGGCGTACCGAAGGCGGACCTGCTCGCCACCTTCTGGCCGGACCTTGATAACGAGCAGGGTGGCACGAACCTTCGCCAAGGGATCTGGCGGCTGCGCACCTCGCTGACCGACCAGGTGCCCGGGCTATCGAAGGAAGTCGTTGGACTCGAGCACGGCTACTGCCGCCTCGACTCAGGCCTTGTTTGGTCGGATGCTCAGCAGTTCCTCGCGCTGTGCGAGGCGGTCCGGCAAGGCGTACACCTGGAGCAGCGTATGGCTATGCTGGAAGCTGCACGTGCACTCTGCCGGCGCGGCCTGTTCACTGAACCCGCCTACGAGTGGCTGGACCGCCGCCAAGGAGGAACATCGATTCGGCAAGACTTTCATAAACAATTCGCCTGGGTAATCGTGCAGTTGGCCGACTGCTATGTCGAGGCAGGTGAGACGGAGCGCGCCGTACCGCTCTACCGGCAGGTGCTCCGCGCCGAGCCGACGCTGCAGGATGTCGCTCGCAAGCTCTATCACTGCTACGCGGCACTTGGCGACCAACCGGCGCTCATGGAAGAGCATCAACGACTTGAGGAGGCACTGGCGCGGCGGCGCAGCCAAGCAGAGCGGGAGCGGAAACCGGCTGATAGTTACCGTATTGAGGCAAAAACGGAGGTTACCTACAGGAATGCAACTACCGTACTTCAGGATGGAGCATCTGCGGCGAGCGGAGCCCGGGGCTGAATATCAATGCGGCTGTCCTTTCGGGAATGGGCGATTTGCAGGCGATGCGATTTGCGCACGCGTACTGCGTTAAACGATATGCTTTTCAAACGTCCATTCATCCTTCCCCACCGGCTGTCCCTGGCACTTCCATGGTCATAAGGATGGGTATACGTCATCGGCAGTACCGTGATCCGCAAAAGGCCGTGCCGCTCGGCGGAACTTCAGAAATGAAGGACGTCTTCACTAGGCCAGCGCAAGACTCTGTCAGCTCCATCGTTGCGAGGTTCATTGAGGGTCCTGCCACCTGTCCGCGGAATCGAAGATTGAAGGCGCGGTGCACTCATCGGCAAGGTAGGGCGACGACCACCGCCTATCGCAACTGGAGGATGCACTATAACATCCAGACTGTTGCTTTAACTACGAGCGCCGCCGCTTCGTCCTTCGTTTACGATCTCGTCTTCGATCAGCGCCCGGTGTAAAGGCAGACGCTATACCGACTTGCTGCTCATTAGCGATTGAGTGAAAATGAAGTGTATCGTTGAACGTCCGGCACTTACCACATCGCACGACGACACCACCTAGGGAGGTAACGTTCACTCCAACCAGCAGATCATTTCCACAGGACCCACACTGGTAGGCAAAGTGAGTAGCATCGCCAAGAAATCTACTGTCTGCGCCAACGAAGTCGAATATAGCACGATAATTTGGATATGGCTCCGAAATAATAGTAAGCTTGAATCTTCTATCGACCTTGATTCTCTCGTATTTTATGGTCAAATATTCGTGGCATTCACCATATGGCTTTTCGGAACCACATGGGCAGGGCTCTTCAAGTTCGATCTTCGCCATATCTCTACGACTCTCGATGAACGGTGGGTAGCCAAGTTTTGTCGAAGTACTGTCCTATGTCGGGATGACTCAGTTTCATCTGTTCTAACATAACCAGAGTATACACATATAGTCTTCCTATGGTTCTTGACCCAGTTCGTTCCAGGACCGTTCTGTACATCATCCCATCATCCGGAGTTCCACGAGCACGTAGGGACTCAAGCCGAATACAAAGTTCAACAAACTCATCCGTATCAAGCAGAGGATATTTCTCTCCTTGACGAAAGTCAATCTTTTCCGCGTGGATTAGCCCTTGACCCAATACGGCCGTCAAGTTTACCATGTAATCACCGAGGGTCGTCTCGCGCGCAAGCTCGGTATTGTTCTGATAAAGCGAATCTAGGGAGTTTTCCCCTACTTGATACCCTACAATTATCCCGAATGGTCGTGATGGACGCTCCACCGTCACGTACTCTCTCGTCTTTACCACAGAAAGGTCGAGTGGGGCGAGGGACTTGAATGACTTTATCTTGTGCGCAGCATCACTAAACTCCGATTTTGTCAGTGTAGATTTAACTTCGATGATGCCGTACACACTCTCGTATGGTAAGACTGCTGTGTGGTTCGCGTATAGTACCGCGCAGTTGAGGGCGTCATAGATGATGATGTCCGCTGAATGACTATGCTTTCCGCCCTTTGTGACTATCTCTCCTTTGATTACCCCGTAGCGCCTCGGTAGCCGTTCGGCTAAGAATTGACGTAGTATCTCCTCTCGGTTCTCTCCCTTGTCCCCGGCATGCCCTACAAACGCCGCCTCTTGAAAGTCAGCGAGTATGCCAGTCTCCACTTGCTGAAACAGGGCGGTGAGGTCCATTGTCTCTTCCTCTCGTACATCACGGCAACACTGTCCTGCGATCAAGGGATTCGACTCAAGCAGCGCGTAACCGGTCACCTTAGGTCGATAAGTAGTATACCCGTTCTAATACCACGGGATCACTGTCGATGTGCTCATCTTGAGACCACCAACGACGAAAGCTGCCCGGCGATGTTCTTGCGTATGGAACTGCTGAGCGCCGTTTCGACAGTAAGACTGCAGTACTTGAAGGCGGCCTTTTCGTCTCCATCCCTCCCGACTGGAGGACGACACGGGGTCGAAGGAACGAGAGGCGCCCTGCAAAATGTCCTGCGACAATGAGCGGGAAAGGCCGGCCGCTTGCGCATTGGCGGTATCCGCCTTTAATGCTCGCCTGTTATTGGAGCATGACGACCACTAGCCTTTCATGGCATCGTCGCTATACTTCCCCGAACAGTAGTGCAACGACACCAACAACGGGAAAGCCTGCCCACGAGCACTCAGGCGACGCTTTACGAGCAGACGGAGTACCCCATGGCGCGTTTGGAAGACCTCGGCCCGGGTGCTGCCGTCAAAGGCGTGCTTCCGGACGGCCTGGTCACCGTAGTAGACCTGCACTGGCACGGTTCCAACGTTGCCGAACTGACGTATAAGGATGCCTCCGGGCGGCTGGGCAGCGAGCTGCTCTACCGTTACCGGGAGCCGGCGCTGGAAGTGGTGACCGCCGGCCGGCCCTGGAGCTTCGATGGCGACGGGGCCTTGCTGCGGCTGGTCTCCGAGGCCTATCGCATCCACCTGGCCTACCTCTTCGATCCAATCCTGGCGGTCCACACCTCGCTGGTCGATCCCTTGCCGCACCAGATCACCGCAGTCTACGGCGACATGCTGCCCCGGCAGCCGTTGCGCTTCTTGCTGGCCGACGACCCCGGCGCCGGCAAGACGATCATGGCGGGGCTGCTGATCAAGGAGTTGCTGATCCGGGGCGACGTGCGTCGCTGTTTGATCGTCTGCCCCGGCAACCTGGTGGAGCAGTGGCAGGACGAGCTGGAGCGGCGTTTCCAGTTACCCTTCGAGATCATGACCAACGACAAGCTGGAAGCAGCGCGCAGCGGCAACTGGTTCGCCGAGACGCCGCTGGCGATCGGGCGGCTGGACAAGCTGAGCCGGGACGAGCGCGTCCAGGCCATGCTGGAGCAGACCGACTGGGACCTGGTGATCTGCGACGAGGCCCACAAGCTCTCGGCCAGCTTCTTCGGCGGCGAGGTCAAGTACACCAAGCGCTACCGCCTGGGCCAACTGCTCGGCCGGCGCGCACGGCACTTCCTGCTGATGACGGCGACGCCGCACAACGGCAAGGAGGAGGACTTCCAGCTCTTCATGGCCCTGCTGGATGCCGACCGCTTCGAGGGACGCTTCCGCGACGGTGTCCACAGCAGCGACACCTCCGACCTCATGCACCGCATGGTCAAGGAACAGTTGCTCACCTTCGAGGGCAAGCCGCTCTTCCCGGAACGCATCGCCAGTACGGTCAACTACACCCTCTCGCCGGCGGAAGCCACGCTGTACCGGGAAGTCACGGAGTACGTGCGGGAGGAGTTCAACCGCGCCGATGCTCTCAACCACCACGGGCGTCGCGGCACGGTCGGCTTCGCCCTGACCATCCTGCAGCGCCGCCTGGCCTCCTCGCCGGAAGCGATCTACCAGTCGCTGCGCCGACGCCGCGAACGGCTGGAGAGCCGGGTGCGCGAAGAGCAACTGCTCCAACGCGGCGCCGCAACGAGCATGGAGTTCCTGGGCAACCTGGCCCGCCTGAGCAGCGAAGACTGGGACGACCTGGAAGATGCGCCGGAAGCAGAGCTGTTGGAGCAGGAAGAGCAGGTGGTGGACCAGGCCTCGGCTGCTCGCACGATTACCGAACTGCAGTTGGAGATCCGGCGCTTGCAGCAACTGGAGGGGCTGGCCCGGCAGGTCGTGCTGAGCGGCGCCGACCGCAAGTGGGAAGAGCTGCGCGATCTGCTGCAAGCCAACCCGGCCATGTTTGACGCTGATGGGCAACGGCGCAAGCTGATCATCTTCAGCGAGCACCGCGACACCCTCAACTACCTGGCCCAGCGGCTGCGCGACCTGCTCGGGCAGGCGGAAGCGGTGGTCACGATCCACGGCGGCATGCTGCGGGAGGAGCGACGCACCGCCCAGGCCCGCTTCACCCAGGACAAGGATGTCCAGATCCTGGTCGCCACGGACGCTGCCGGGGAAGGGGTCAACCTGCAGCGGGCCCACCTGATGGTCAACTACGACCTGCCGTGGAACCCCAACCGCATCGAGCAGCGCTTCGGCCGCATCCACCGCATCGGCCAGACCGAGGTCTGCCA
>DHIZ01000422.1:0-2926 GCA_002404055.1 Chloroflexi bacterium UBA4733
GGCACCGGCCTGTCGGACCGCGTGGCGACCATGCCCACGCTCGAGGAGCGAGCCGACGACATCCTGGCCGTGCTGGACGCCGCCGGCTCAGCAGCAGCGGCCATTTTCGGCGTGTCCGACAATCTCCAAGATCGATACGGAAGGTCACTCTCATAGCGCGTCCGCCAAAACGCGGGCGGAAAATACGGATCCTCGTAAGGCAGAGGCCCGCCAGTCAAGTGTTCCAGCTTTCCAGGTACAGACGCTTGACCAAGGCTCGCCGATGGCGAACGCCGACCTTCTCGAAGATGTGCGACAGGTGATCCTGGACGGTGTACTCCGATATCGAGAGCGAGTCGGCCATTTGCTTGGTCGAGGCTCCGCGCATGACGTGCTCGACCACCGCCTGTTCACGCGCCGTGAGGCCATATCCAGAGGTCCGGAGCCAGCTCAGTTCACGGGGGCCGGCAGGTCCAATGACGATGACCACGTCGCCGGCTCTGTCGCCCGAACACTCGGTCAGCGACGCCTGAAGGCTAAGCCAGCGGCCAGACCGCCCGCGCACCCGGACGCTGGGCACCGTCACCTCATCTCGCTCTGTCTGTGGCGCTAATGCGCGTCTCAGCGCTGCGGCGACTGCCCAGATCGCATCGGGCAAGTAGCTTCTCTCGCGCCAGTCGAGACCGAGTTCAATGAGCTCGCCGAGCCACCGTTCCGCCAGTGGTGTGTATTCGACCACTTGTCCCTGGCGATCCAGCACAAGCACCCCAGGAGCATCCTGGCCCGGATCGTGTGCACCTGCCAACTCACGCAGCAGGCTCGTTTTGAGCCCTGCACCGACACGCGACGCAAGCTTTCCAAGGAGCGCGATGTCACGCTCAGGGAAGGCTGAGGCGCGTCCGTCTCGAAACAGGCTCACTCCGCCCCACATCTCCCCGCCGGCCACGAAGATGCCGGTCAGATGCCCGGTGACACCCATCGCGGACAGGAACTCCGCGTACGATTGCAAGCTTTCACGGTTTGCACCCGGATGCTCCGGCGCAGGGGCGGAGTCGGTCCAGTCCTGGAAGGCGAGACGGTGATTCTCTTTCATCCACGCGTGCAGATAGATTTCGCTGTTGACGTAGATGTGCCCCAGGAAGAAGCGCCGCCGCTGCTCGTCCGCGTGGTCGAGACTGGTGCGCGTTATCAAGCCGGTAGGAGGATCGGTCTCATACGAGCAATAGCCCTCAAACGGCATGGCCCGGCCAAGTGACGTCACGACCGCATCGCGTAGGGTCGTCGGATCCAGCCCCGCCAGGCACAGGCGCGTGACCTCGCGCGATACGTGCTCCTCGAGTGCGCTTCTGGTGCTCATAACCCGGCTGCGACGCGGCAACTGTAACACGGCAACCGCCGCGGAAAAATCCCAGAAAACTGGGATAGGCACGTCCGGATTGGCCCTCTAAACTGGCCTCGAATTCCACGACAAGGGAGAGAGGCAGATGATTCAGCTGGAGACGAGCAACCTCGCGGGAGTCCGGAGCTGGGATGCAACAGGTTTTGCGGACGAGACCGGGCTGATGCTCGCGACGGGCTATCGCCCGTCCAACGCAGAGCGGTTCGCAGGCTACGGCGATCTGCTGCTCATGACCTTGAATCGCGGCGGCGTCCGCGGCTTCCATTATCACAAGCAGGGGACCGACACTGCTGTCGTACTAGCCGGGTCCGTTCGGGTGGTGTTGTACGACATGCGTGAGGACTCGGCGACCGGAGGCCGGCTGCAAGAGGTGGTCCTCGAAGCGAAGCCATCGGCCGTTACCTTTCTGCAAATACCGCCGATGGTGGCCCACGGCTTTCAGGGACTGGCCGACGGCTCAGTCCTGGTGGACATCCCGAGCACGGAGGAGGTCGCTACCTCGGACTTCTTCATGGCCAAGCCCGGCACTGTGCCATACGAGTTTCGGTGATTGAGGCTTAAAGGAGGAGCAGCGATGGCCGTCGGCGTGTTGATGGAGTTCCCGGGCGTGACGCGTGAGCAGTACGAAGCACTCGGTCGTGAGTTGGCACTGGCCGCTTTACCGAGCGGCGCCCTTACGCATCTCTGCGGCCCCACGGCGGACGGCGGCTGGCGCACCATCGACGTGTGGGAGTCGGAGCACGCACTCGAGCAATTCCTGAGTGAACAGTTGATTCCCAAGGCGCAGGCCGTGGGTTTCCCGCAGCCGTCGAAGCGGGAGGTATTTGAGCTGTATCACGACCTGCGCCTATGAACCAGCTTGCAGACGCGGTGGCGGCCAGCCCCGACCCCAACAACAACAACAGCAGCAGTGCTCGCAGCAGCAGCGGCGGTCGTCGCCGCCGCCGCTGGGGGGTGGGGCGAAGGGGTGAGAGCCTGTGTGAGTTAACGCGTCACGATGCCGGCCGACGGATCATTGCTTTGCCGTCGCGAACGCTCCCGAATATCCGCTGATGGTTACGGCGTGAACCATAAGTTTGCCGGTTCTGACAAACGGGATTCTTAAGCTTGCCGAAAATTCAATCTGTGGGTCGGAGGGAGGTGCCGAGTCAGCGGGCCCGTTCAGAATCTTGCGGACGTGAGCCAGGAAAGTGCCGCGCTCCAAGCGCATCACGAAGCGCAGCGCGCGTGGTAACGCCGAGTTTGGGGAAAAGGCGGTACAGATGAGCGCCCACGGTCCGATGGGACAAGAAGAGCTTTTCACCGATCTCTTTGTTGGTGAGCCCGCTGGCTGCAAGTTGTGCGACTTCGAGTTCTTGTCGTGTCAGCCGCTCCGCCTCGACCTCATCCTGGAGTCCTCCTGTCATGCCTGCGACCCGCAATTTTGTGCCGGCGCGGGCTGCCCAAGGACGCGCTCCAAGCCTTTCAAAGCGCTCGAATGCAGCCTTGAGATGCCTGTGTGACTCCGACACCGCTCGGGCTCGACGAAGGCGTTCGCCGTAGGCGAGT
>DHIZ01000422.1:3042-3409 GCA_002404055.1 Chloroflexi bacterium UBA4733
GAAGGCGTTCGCCGTAGGCGAGTTGCACTTTGGCAAGGTCAAAGGGCCACCGCCCTACGCCCGGAAGCGCGAGCGCTTCCTCAAATAGGCCCATCGCGCGGTCGTGTGGGGCGGTGAGCGCTTCCGAGCCAAGTGAGACCAGGGCGAGACGCGGCGATAGCGCCGCGAGCTTTGCTTCACGGAGGACATTGCTATGGGCCACCGCCTCTGCCTGGTGGCCGGAACGGAGTGCCGCTTCGACAAGGTCCATGGCTGACCAGAGGGCGATTGGCACATGGGAGGGAAGCGAGCCCGGCGGGCTGATCGCGGCCAGGTGGCGATATGCATCTTCGAAATTGCCGTGGCCCAGCGCGAGGAGGCCCCGTGC
>DHIZ01000422.1:3520-4082 GCA_002404055.1 Chloroflexi bacterium UBA4733
CCCCGTGCGTATCTGCCGCCGAGCGACACAGCTTCAGCTCTGCGCGGACCTGCCCACCGTTCCATCTCGTCAGTGAGCGCGCCTGTCGCGGCTTCGTCGCCGTGTGCTGCCGCTATGACCGCCTGGCCAAATCAGAGCGGCCAGGCCAACAGTCGGTAGCCGTGCAGTTCGCAGAGCTTCAGGCCTTCGTCTGCCAGCTGTTGCGCCTCCACCCAGTCGCCAACCAGGTAGTCCTCCAAGCACAGATGGATCAACGCATAAATGGAGGAGGCAACTGCGCCGCCTTCTCGTCCACTGCGGACCACTCGCCAATGGGATTCGCGGCAGCCGGCCGTCCGATCCATGAAGAAGGACTTAACTCCTGTGTGGGCGTGGCCGCTGCCCCCACTCTGAGGCACCGCCCCACCCTTGTCTATGCGCAGTGCCACGCACTGGGGCACGCAGTTCATCCCCGCGAATCAATGCGTGCCTGGTGCATACAATCTGTCAGCTGCCATGGCCACGGAGGAAGCGCCTAGCTTTGGGGTGCTGTTGCGCCAGCACCGGCTCGTCGCCGGCCTGA
>DHIZ01000422.1:4207-4345 GCA_002404055.1 Chloroflexi bacterium UBA4733
CGGCCTGACCCAGGAGCAGCTAGCCGCGGCAGCCGGATTGAGCCTTCGGGGTGTGTCCGACTTGGAGCGAGGAGCGCGGCGCGCGCCTTACCCGGACGCGATTCGGCGGCTGGCCGATGCCCTGGCCCTATCCGAGGC
>DHIZ01000373.1:0-3643 GCA_002404055.1 Chloroflexi bacterium UBA4733
TTATTCCGTGACGGCTCCTTAGCGACCAACAAAAGGAAGAGCCATGACCGTCTCCATCAACCCGGGGCGGTCGGGGTCATCGTTATAGTCGCCAGCATCCCAGCGTCGCAGAAACTCTTCCCCGCTTACGCCCAGGCGCCAGCGCGCCACGTGATCGAAGGCCTGCCGGGCCTCATCTTCCGTCAAAAGTTCCACGTGCGCCTCGGTCACAGTCAGGTCGTCGGAGACCATTGCCTGCGGACTGGCAGCCATTGTATTCACCCTCCCTTGCTGCGAACCGGAAAGCCGCCACCCTGGCACGCTGACCGGCGCTCTCGCCATGGCGTCTCGGATAGCCCTGCACCGTTCCGAACACCACAAAGTATACGTGCCTCAGCACCGGTGAAAAGACCCTGGCTGCAAGTGGGGAGTCACAAACCGTTCAGCGCACGACCAACACACTGCATGGCGCGCTCGTCCTGGCTCTCTACTTGATCTGGTATTCGGGCCACGGAGAGCAGCAGCAAGTCAGCATTGCAACATTGCGTCAACTGCACCGCCACGTTGAAGGCGTGGGTACTGCTCTCTTTGGCGTCCCATCCCACGAGGATGCGCCGGAAGGGTCCGCTCGTCTGCCAGGTGTCTTCTTCTGCCATCGCCTCATCCTCCAACTACTACCCGCGTCACCGCCAGGATCGCCAGCAGCACCAGCAACATGTAAAGGAGATAAACGCTGAGGACGCCGGACTGCGTCCGCCGGACGGCCGCCGTGATCGCCAGCGCTCCTGCGACAAGCGGCCGGTACAACCAGGCTTCAAAGGCGGAGGTTATTGCCGATTGGTAGTGTAGTTCGGTCGGGAACAGCGCCGGCCCGGTCACGTGCAGGCTGCGGCGCAGCCGGTAGAGCACCTGAAGGATCACCCGTGCCATGTTCGAGTAGGCAAGCGGCGTGTATTCGATGGCCGGCTCCGGCCAGCCGCTGGCCGAGGCCCAGACCCTGGCGCGCGCCAGGCGCTGGCCGGGTCGGTGCAGCGCCGCTCGTAGCCCCAGCGGGATCAGCAGGAAGAGCGGCAGGGCGATGGCCAGTTCGCTGGGGGACGCGCTGGAAAAGTCGGCAAAGGCCGGCTGAATGGCGAGGTGTGGCCAGACCGTCATGGTCGTCGCCACGTTGGCGCCCGCCGCAGCAGCGACGGAGGCGGCGGCGAACTGCGCCGCCCAGGGGGCGCCCACACCAATAGCGACCGTCAGGAGGGCGAGCGCGACCAGCGCCACACCCGTGCCGCGGCCCAGATCGCCGGCCTGCGCCGCTGGTTCACTGCGCGGCACGCCCAGGAAGACGATGCCGTAGAACTTGACAAAGGCGATCAGCGCCAGACCGGCGGTGAGAGCCAGGAGGGCTCCGGCAATGGCCGTCCCCAACTGCTCGGCCTCACCGCCCAGGCGAAAACCTTGCATGAGCGCTTCCAGGGTCAGCCACTCGCCGGTGAAGCCACCCAACGGCGGCATGGCAGCCAGCGACAGCACACCCACCAGCATGGCGCCGCTCAGCCAGGGGGCGCGGCGCGCCAGGCCGCCGAGCAGCGCCATGTCCGTCGTGCCGGCTACCCGCTCCACCGCACCGCTGCCGGCAAAGAGGAGACTCTTCGCCATCGCGTGCTGCAAGAGATGCAGGCAGGCGGCGACGAGGCCGGCGCCGGCCAGCAACGGCAGGTGATCGGCCTGTCCGATCAGCGCCACGCCAATGCCGATGAGCATGATGCCGGCATGCTCCACACTGGAGTAGGAGACGAAAACCTTGATGTCATTCTGGACGACGCCGTAGAGGATGCCGACGAAGGCGGTCACCGCGCCACCCAGCATCACGACCAGCCCCCACCAGGGCTGCGCCGGTCCCAGAAAGGTGAAATCCAGCCGGATCAGGCCGTAGATGCCCAGGTTGAGGACGATACCGGCCATCACCGCCGCCGCATTGCTTGGCGCCGCCGGGTAGCCACGGGGCAGCCAGACCTGCATCGGCACGAGGCCGACTTTGGCGCCAAACCCAATGAGCGCCAGCAGCAGCACGGCGCTGCGCACGGTAACACTGAGCGTTGGCCCCAGGTGGACAAAGGCGGCGAAGTCGAAGCTGCCCGTGCCGGCAACCAGGAGCAGGAAGGCGGCTGTCAGCGCCGCCGCCGGCGCCTTGGCCAGGCTCATGGTGAAGTATGCCTCGGGCGCCACGCGCGGCTGATCGTGCCGGTTGACGATGGCCAGGTACATCGCCAGCGAGGTTAACTCCCAGGCGAACAAAAAGACGAAGGCGTTGGCGGCACAGAGGACGAGCGCCGTGGCAAAGAGCAGCAGGTGATAACTGGCGGCAGTGGAGCGCAACCAATCGCGTGGTCCATTTTCCCACGGGCCGGCCGCCGAGAAGAGCGAGAGTGGCAGGCCGACCAGCCCGGTGATAAACAGGAAGAAGCCGCTCAACGCATCGACGCTGAGGCCGGCCGGACCGAAGACATCACCGCCGAAGACCGCCAGATGGGGCTGCACGCCGCCCAGCACCACCAGCAGCCCGGTCAGCAGTGCCGCCAGATCGGCGACGGCACCACAGAGCCAGGTGAGTTGCGGCAGCCGGAGCCGTCCGCGAGCGGCGAGCGCCACCGCGATGGCCAGCAGGCGCGCCGCAAAAATGACGCCGAGGGTGACGAGCGCGAAGGAAGCGAGGCTCACGGTCGCTCCCCCTCATCCTCGGCGAAAGATAGGTGTGCCACGCCGTTCGGGTTTGGCAGGAGGTGCGTTACATCGTCACCTTCGCCCGGCTCAGGCCGTTGCACCGGCACGCGCTGGACCATCCGACCAAGGCCCAACAGCAGGCCGTAGATCAGTGCCAGCGGCGGCGGTGGCGCACCGGGAATGAACACATCGACGGGCAGGACGGCGGCAACGCCGTCGAGGGTTGCGTAGCTGCCGCGATGGATGCCGCCGCTGCAGGCCGCCGTACCGGCTGCCACCACCAGTTTCGGCTGGGGCATGGCCTCGTAGGTGTCGCGCAGCGGCTGCGCCATGGCGCGCGTCATTGCCCCCGTCACCAGCAGCACATCGGCGTGGCGGGGCGCCGGCGTGAAGAACAGCCCCAGCCGGTGGATGTCGTAGTAGGGGTTGGTGAGCGCGTAGATCTCCTGCTCCACCGCCCCGTCCGAGCCGGTATCGACGTGGCGAATGTGGACCGAGCGGCGCAGATCGGCCACACGCTTTGCCACCGCCTGCTGGACCAGCGGCAACACCTGCTCTTCCCGCGGTAGGCTATCCACGCCGAGTATCAGGTCCGGCTGCTGCCGGGCGGCCAGTTCAAAGTCGGGACGCATCTGGATCGCCTCGGGGCAAACCTCGGCGCAGAGGCCACACTGAATGCAGCGGCCCAGGTCTAAGCGCAGGCCTGCCGGCGTCGCCTGCAACGCCTGCGTTGGACAGATGGCGACGGCGGCGTCACCAGCGCCGGCGCGACAGCGCGCCTGGTCGATCACGGGCCGGCCTCGGTAGGCATGGGGGAGGCTATCAGCGCCCTGAGGGCGCCCGGCCGGGTAGTGCGTCGTCAGCACACCGGTACGTATTCCCCGCCAAATCCAGCCAAGCATCACTGCTCCTTATCTGTCCGCGGTCACAGGTCACAGCCGGCCTGCGT
>DHIZ01000373.1:3814-6750 GCA_002404055.1 Chloroflexi bacterium UBA4733
ACAGCGGCCAGTTCACAAAGGAGGGCGAGCGCACCTTGCAGCGTTCGATCCGCCCATCCGCCCCCAGATGCACCCAGTACAGCACCTCACCACGGGCCGATTCCGCCCAGCCGAAGGCGGCAGCTCCCTCCGGCCACGTCGCCGGCAGCATTGCTGCCAGTGGACCGGCGGGCATCGCCTCCAGCGCCTGCGCGATCAAGCTGAAAGACTGCCCGATCTCCAGGATGCGCACGCGCAGGCGCTCCATGGCATCGCCGGCCGGCCCGGTCGCGACATCCCAGTCGCCGTGGTCATAGGCGGCGTAGGGGCGCTCGGCCCGGCAGTCACGCTCCAAACCGCTGGCGCGCGCCACCGGCCCAAGGGCCGCGAACTGCTCGGCGAGCTGCGTGGAGAGCACGGCGGTACCGATCAGGCGGTCGATGAACGAGTTGGTCTGCACCAGCAGCGCCAGGCGATCGTCGCTGCGCCGCCGCAGAGCGTCCAGGTCGCGCCGTAGCCCGGTCAGCGCCGCTGGGTCGGGCCGCTGCCGCACCCCTCCCAGGCAGTTGACGCCGCGCAGGAAGCGGCTACCGCTGATGCGGGCATTACAGCGCAGCACTTCCTCCTTCAAAGTGGCGAACTGCGCCTGGGCGATGCTCTGCGAGGCGTCATCGCAGAGCCGGGCAATCACGTCGTAGTGATTGTACAGGCGCTCCAATTCGGCAGCCAGTACGCGCAGCCAGCGGGCGGCGGGGGGAACGGCCAGACCAAGGGCACGCTCGACCGCCTGACAGAAGGCCATGCTGTGTGCAATCGTCCCCGTCCCGGAGACCTGCTCGGCCAGGAGCACTGCCCGTGGCAAGGTCAACTGCTCAAACTGCTTCTCCACGCCGCGATGCTTGTAGCCCGGCTGCATGTCGACGTGCAGCACATCCTCCCCGGCCGTCGCCACCACAAACTGCGTAGTCTCGAAGATGCCGGAGCGCACCGGGCCATAGGGGATGGTGAAGACGCCGGTACCCTCCACCCGCAAGCTGGAGCGAGGCTGCGGTTGGGCGGCTGGACGCTGCTGCCGAGCAACCTGCTTGCGCAGGGGAAACACATCCGCCGGCCAGTCCGGCGGCAACAGCAATGGCCGCAGATCGGGATGGCCTTCGGGCTGCAGACCCAGCATCTCGGCCAGTTCGCGCTCGTACCAGGCGGCGGCAGGGAGCACCGGCGTTAATGCCGGATAGCGGAGGTCGGCCAGAGGCACGGCGCTGCGCAACACCTCAATCTGCCGCCCGGCATCGAAGGCTGCCAGCAACTCGATACGGTCACCGGCGTCACGCCCCACCATCGTCATCAGGCGCTGGCCGGCGGCGGCGCGCTGTGCCGCTTCGCCGCGCAAGGAAGCAACTGGCACATCCTGATAGTGCTCCCCGGCAACTGGTTGGTAGGACAAGACGCTCACGTCAGCGGCCTCCTAAAATTGCGGCAGCCTGGCTGAGCAGGTGCGACAACGGCGTGGGGACGTACAGACCGATGCCCACCACCACCAGCAGATCAAGCAGCAGGGCCGTCACGATCCAGGGGTTCACTTCGCCGGGGACCAGCGCCGCCGCGCTGCTGGGGCGAGGGCCGTAGACCATGCGGGTGAAGTACCAGGCGATACCGAGGAAGGCCAGGTTGACCAGGACCAGGAAGAGGGCAGCCACGACAAAGGAGCCGCCCGCGAAGCCGCCGGCAACGATCAGCAACTCGCTGCGGAAGATGCCGAACGGCGGCAAGCCACTGATGGCAAAGGCGCCGGCCAGCAGCGCCGGTCCCGTCCAGGGCATCAGTCCCATAATGCCGCCGACGTGGTCGATCTCCTTGCTGCCGTACTTACGCAGCACGCTGCCGGAGCCGAAGAAGACCAGCGACTTGGCAGCGCCGTGATTGATCACGTGCATGAAGAGTCCGTAGAGCGCGAGCGGCGTACCGAACGCCGCGGCCAAGGCCAGGATGCCCATGTGCTCGATGCTGGAATAGGCGAGTAACCGCTTGTAGTCGGACTGCCTCAGCACGAAGAAGGCGGCCGCCAGCAGGGAGAGGATGCCGAAGATCGTGAGCACCCGCTGCACCGCCAGCGGCCCGGCCGCTCGCGTGGCGATGGTGGCGAAGCGGAAGATGGCGTACATGGCGTTGGCCAGCAAGGCGCCGGAGAGCATACCGCTCACGGCACTGGGCGCTTCGCTATGGGCGTCCGGCAGCCATGTGTGCATGGGCACCAACCCGGCTTTGGCGCCGAAGCCCGCAGCGGCAAAGAGCAGGCTCAGCACCACCAGGCCGGGTGGCAGTTTCGGCGCCACGGCCATCAAGGAGGTCCAGTTCGGCTCGTAGGTTGAGCCGAGCGCAGACGCCCCCGCAGCGTAGAGGAGGATGACGCCGTTGAGGGCCAGGGCCAGGCCGGCAGAGGCAATCAGGGCGTACTTCCAGGCCGCCTCCAGCGCCCGGTCGGTGTCCTGGATCGCCACCAGGAGGGCCGAGCTGATCGTGGTCAGCTCGATGGCGATCCAGAGCACCGCCAGATTATCGACCAGCGGCACTAATAGCAGGCTGAAGCCGAACAGGTGCAGCAACACAGAGTAGCGCCGAACGTAGACGCGGGCGTGCGGACCCGCTTCAGCGGCCAGGTAGCCCACGGAGTAGATGGCGGCAATGGCGTAGAGCAGGCCGACGGTCAGCAAGAAGACGGCGCCCATAGCATCGAGTCGTAAGACGCCGCCCACCCCGCTGGGCAGCGGTTCCGCGAAGCAGACCGCCAGGACGCAGAGGAAGACCAGTACAGCCAGCGCGACCCCGAGTAGCTCGACAAGCCGCCGGGGCAAGACGAGGGCAGCCAGGGCCGCCACGAGCGGCAGGGCAAGGATCGGGATCAACAGTATGCCCATCGCTCAGCCTTGCAACTGGGTGAGGCGCTCGGTCGTCGCCGT
>DHIZ01000373.1:6936-8380 GCA_002404055.1 Chloroflexi bacterium UBA4733
TTTTCCTGCGTCAGCAAGGCAACGATCTGCGTCACCACGTGCTGACGCGTCGCCATCACCTGGAAGCCGATCAAGAGGACCGCGAAAGCGGCGGCCAGCGCAGACCGCGGCAGGAACTGTCCCTCCAGGGGCAACGGCTGCGCGGCGATGAAGGCAATGGCGGTCAAGAACAGCCCCGTCAGCACGGACAGCGGCACGTTGACGACCATGGGAATGACGATTCCCACCCCGGCGCGAGCAATGACGGCGCGCAGCAGCAACTGCACGAGCCAGACCTTCACCACCAGTGTCATGGCGGCAATGATGAAGAGGCTCACGTCCCCTCGCTGAAAGCCGACAGCCGCCGCGAAAACGGCGACGAAGAACGACTGAATGGCGTACAACGTGACCGGTTCACCGACCTCAAAGGCGCGCAAGAGATCGAGTTGGGTTAGCAGAACCGCGACAACGACCAGACCAGTGATGGCCGCCGGCAACGTGAGCGATGCATTCGGCACCCTAGCTCCAATACGGTTCCGATAAGGCGACCAGAACCGCGACTGCGGTCGCGGCTAAGTACATAGGCACTGCGGTGCCAGAGGGAACACGGCGACCACAGTCGCCCCCGTCTGTCGCCGCGACCGCAGTCGCGGTCCTAGGAGGGCTTATCTGAACCGTATTGATCCTAGCCACCTCCCAGGTAAAAGATCAGAATGGCCAGGACGGCAAGCATGAAACCGGCGGCCATGAACTCCGGGATCTTGAACAGCCGCAGTTTAGAGAACGACGTATCAATAGCGGCCATCACCAGACCAAGCGCCACCATCTTGAGCACCAGCGTGACGAGGGCAATCAGCACAGCCGAAGGCGCCGCGCTGGTGGCAAGCCCCCAGGGTACCAGCAGGACGTTGAGCAGGACGACGAACAGCAAGAACTGCTTCATGGACGAGCCCCAACGCACGAAGGCCATGGAGGGGCCGGAATGCTCGAAGACGCGCGCCTCGTCGATCATGCCGAACTCCAGCGTGGAAGAAGCGCTTTCGATGGGGATGCGGCCGGTATCGACCAGAATCATGGCGAACAGCGCCGAGGCCGCCAGAAGGTGGCTGGGTCGGAAGACCTGGATGGCGGAGGAGTGGACGGTGGCCGCCATGGCGTAGGGAAGGTCAGTGCGCGTGAGCAGGGCGACGGTAAAGAAAACAAAGATCAGCGTCGGCTCGGTCAGGGCCGCGACGGTGATGGCGCGACTGCTGCCGATGCCGGCATACGGGCTGCCACTATCCAAGCCGGCCAGCGCCAGCACGAAGCCGGCCAGCCCGAACAGGAAGGCTCCGCCGAGAATGTCGCCCATCCAGCCGAGCGGCAGCGGGAAGGTCGTGAGCACCGGGATCAGGGTGGCGATAGTCAGATAGCAGGAGAAAGCAATGATGGGCGCCGCCCCGAACAGCCAGCCCGACGCCTCCGG
>DHIZ01000102.1:0-4194 GCA_002404055.1 Chloroflexi bacterium UBA4733
CTCAACTCAGACAGCCTCCTAGCGTCGCATAGGCGCTGTACTGGGCCGGCGCCAGGATCAGCGTGGGGTGTTTGGCCGCCGCCACCGCCGCGAAGATTTTGCCGAAGCCGCCCAGTTTGATCGGGATGTAGATGACGGCCACGATGACGGTGATCCAGAGCAGCAGGTCCTTCACGATAGCGATCAGGGCCGGGGCGCGTAGGCCGCTGATGTAGGTGAAGGACGCCAGGATCAAGAAGGCAATCACCAGTGACGCTTCCACCGGCACCCCCATCTGGGCGATGCTGACCTCGATGCCGAACATCTGCAGAGCGATGTAGGGCATCGTCGCCAGGATGCCGGTGATGGCCACCACCAGCGCCAGCGTTGGGCTGCCGAAACGCCCGCGGACAAAGTCGGCGGCGGTGACGTAACCGTGGCGACGGGCGACGATCCAGAGGCGCGGCATGATCAGGAACATCATCGGGTAGACGATGGTAATGTCGGGCACTGCGAAAAAGCCCAAAGCGCCGGCGCCGAAGATCAGGCCGGGGACAGCGATGAAGGTGTAGGCGGTGTAGATGTCGCCGCCGATCAGAAACCAGGAGACGAGCGTGCCGAACCGGCTCCCGGCAAGACCCCACTCGTTGATCAGGTTCAGGTCGCCGCGCCGCCAACGCGCCGCCCAAAAGCCCAGCACCGTCACCAGGGCAAAAAGGATAACGAACACCGTGAGTGCGACCGGCTTAACTGGCATGGTATCCCTCCTATTCCGTCAGAGCCACGTTGCTAACCGACCATGAAATAGACAAATGCGGTCAGGATGGCCGCAATCAGGATCCAAAGGAACTGGTACCAGAAAAAGAACGGGATGCCGCCCAGCGTCGGCTCCAGCGAGGAATAAAAGGCGGGCCACAGCAGCGCCACGAAGGGCGCCACCAACAGCCACAACCAGCCGCGCCTACCCGCTCGCCCATTGACGGAGTCATCTCTCATGCCGGCTCTCCTCTCTACCACGCGCGCCTCGCCAACGGCTGTTGGTCAGGCTCAACTGCGGAAAAGGGATGACGCGCCGCAGCAAGCTCAACTCGAACCGGGCCAGGACATCCAAACGCACGCAATAGTAGACGTCAACCGAACGGCGTGTTAAGTAGGACCTGATCCGTCAATACAGATAGGAACATTGCCGTGTGACCGCCTCTGTTCCTTTCTGGAAGCGGTGACGGAGCAGAAACGCCAGGGCGGCGCCGCCAGTCAGTTGGGCGATCACCCCACTGCACCGGGCGATGCGCGAACTGTATGATTCAGTACATACGTCACACGCCTGACCTCCACGAGATGCTCAACGGCACGAAAAGAAAAGAGAGGAACGCCCGTGACCCACCACCAGTTCCAGCCGAGCACCTATCACAACACCATCGGCTCCCACGCGCCGGTGTTGCATATCGCCAGCGGTGATCAGGTGACGACCACCACTGTCGATGCCGGCGGCAACGATGCCAGCGGTCAGCAAGTCGCGCCGCGCGGCAACCCGCAAACCGGGCCCTTCTACATTGAAGGCGCAGAACCGGGCGACGTTTTGGCGGTGCGCTTCGACAACATCTGGCCCAACCGTCGCCAGGGGTGGAGTGGCACGCTGGTGGCGGGCAACGTCGTCGATCCTGGCTACCTCGCCGAGCAGGCCGCGCTCACCACCCTGCGCACCGGACGATTGCCGGATAGGACGTCCGCTCGCTGGGAACTTGACCTGGACGCCGGCACGGCTACGCTGGCCGAGCCGGAGACAGCGCTCGGCCGCTTTACCATCGACCTCGATCCGATGTTGGGCTGCTTCGGCGTAGCGCCACCCGGCGGCCAGGCGATCTCGACAGCCACCTCCGCCACACACGGCGGCAACATGGACTACCGCGCCTTCCGCAAAGGAACCGTGGTGTACTTCCCCGTCTTCGTCCCCGGCGCCCTGCTGCACGTCGGCGATGGGCACGCCACGCAAGGCGACGGCGAAATCGTCGGCACGGGCATTGAGATATCGATGGACATCACCTTCACCACCTGGATACACCGCAAGCAGCAACCTATCACCTGGCCGCGGGCAGAGGATGACACCTACCTCATGGCAGTCGGCAATGTCCGTCCCCTGGACGAAGCGTTACAACACGCCACGACCGAGCTGCTCCGCTGGCTGCTGGAGGACTACGGCCTGGATGCCATCGCCGCCTCGACTCTCCTGGGGCAATGCGTCCGCTACGATATCGGCAACGTCTTCGATCCCGCCTATACCGTCGTCTGCAAAGTAGAGAAACGGCTGCTGCCGGCGAGGTAGTTCCTCGCCCTGCGCCTGCTGCGCCTCCCAGCCGCCTACGGCTTACGGAGGCGCCCGGTACCCGAGCGCGGGTACCATCAACGTGCCGAAGCAACGGTACGGATAGGAGGTCGGTGGATGCAGCGACGACAGCCCGAGGCGCTTGATGGTAAAGCAAGGCGGCCTGGCGCGAACGTCCCTGGAGGCCCGCCCGGTCAACGCCGCGGTAAGCGACCGCGACCGAACTTCCGGATGCTGGGGCGGGCCATTCGTTACGTGGGCAATTACCGCCGTGTGGCGCTGCTGGCCTACGGCTCCCTGTTCATCGCCACTGCAGCGCAGTTGGTGGTGCCGCAGCTCGTCCAGAACATCATCGACGCCGTAATCAAGGGCTACACCGCCCAACAGATCCTGTCCCTGCCCGGGCCCGTCCAGGCGACGGCCGCCCAGCGGCTCAATACGACGGTCGCCCAGTTGCAGGCGGACCACAACGGCGCGACGGCGGCGTTGATCGGCGCGATGCTGGCGATCACGGTCTTTGCCGCTTTCCGATCCATCTTTGCCTTCGGTCAGCAGTACAACTCGGAGCGCCTCTCCCAGAATGTCGCCTACGACTTCCGGCAGGCCCTATTTGCCAAGGTGCAGCGTCTCTCCTTCAGCTATCACGACCGCAACCAGACCGGCCAGCTCATGATCCGTGCCACCGACGACGTTGAGAAGGTGCGCCTGTTCATCGGGCAGGGCCTGGTGATGAGCCTGCAATCGCTGCTGCTGCTCGTCACGACGCTGATCGTGCTCTGGTTCAGCAACCATGCGCTCACACTGGTAATCCTGCCGATCCTGCCCCTCGCCTTCATCGTCTTCTTTATCTTCGGCGCGATCAGCCAGCCCCTCTTCATGCAGGCGCAGATCCGCATCAGCGCTCTCAACACCGTCTTGCAGGAAAACGTGGCCGGACTGAAAGTGGTCAAAGCCTTCGCCCGCGAGCCGGAGGAGCAGGCGCGCTTCGCTCGCTCGGCGGATGCGGTGTTCGCTCAGCAACTCAAACTGGCGCGCACCTTCTCCTTCCTCTTCCCTATCATCTTCCTGCTCGCCAACCTGGGCCAGGCCGTCGTCCTCTACTTTGGCGGTCGCCAGATCATTCAGGGCACCTTGACGCTGGGCGAGTGGCAAAAGTTCAGCCTGTATCTTGCCTACGTCTTCTTCCCGTTGGGTCAGCTTGGCTTCATCATCAACCTGATGTCCCAGGCCGCTGCATCGTCCCAGCGCATCTTTGAGATCCTCGACACCACCAACGACATCGAGGACAAGCCAGGGGCAATCGCATTGGGACAGACCAGCGGCCGCGTCGAATTTGCCGATGTGACCTTCCGCTACTACGCCGGCGGCGACCCCGTGCTGAGCCACGTCTCCTTCACCGCCGAGCCGGGGCAGACGGTCGCCCTGCTGGGAGCAACGGGCAGCGGCAAGACGACGATTATCAACATGCTGCCGCGCTTTTACGATGTGACGGAGGGCCGGGTGCTGGTCGACGGCCACGATGTGCGCGACGTGACCGTCGAAAGCCTGCGGGCGCAGATCGGCATTGTGCTGCAGGAGACGACGCTGTTCAGCGGCTCCATCCGCGACAACATCGCCTACGGGCGTTCGGACGCCACGCTGGACGAGGTTGTCGCTGTCGCCAAAGCCGCCGCCGCTGACGACTTCATCATGGAGTTCCCGGCGGGCTACGAGACGCCGGTCGGGGAGCGCGGCTCCACCCTCAGCGGCGGTCAGAAGCAGCGCCTCGCCATTGCCCGCGCGCTGCTCCTGAACCCGCGCATCCTGATCCTTGATGACTCAACCAGCAGCGTGGACCTCGCCACCGAGTTCCGCATCCAGCAGGCGTTAGACAGTTTGATGAAGGGACGGAC
>DHIZ01000102.1:4330-43708 GCA_002404055.1 Chloroflexi bacterium UBA4733
TACAGTTCGCAACTGGTGGATGATTCGAAGACGGCTGCTGCCCTGCCCGCGCTGGAAACGGCAGGTGTCGCCGTATGATGGGCAACCGCGACTGGGCCTTGCGCCAGGAGGCCCGCAAACCCACGGCCGTGGGGCAGACACTTGGTCGTTTCTGGCACTATTTCCGCCGTTTCAGCCATGTGCTGATCCTCGTCGCCGCGCTGGTCGTCGTCAGCACCTACCTGCAGGTCAAGATTCCCGACCTGCTGGGTCAGGCCGTCGACTGCTACATGACGCCGGCCACCCAGGCCGCCCTGCTGCAGCACGCCCCCGCCGCGGCAGCGGCTGCCTCACCCGGAGCAAAGACGAACTGCTGGTACGCGAATCTCGGCCCCCAGGCGACGACGGCGCAATACCTCGCCGGGCTTGGCGGGCTAGTACTGCTGATCGTCGGCATCTTCGTTGCCACCTCCCTGCTCACCGGCCTGCAGTTCTTCCTGATGACCTATGTGGGCCAAAACGTGTTACGGGCCTTGCGCATCGACGTCTTCGCCCACATTCATCGCCTCTCGCTGGGCTACTTCACCAAGCACGAGGCCGGCGACGTGATGAGCCGCATCACCAACGACGCCGACACGATCCAGCAGGCGATCTCCTTCCCCCTGGTCAGCGTGGTCCAGGGCAGCCTGTTGATCGTCTGGATCGCCTTCAGCATGCTGCAAGCGAATCCGGTCTACGCGGTTGTGGCGTTGGCCGTGACGCCCTTCATGTTCTGGGCGACCTCCTGGTTCTCGGCCCAGGCCCGCAACGCCTACCGCCAGGTGCGCACCACCGTTGGCGATGTCAATGCCAGCCTGCAGGAGAACCTCTCAGCAGTACGCGAAGCACAAGCCTTCAATCGCGGCGAACAGAATATCCAGACCTTCTCGGAATCGAATGCGGCCTCGCGCGACGCCAGCATCCGGGCCGTCGCCTTCACCAGCGCGCTGTCACCGGCCCTGGAGGCACTGGGCTACGTCTCCATCGCTCTCGTCGCCGGCGTCGGCGGCATGCTCCTGCTCGGCGGCCATGGCCTGCCCGGCGGTGCCATATCGCTGGGCCTGATCGTCGCCTTCATCGCCTACACCCAACGCCTGAACCAGCCGGTCACCCAGATCTCCGTCATGTGGACGAATGTGCAGAGCGCCGTCGCCGGTGGCGAACGCATCTTCGGCTTGCTCGACACCGTGCCCGACCTGCAAGACGAGCGCGGCGCCCGCCAGTTGCCGCCGATCAGCGGTCGCGTCACGTTCGACCGCGTCTGGGCCGAGTATGAGCCCGGCCAACCCGTGCTGCGCGACGTCAACCTGACCGCCGAGCCTGGCCAGACCATCGCCATCGTCGGTCCCACCGGCGCCGGCAAGACGACTATGGCCAACCTGATCCCCCGCTTCTACGACGTCAGCGCCGGCTCGGTCACGATTGACGGCATCGACGTGCGCGACGTGACGGCCAGCAGCCTGCGCCGCCAGGTCGGCATCGTCTTGCAGGACTCCTTCCTCTTCAGCGACACGGTGATGAACAACATCCGCTACGGCCGCACCGGCGCGACTGACGAAGAAGTGATCGCCGCAGCCCGCCTGGCCCGCGCCGACGGCTTCATCGAACGCCTGCCCCAGCAGTACGACACGGTGCTGGGCGAGCGTGGCAGCGGCTTGAGCCTCGGCCAGCGCCAATTGCTGGCCATCGCCCGCGCCGCCCTGGCCAGCCCGCGCATCCTGATTCTGGACGAAGCGACATCCTCCGTGGATACGCGCACCGAACGCCTGATCCAGACGGCACTGGAGGAGCTCCTGCGCGGTCGCACCTCCTTCGTGATCGCCCACCGCCTGAGCACCATCCGCCACGCCGACCAGGTGCTGGCCCTCAAAGACGGCCAGATCATCGAGCGCGGCACCCACGAGGAACTTTTGGCAGCCCGCGGCTTCTACTTTGACCTGTATATGAGCCAGTTCCGGCGCGACATCGACTTTGCGGACGAGGTCGGGTCTCGCGTAGTATCCGCTCCCCGTCGTGTTGCTGAGGAGTAACTCCGAACCAGCGAATCGCCAGGCTCAGCGGACGTGGAAATCCGTCACTCACCGCTGCCCAAGGGCCAGCGCGATTTCCTCTTCCGTGAAGCTATCCGCTACTACCCCCTCCCTGATCAGGCGTTGGAGATCCGCCCAGCGGAAGAGCCGATTCGCTGGACCAGCAGTGGCGGCGACCCACGCCACGAGCATCGCGCAGCGGATGCGGAACCGATCCGGGCGCGTGGGCTCTTGCGGCACCGTGATGATCCCCGCATGGGCCTCGCCGCGCGCCGCGAACTCCGTGTGCAGGCGGAAGAAGTGGTCGCGGTTCGTCGTGAGCAGTACCCACCCCTTCCGCGTGGCATGGCGCAGTTGCTCCGAGTCACTGCCGGCGACGGTCCCCTCCGCGCGCGGAGGGGTCACCTTGATCCCGCGCGCTTCGAGGAACGGAATCGCCGTATGGTCGGCGCACTCATCGAAATAGACCGTCAGGGATGCCATCCGCCTTACAGCGGCGCGGCGTCGGACGCCTCGTCCGCAGCGATGAAGGCATCAATCGCGTCGCGATGCGTGCGATAGTAGGCGAGCGCATTGGCCACATCACCGGTCGTGAGCATGGGGAGCGCCTGGAGCACTTCCGCTAACTGGGGATAGGCGCGAGAGAGCAGCACGACCGACTTCACAGGGACGCGTGTCCCCTCGATGATCGGCTCACCGCCGGCCCTGCCGGGGACGCAGACGATCCGCCGTCCCGCCGAACTATTGGGGGGAAGTGTGGGGGCAGTGCGGGTGTCATTTGGTGTCTGATCACGCGGCATGTGGCTCCCTCCTCACGCATGTTCCTGCACAGTGTACACTGACACCGGCGATTACCACGAGGCGCGCATGTCACAGTGCAGCAAGAACGGGCCCTTTTTCTTGCATTCAGTATTATGACCGGAAGATGGCGGCTGCCAGCGAGTGGGGGAGGGGCAAGAAGTGGAGCGGACGTTTTACCGAGTGCGCGACGTGACTGCCAGCAGCCTGCGCCACCAGGTCGGCATCGTGTTGCAGGACTCCTTCCTCTTCAGCGACACGGTGATGAACAATATTCGCTACGGTCGCACCGGTGCCAGCGACGAGGAAGTGATCGCGGCAGCCCGCCTGGCGCGCGCTGACGGCTTCATCGAACGCCTGCCCCAGCAGTACGAAACGGTGCTCGGCGAACGCGGCAGCGGCCTGAGCCTCGGCCAGCGCCAACTGCTGGCCATCGCCCGCGCCGCCCTGGCCGGCCCGCGCATCCTGATCCTGGACGAAGCGACATCCTCGGTGGACACACGCACCGAGCGCCTGATCCAGACGGCGCTGGAAGTACTCCTGCGCGGCCGCACCTCCTTCGTGATCACCCACCGCCTGAGCACCATCCGGCACGCCGACCGGGTACTGGCCCTCAAAGACGGCCAGATCATCGAGCGCGGCACGCACGAGGAACTGCTCCAAGCCCGCGGCTTCTACTACGACCTCTACATGAGCCAGTTCCGCCGGGTAACGACTTTGCGGAGGCGCTGCCGGAGGCTGCCGGGGCGGACGTCGGGCGGTAGGGTTCGCCTATTGCCAGATCTCAAAATCGTGCGGCGCCGGGCGTCTTACCGGCCAAGTGGTCGAAGCATTAGCACATGCACGACCTCAGGTCGTTCGGGGACCGCATCAAACTGCCCTGCTTCCCAGGCACGAATGAACTCTTCATGCTGGTCGTCGAGGATCGTGGCCGTCTGGTCGGCGGTGCGCTGGCCTTCCGGAGGAACCCGCGCGGTGTGACCCTGCGTATCATCGGGCTCGACCCCAGTGTCCGCGGCACGGGCTTTGGGCGCCGTCTGGTCGAGCGGATCGAGGAGGAAGCCGCCCACCTCGGTGTCGGCGCCATCAGCCTCGGGGCCGATGACGAGGCTATCGGCTTCTACACCCATCTCGGCTACGCGGAGGCAGGCGGCGCGCTGCACAAACAACTGGAGCGAGCAGACCTGACTGGTGCTGGTGACTAATCTGGACCGATCATGTCGGCGCGAAGGAAACGCAGCGTACCCAGCGACCTGTCAGTTCGACCGCAGCGCGCCGGACGAGGGGGTCAGCAGACGGCCGCCTGCTCGACGTAGCGCCGGATCTGCCGACACCAGGCCGCGTCCGCTCGCCGCCAGGGCGCGATCCCCCACCACAGCGCCCCTAGCCAGGCAAGCATGATGGCCGCCAGCCGCTCCAGCTCTGATCCGTTGGGTGCGTGCAGGCCGCGCTCGCGCCGCAGCGCCGCCATCCGTTGCACCATGCGGACGTCGGCGGTGCTGCAGAGCGCCTGGCAGTAGGCCCCGTCCCAGGCCCAGGGCGCGACGCGCGGGATCGGGTCGACGAGGAGGACGCGTTCCCCCTCGGGCGGCGCCGTCCGAGAGAGGGCGTTCCCGGTGTGAAGGTCGCCGAAGCAGACCTCCAGGCCGCACACCGCCGACACCCACGCCCAGTCGCCCTCCAACCGGGCGAGCACGCCGGCCAGCGGACCGGGGCACCCCTCGCGCAGCCCGAGCTCCAGCCAGCGGCGCGTGGCGTCGAAGCTCTCCATGCCGACGTAGCAGCGGTCGACCCCTTGCGCGGCCACCTGGAAGCGCACCGCCGCCTCCGCCAGCAGGTCGAAGCGGCGGTCGCCCCAGGCGGACCCCCAGGCGGCCGAGAGCAGGTGGGGCACGCGCTCCAGCACCAGCCAGCGCAACGGGCGCGACCCCAGGCGCTCGCCGCCCGCCAGTACCCACGGCACGAGCTCGGGCGCCTGCTCGCCGAGCGCGAGCATCCAGTGCAGTTCCCAGGGCGAGGCGTCCAGCTTGACCAGCACCGGCAGGTCGCCGGCGGACCAGATCCCCCCGAGGAACAGGCGGTGCGTGTGCGCGGCCGGCTGGGTCGGATGCAGATCGACCAGGCGGCCGGCCGTGCGCGGATCAGTGGCCAGCGCCGCGATCAACGCCGCCACCTCGGCCGGTTCGGAGCACGAGGCCACGTCGCCGTCAGCCGCCAGGGTGGGAGGGATGATCGGCTCTGCTGCTTCTGCCACGATCGTGCCTCTCCAGGTGAAGAGCGGATGGGGCTGACGCCTCGCTGGTGAGCACGAGAAGCCGCCAGGGTGAACGCCAGCCACCGGCGCGTCAGTTGCCTTCCAAGGCGCAGACATGGTACCAGAGGACAGTGCCCACCTTGCCCAACTCCGCGCCGCTAGAGACGAATTGAATCCAGTAAAATAGACGGAACAGCAATTGATTCTGAGGGAGGCGCTGAAAGTTGAACGTTGATAGAGGCATGCCAGCCTTCGATGGCAAAGACTATCGTGAATTCCAACGTAGCACAGTATCCGGTATGGGTAACGAGCCTGCCCGCCTCATCTGCCTTCGCCACGCCGAGGCCGAGAGGATAACCACGCAGCTAGCTGGCCTTCCGGACCCCTCCCTGACCGCGCGGGGCCGGGATCAGGCTGCTGCGGCCGCGAGCCGGTTGCGTAGCGAGCAGGCCGGAATGGTCTATGCAAGCTCCGCCGTTCGATCGCGCCAAACAGCTGCGATCATCGCTGAGAGGCTTGGCCTGCAGATCGTGGTGATGCCTGCGCTATCTGAGGTCGCCGTCGCCGCCCAGGTGCTGGAGGCCTGGATCGTCCACGGTGATCTCGGTGCCCGAGTAGCTGATGGCGAAACCGGCCACGCCGTCGCATCGCGCGTCACCGCAGCCCTGGCAGAGATCGCCGCAGCCTGCGCTGACCAACCCGCGATCGTCGTCGGCCACGTCGCGAGCCTAACCACCGCCATAAGCGTGCTCTGCTGCAATGGACTATCTTTATGGGGAGCCCCGCTCCCGCATGCCATTCCCTTTCCCCTCACCCGCGAGGGCGCGCGTTGGCAAGTTCAATGGCCAACCCTCAGCAAACCGCCGACGGTCTAGGATCACCAGGCGGACACCGATGGCAAGGTTCGAATTGGCTCCCGATGGGAGCGCCTCTTCTCGGCCGGACCGCAACGCGAGGCATCAGCCGTCTACGGCAGGGGATCTTGAACCCACCCTGTGTGCCAATCGTGTGCCACACCAAGCCGCTGGGGCCGCCTGAAATCGAAATAATATGCGGATCGACCACGACCTGCGCCTCGCGGAAAGCCACCTGATCTGACACCCGGCGACCTGCGACTCTGCCACGATGCGAGACTGGAGGCCCCGCTGCTCGTGGGCCGGATCGTGTCGCCGCTCACGGCCGCTGCGGCGTCAGGCGCCCGGCGTGGGATCACCGCTCGACAGGGACGAAGACGAATTGGACGCCGGCAAGGCGCGCAAGGCCGCCAGCGGCGACGCGCGCAGCCAGAGGGCGACGCCGACCAATCCTGCCGCTGCGATCGCGAGCGCTGGTCGCAGCCCAATCACCTGACCCAGGAAGCCGCCCATGAGCGCCCCCGCCGCCATCGCCCCGTAGGCCACCACCCGGACCGTCGCGTTCACCCGGCCCTGGACGGTCGGCGGCGGGATTGTCTGCGTCAGCGTGTGGAGGATGACATCATTGACCGCGCCGGCCAGGCCGTCTCCGGCGCGCGAGAGCGCGAGCAGCCCCACCGCGAGGAGCGCGGGGCCGCCGGCCAGCGGCACGAGGAGCGCCATGCCGCCGCTCAGCAGCCGCGACGCGACCAGCGCCGGCCCGGCGCCGAAGCGGCCGACGATCCTGCCGCTCAGGATCGCGCCGAGGAGGGCAGTGGGGCCGCCAGCGGCGACGATCCCGCCGAGCGCGGCTGGGCCGATGCCGAGTTCCCGGGTGGCGTAGAGCACGTACACGGCGCCGCCCATAGTGGAGAACAGCGCGCCGACAGCGGTGGCGAGGGTGGCCGGTCGCAGGAGGGGCTCGTGCCAGACCTGGCGCATCCCCGCCGCGACCTCGCCGCGCACGTCGAGTGAAGCGCTGGGCGGCGACGCCTCGGGCGCGCGAATCTGGAGCATGCAGCCGATCGAGACCAGGAAGGACAGCGCATCTATGGCGAGCGCAAACGGGGCGGAGAGGAGCTGGACGAGCAGTCCGCCCAGCCCCGGGCCGGCGATCTGGGCGACCGCGCTGCTTCCGTGGAGCTTGCTGTTCGCTTCGATCAGGTGATCGGCCGACAATAAGCTTGGCAGGAAGGCCGGATAGGCGACCACGAAGAAGATCGTACTGGTACCGGAGAGGAAGGCGACGGCGTAGAGCTGCGGCATCCCCAGCACGCCGAGCAGGGCCGCAACCGGGATGGAGCCGATGAGTAGGGCGCGCGCAAGATTGGCGGCGATCAGCACCGGGCGCCGCCGCACGCGGTCAACCCAGACGCCGATGAACAACCCGAACAGGACCGCTGGCGAGGTCTGCGCGGCCGAGAGCAGGCCCATCTGGGCGGCGTTGGCGCCCAGCGTGAGGGCGGCGGTGAGCGGTAAGGCGAGCGTCGTCACCTGGGAGCCGAACAGGCTGACGGTCTCGCCCAGCCAGAAGGCGGCGAAATCCGAGCGAGCGCTACGCTCCCGCCGATGCGGCAGCCGAAGATCGGAGTAGAGCATGACCACCTCGCGGCAGCGAGGCGGGGCTACTGCCATACCGACGCGTCATGCGGGCGCCCACCCGACCCCGTCGATGCCGGGAGTATACCAGCGCCGTGGCGCGCTGGAAGTCTAGGCAGGCGTTGCCCACATGGAGCCTGACCACGCCGCAACGCTCAACCGACAGCACTGGGACGCGATTCGCAAGCAGCGGACGAGAACCGATAATCCGCCGTCATCGGGCTGCCGCCGAAAGCTGTTCACCACAACTCGAAAAACTCCTCGCTGCCGAGGGCGGGAATGACCTTGGCCGCCAGTGTTTCGATGTCGCCTATGCTCATGAGGTTCAACCAATCGGGCAGACTGAGCAGGTAGCACCGCCGTTGCACTGAGAAGGTGCGGCGTCCGGCATCCAGCAAGGAGAAGCGCAAGACCGGATCATAGCGGGCGGTGCGGTCGAGCCGGGCCTGGGTCATCGCCAACCGGGACGCGGTAAGGCGCCCGTTCATACCCAGGATTTCCGCGGCCTCGTCGATATCCATGCCCGACCGCTCGTAGACCTCAATGCGGTCGGATCGCGCAACGACGCGATACCGGCTCGGGTGGGGATGCCGCCCCACCGCCGCTTTGACCGTTGCCACCTCCTCAGGCCTAAAGATGCTTGGGGCGTCCTTGACCAGCGAGACGACGCCGTTCACGCTCTCGCTGATCCGGTAGCCGGGAGGAAGGACCTCGACCGGTTCGGCCGGGCGCTCCCGATTGAAGACATAACGGCCCTTGCCGGTGCGTGTCACCGCTCGCCCCAGGTAGTAGAGGACACCCTTGCGATTGGTATGCATAATGGGCACGAGATACCCCCTCTCCATAGTACCTGCTCGCGGCGGCGTGCTAAACTGCCGAGGGACGCCCCTCAGCAGCCGGGCTCAAGAGCAGGGAAGCCGATGGCTATCAGTATCCGTACACAGACGCTGGGCAACCTCCTGGCGTTGCCGGACGATGGTCTGCAGTATGAACTGCTGGGAGGGGAACTGGTCATCGTGCCGCCGCCAAGTGTTGCCCATGCGCTCATCGTCGGTGAACTCTTCGGTTGGTGCTATGAAGCACAACGAGCCGGTCACGGTCTCGCCGGCTCGGGCCCCTGCGCCGTTGGTTTGGACTACCCGAGGCGTGGACTGCGCGGTGTGGATGGTCCGGAACCCGATGTCTTTTTTGTCCGCCAAGAGAATGCTGGGATCATGCAGGGCGATTTTGTGCAGGGTGTACCTGATCTCGTCATCGAAGTGCTCTCGCCAAAGACGCGCAAAAATGACTTGCCTGATGGGAGTAAGTGACAAGCGTACGAGCGAAACGCAGTGTTGTACTACTGGATTGTCGATCCCGATACACGAATGGTGACGCAGTATGAGCATCGCGCGGGCCGTTACGTGGAAGTGGCGCGGTTACTCCGCGGCGACACATTGCGTTGTCCGGTTTCCCCCGAGATCACCCGCACCGTTGATGAACTGTTCGCCAATGTCCGCGATTGATGGGCAAATACCGTTCCGGGCCTCCCCACCGCCCAGTCACCCTCTTCTGGCGCCGCGCAATCAACGCAACGATCGTCGCTCGTTGGAAATGCTTGGCCCACCCCAGCGGCGTCAGTCGGCACTGTAGGCCTTGCCCTTGCTGGTATCCAGGTCGCTCCTGAACGTCTCATCGCTGGCGACCTCGATTGCCTCCAAGGCAATCGCGTCGGTGAATGTCGTCGTCGCCAGACGATGACGTGCTATAAATCCCATGCGATGACTCCTCTGCGGCTCGTGCGACACCTTGCGATCGTCTAAATCCCAGAATGCCACACGCTCCTGCAGAAGTCATCTCGCCCGCTTGCTTCCCTGATCTGAACCGTATTGGTCCTAGGGAGGCGCCCATGCTGGCGCGGTCCAGTCAAACTGAAGGCCGTCTTTTGACAAGCCCACCGGCAAGCGTTAACCTGCTCCCACATGGCGGCATGCGTCGCCGACAGCGAAAGGAGGCCTGCGATGTGTGAGCACACGTCTGGGTCTGCCTCCGGCGCCGTAAGGGTACGCTCGGCGTCCTAACCACGGCGACCATACCGTCGTTAGGGCAACGCTGCCCAGCCTTCTCCGGGGTTTTCCCAATCACCTGAGTCAGCCTGACGTGCTGCTCAACCGGTGTGGCAAGGAAACACGTGCTGAAGGTTGAGGTGCTATGACACAGGCAAGCTCACAACGTCTATTCGCCAGGCTGTCCGTGCAGTTGAAGGCGGCAATTCATCTCTGGCGACGGTCGCTCGCCCTCGTTTTCGCCGCTGCGCCGCAGCAGACGGCCGCCCTTGGCGTACTCATGCTGCTGCAGGCGGCCCTTCCCGTCGGCGTCTTGTGGGCATCGCGCGGCATTGTCAATGCTGCGGTGCGATCCTTCAGTGGTGATCGCGCGACTGTCGGCCTGGCGCTGTCTCTTTCCGGCTGGATAGCGATAGCTGTAGGCGTGATCGTCATCCAGCAATTGCTCGCCCCACTCTCCCAGGCGGCCCAGGAAGCAGTGGGTGATCGGCTCACCGCCCATCTGAACGGCGAGCTGATTGCAGCCGTCAATCGCTGGCGCGGCCTCGCCCGCTTCGAAGATCCGACCTTCGCCAACCATCTCGCCACGGCGCGGGAGCGGGCGGTCACCGGCCCGTTTAACTTGCTGTATTACGGAGAGCATCTCCTGGGGCGGCTGTTTACCGTCGTGGCCATGAGCGTGGCGCTCTGGCGACTGCACCCGCTCGCTCCGCTGCTGGTGATCCTGGCGTCCCTACCGCAGGCCTTGCAGCGGTATAGCGATGACCGACGCCTGGCCGGCCGCATCTACCGACAGAGTGAGCAAGGCCGCAAGCTGCAGGTCTACCGCGGTGCCGTTCTCGACGAGGGTCCCGCCAAGGACGTGCGGCTGTTCGATCTGGGGAAATTCTTTCTCCGCCAATACGACCCCATCTTCGCCAGCATGCTGGCCGAAATCCAGGGAACGAGCGGCCGCCTGCTCCGACATCTGCTGCCGACGGTCCTGCTGTCCGGAGCCGTCGCTGCAGCCGTCTACCTGTATGCCGTCCGGCGTGTCCTCGACGGCAGTCTTACACTGGGCGACCTGGTGCTCTTCAGCGGCGTACTGCTGCAGATGGAAGCAGCACTGCTGGCAGCGGGTTGGAGCGTTGGCCTGTTCGCCCAGTTCTTCGTCTGGCTGCCCAGCCTCTTTCTCGTGCTGGACGCTGGACCGGATTTACCGATGCCGGCGTACCCGCTCCCTGTCCCCCGCCCTATCCGCGTTGGCCTCGTCCTCGACCACGTCACGTTCCGCTATCCGGGGACTACGACGACCGTGCTGCACGACATCTCCCTGGCCTTGCAGCCCGGCGAGCGTCTGGCCCTCGTCGGCCGCAACGGCGCGGGCAAAACGACACTGGTCAAGCTGCTGGCGCGCCTCTACGATCCCACGGAAGGGCGCATCCTGCTGGACGGCGTGGACCTGCGCGACTACGACCTGGACGACTTGCGCAGCCAGATCAGCAGCGTCTTTCAGGACTTCGTCACCTTCCAGCTCACCGCCCAGGAGAACATTGGTTTGGGGGATATCAGGCAGCTTGACGATCTCGCTAGCGTAAGAACGGCGGCCCAAAAGGGTGGTGCGGCTGCCCTGGTTGAAGCGCTCCCTCACAGCTACGCGACGCGCCTCGGCAATTCGTTCGGTGATGTGAACCTCTCCGGCGGTCAGTGGCAGAAGATCGCGTTGAGTCGCGCTTTCATGCGCCAGGCGCAACTGCTCATCCTCGATGAGCCCACAGCCGCGTTAGATGTGCAGGCGGAATATGACGTGTATCTGCGGTTCGCCGAACTGACGAGGGGCGCCATGACGGTGCTGGTGAGCCACCGCTTCTCGACAGTGCGCATGGCCGATCGCATCGCCTACCTGGAAGACGGCCGGCTGCTGGAAGAAGGCTCCCACGACCAGCTCATGGCTCATGCGGGTGGCTACGCCCATCTCTATCGTCTTCAGGCGGAACTATATCGGGACGCGGGAGATGAGGAGATGAAGGGATGAGGCGCAAAGCGATTGACTCTCCGTATCTCCCCGTCCCTCCATCGCCTTTTCGCACGCTCCGGCCATCGCTACGCCTGATCTGGGAGGCGGCGCCACTGCATGCGATAGTTCTCCTGCTTACCACGCTGCTCATGAGCGGGCTGCCGTTGGCACTGGCCTGGCTCACCAAACTGATCCTTGACGGGCTGAGCGCGGTGGTCGTGCTGCACCAGCGCAGCCCGGCGACGATCGATGCCGCCTTCACTGCGGCGGCGCTCTACGCCGGCTTGCAGTTGGTTGGTCGCCTGCTCGATCCCATCCAACGCCAGATGGATGGCGCCCTGGGCATACGTCTGCAAGGCCTGGTGGATCGGCGCACGATGGCGGCGGGCGGCGCGATCCCCGATCTGGATCACTTCGAGCGCAAGGAGTTCCACGACGAGATCGCCTTCCTCCAGGGAGAAATCGGCCACCGTCCTGCCGTCCTCATCCACTACCTGCCCTTGATGGGCGGCTACCTGCTGACGGCCATCGGCCTGGCAGCCCTGCTCGCCCACGTCTCCCCGCTGCTGCCTATCGTGTTGGTCGTCTGCACCGTCCCTCAGGTCGTGGTGCAGGACCGCCTGGAAGAGCTCGGCTACGAGAAGATCACCAGTCGCTCGGAAGCGGGGCGCATGATGGCCTATTGTGCCAACGTGACCACGACGGCCGGCGCTGCCAAGGAGTTGCTCGTCTTCGGGATCGGGCCCTGGTTCCTTGAGCGCTGGCGACAACTGTCGGCAGCGGCCCTGGCGGAAACGGCGCATCTACGTCGCGTCCGGCTCGTCGCTGCCGTCGGTGTCGTGTCGGGCTACGGGGTGGGACTGGCCTTCATCTACGCCGGCGTGGCGGCGGGGCTGGGCAGCCGGCGCCTCACCGTCGGCGATTTCGCGCTCTACCTGAGCGCGGCCACCGCGCTGCAGCAGGCGTTGGCCGGGCTGAGCGGCGGTGCGACGTCGACCAGGATCGCCCTCCGCCTCATGGCGCGCTGGTTTGCATTCTTGCACGAGACCCACCCGAGCATCGCGCTGGCGGCGCCGGGAACTGGCCTGCTGCCGCCTCGGCGCTTCCGGCAAGGTCTGGAGTTGCGCGGCGTCAGCTTTACCTATTCGGGGGCGATGGAGCCGACATTACGAGGTATCACCTGCACGCTCGGCGCCGGCGAAACGGTGGCGCTGGTCGGCGAGAACGGCGCCGGCAAGACGACGCTGGTGAAGCTGCTCCCCCGCCTCTACGATCCGACCTCAGGCGCCATCCTGCTCGACGGTGTGCCACTTGCTGACTATGACCTCGCCGCGCTTCGTCAGCGAAGCACCGTCCTCTTTCAGGACTTCGCCCACTTTGCCTTGAGCGCCCAGCACAACATTGGAGTTGGCGATGCCGACGCGGCGGACGACCATGACCGTGTGCTGACGGCTGCCGCCCGTAGCGGCGCGGACGCGGTGCTGAGCAAGCTGCCGAACGGGGTAGACACCCCCCTCACTCGCGCCTTCACCGGCGGCGTTGATCTCTCTGGCGGCGAATGGCAGAAAATCGCCATGGCTCGTGCGGCCATGCGTGACGCCGCGCTCGTGATCCTTGACGAGCCGACAGCGGCCCTGGACGCCCAGGCTGAGTACGAACTGTTTGCGCGCTTCCGCGAGCTTGCGGCGGACCGCACCGTGCTCCTGATCAGCCACCGCTTCTCCGCCGTCCGCATGGCCGACCGCATCCTGGTGCTGGAGGGCGGCCGCATTATCGAGGACGGATCGCACGAAGACCTGCTGGCGCTGGGAGGGCGCTATGCTGCTCTCTTTGAAATGCAGGCCGGGCGCTATCGATAGCCGGGAACACTGGCCAGTCGAGATATAATCCCTAAATTCGGGCACTCGCGCCTACGCAGTTATTGTGGGGCCAGCGGCGCCTTGCCAGTACTGTGCGCGAACAGATGGGGGGCTAGTCGAAGCTGTTATGATCCTGAAGTTCCTCCATCGCCACCAGCGCTGGTACGGTGAGTGGACCCGCATCAGCTCACGCGGTCCATCCGATGGGCGCTGTATTTGGTGAGCACCCGCTCAACTTCCTCGTCCGAGGCGAATTCGCCGGCGTCGGCGGCGCCGATCCCTTCCATGATCTTGGCGATTTGCCAGGTCTCGACCTCGAGGTAGCGGCGAAGGCCCTCCAGAGCGAGATATTGCCGGGTGCGGCCGGTGGTCTTGGCGAGTTCATCGAACTGCTGGCGCATGCGCTCGGGCACACGCACCGTAATCGTCGTCGTCGGTTCGGTCGGCGTCATGCTTGTTCCTCTGCAACGTCTTCACGTGTACACGAGATTCCGATGTACACAGGCTGATGATACCCTATCCTGTAGTTCGATTGCCGGTCTTTGTGAGGTGACGTGTGCTGCTGACCATCACGCTGAGCCGGCCGCCTGCTGCCGACCTGGGCTTCCTGCTGCATAAGCATCCTGATCGCGTGCAAACGTTTGGCCTGTCGTTTGGGAAGGCGCAGGTCTTCTACCCGGAGGTCGAAGAGGCGCGCTGTACGGCGGCGTTGCTGGTGGATGTGGACCCGGTCGCCCTGGTGCGCGGGCGGCGGGGCACTGTCGGGGATGGCCTGCTCGATCAGTACGTCAACGATCGCCCTTACGCTGCCTCCTCGCTACTCAGCGTGGCGCTGGCTGAAGTCTTTCGCTCCGCCCTGGCCGGGCGGAGTCAAGAACACCCGGAGTTGTTTGAGGAAGTGTTGCCGTTAGAGGCAACGCTGGCCGCTGTCCCCTGCCGGGGTGGCGAGCCGGTGCTGCACCGGCTCTTTGCACCGCTGGGCTATGCGGTGACGGCGCAAGGCTACCCACTGGATGAGCAGTTCCCCGCCTGGGGCGTCAGCCCCTACTGGACGCTGACGCTGACGGGCCGCCAGCGCCTCCAGGACCTGCTGCGCCACCTCTACGTGCTGATTCCTGTGCTTGACGACGACAAACACTATTGGGTGGGTGACGACGAGGTGGAGAAACTGCTGCGCCACGGGGAAGGCTGGCTGGCCGATCACCCGGAGCGCCAGCTCATCGCCGACCGCTATCTCAAGCATCGGCGCCGCCTCGTCGACACGGCCGTGGCGCGCCTGACCGCCGGCGAAGCAGGTTCTGATGATGACGCGGACAGCAACCTCCCGGAGCCACTCCTACCGCTCTCTGAACCGGCAGTGAGCCTGCACCAGCAACGCCTGGCGGCGGTATTGGCTGTGCTGAAGGGCAGTGGCGCCCGACGGGTGCTGGACCTCGGCTGTGGTGAGGGTCGCCTGTTGCAATTGTTGCTGGCCGATCCGACCTTCACCGAGATCGTTGGACTGGATGTTTCCGCTCGCGCCCTGGAAATCGCCGCGGAGCGGTTGCATCTGGACCGCCTGCCCGGCGCGAAACGGGAGCGGCTGCAACTCCTGCAAGGATCGCTCGCCTATCGTGACGCCCGCCTGGCCGGCTACGATGCGGCGGCAGTGGTCGAGGTGATCGAACACCTCGATCCGGCGCGCCTGGCTGCCTTCGAGCGCGTGCTGTTCGAGCAAGCCCGTCCGAGTATGGTCGTCATCACCACGCCAAACGTGGAGTACAACACGCTGTTCCCGGGGTTGCCCGCCGGCCGCTTGCGCCACCGCGACCACCGCTTCGAGTGGACGCGCGCCGAGTTCCAGGCGTGGGCGCAGCGCGCTGGGAACCGGTATGGGTATATGGTGGCGTGTACGCCGGTGGGACCAGAAGACCCAAAGTTGGGCGCACCGTCACAGATGGCCGTGTTTCAGCGTACCGCAGCGTGATGCATCGGCTGGCCGCGCCCGCTATACTGACAAAATTCCGATTGATTAATCAAACGAGGGAGTACGATGGGACGTAGAGTGAGCGCAACCGAAGCGCGGATTCACTTCGGCGAGATTATGGGACGCGTGGCTGAACTGGACGAGACAGTCATCGTTGAGCGCAGTGGCAAGCCGCAGGTGGTCATCCTGTCTGTTCGGGAGCACGACCGCCTCAGTGTCGGAAATAGGCAGCAAGATGATTGGCTGGCACTCGCCGATCGGTCCCGCCACCGAATTCAAGGAGAGTTGGATGGTCGACAACTGCCTTCTGCCGAGGAGCTCATTGATCAGATGCGAGAGGAGCGGGATGCCCAACGCATGGACATGCACTGATGCCGGACTGGTGATCAGGCTGGTCGCCTACCCGGACGATGCACCGGTGCGCGGTCTTTGGCAACGCTGGCGCGACACGCAACGCAGTATCGCGGCTCCGACCCTGTTGTATTATGAGGTGACAAACGTCATCCATCGATCTCAGCGTGCCGGCTTGCTGAGTGCAACGGCGGCACGCCTTGCCCTGGATGCCGCTCTGGCGATTCCGATTCAACTGCACGGCGACGCCGCCTTGCACCTGGCCGCGAAACGGATGGCGGAGCGGTTTGCCCTGCCGGCGACCTACGATGCCCACTATCTGGCCCTGGCTGAGCGCCTGGATGCGGAGTTCTGGACGGCTGACGCGCGGTTAGCACGAGCCGTGCAACCGTCACTTCCCTGGGTACACCAGGTGGCTGAACTGTCGACCAATACGTGACCGCCCTCGCCATCCCCGACCTCTCCCTGGTCGTCCTCATCGGTCCCTCCGGCTCCGGCAAGTCCAGCTTCGCTCGCCGGCACTTTCGGTCGACCGAGGTGATCTCCTCCGATGTTTGCCGGGGCCTGGTGTCCGACGACGAGAACGACCTCGCGGCGACGACCGATGCCTTCGACGTGCTGCATTACCTAACGGCGAAGCGCCTGGAGCGGGACCGGCTCACGGTGATTGACGCTACCAATGTGCAGCCGGAAGCGCGCCAGCCGCTGGTCGCCCTGGCCCGCCGCTACCACTGCCTGCCCGTCGCCATCGTCTTCGACCTGCCGGAGCGCCTCTGCCTGGAACGCAACCGGCTACGGCCGGAGCGCGATTTCGGACCGCACGTCGTCCGCCGCCAGCACGAGCAGATGCGCCGCTCCCTGCGCTACCTGCAGCGCGAAGGTTTCCGGTATGTGTCGGTGCTGCACTCGGTTGAGGAGGTGGACGCCGCCGTCATCGAACGCCAGCCCTTATATACCGACCGTCGCAGCGAGCACGGACCGTTCGACATCATCGGCGACGTGCATGGCTGCTGCGCGGAGTTGACGGCGCTGCTGGCGGCGCTGGGCTACGAGCCGGCGGAGACGGCCGGCGAAGGAGCGCTGAGCGGACCGGTTTTCCGCCATCCGCAGGGCCGCCGCGCGATTTTCCTGGGCGATCTGGTTGACCGCGGTCCCCGGGTGCTCGCCACCCTCGCCCTGGTGCGCAACATGGTCAGCGCCGGCAGCGCCTTCTGCCTACCCGGCAACCACGACAGCAAACTGTTGCGCAAGCTGCGCGGCCGCGACGTGCAGGTCACCCACGGCCTGCAACAGAGCCTGGCGGAACTGGAGGCGCTACCGGCGGAACAGCGTGCAGCCACGGGTGCGGCGATCGCTGACTTCCTGGATGGCCTGATCAGCCACTACGTGCTCGACAGCGGCAAGCTGGTCGTCGTGCACGCCGGGATGAAGGAGGCGATGCAGGGGCGCGGCTCGCGCGAGGTGAGGGAGTTCGCCCTGTACGGCGAGACAACCGGCGAAACTGACGAGTTCGGCCTGCCGGTGCGCTACAACTGGGCTGCCGATTATCGGGGTAAGGCGCTGGTGATCTACGGCCACACGCCGGTGCCGGTGCCGGAATGGCTGAACGGCACGATCAACATCGACACCGGCTGCGTCTTCGGCGGCCGGCTGACCGCCCTGCGCTACCCGGAGCGGGAACTGGTGTCTGTCCCGGCGGCCCGTGTCTATGCCGAGCCGGTGCGTCCCTTCTTGCCGGCGATCATGCCCGCTGCCGCATTCAGCGCGCAGCAGCAGCACGACGACCTGCTGGACCTGGAGGATGTCACCGGCAAGCGGCTGGTGGCCACGACGCTGTTGGGCAACGTCACCATTCCGGAGCCGCGCGCTATGACGGCGCTGGAAGTGATGAGCCACTTTGCCATCGATCCGCGCTGGCTGATCTACCTGCCGCCGACGATGTCGCCGCCGGAGACCAGTAGCATGCCGGGGCTGCTGGAACACCCGGCGGAGGCTTTCGCCTACTATCGCAGCCAGGGCGTTGCCCAGGTCGTCTGCGAAGTGAAGCACATGGGCTCGCGCGCCGTGGTGATCGTCTGCCAGGACGAGGCTGCCGCTCAACGCCGTTTTGGCTTAGACGCCGGTATCGGCATCTGCTACACGCGCACCGGTCGCCGCTTCTTCGACGATGCCGCCCTGGAGGCGGTGCTGCTGGCAAAGGTGCAGACGGGGCTGGCGCAGGCCAACCTCTGGGCTGAGCTGGCGACAGACTGGGTCTGCCTGGACTGCGAACTGCTGCCCTGGTCGGCCAAGGCCCAGGACCTCCTGCGCCGGCAGTATGCCCCGGTCGGCACGGCGGCCCGTGTGGTGCTGGCGCAGGCAGTGGACGCCCTGGCCCAGGCTGCACAGCGCGGCGCGGAGGTGACAGCGCTCTTGCAGCGCTATAGCGACCGCGCCGACATGGCGAGTCGCTATATCGACGCCTACCGCCGCTACTGCTGGCCGGTCGAATCGCTGGCCGACCTGAAGCTGGCCCCGTTCCACCTGCTGGCGAGCGAGGGAGCCGTCCACACCGACAAGGATCACCTCTGGCATCTGCAGACGCTGGAACGGCTTTGCCAGGCCGATGCTACGCTCTTTTTGTCCACGGCCTACCAGGCGGTCGATGTCACGGACACAGCGAGCCAGGAGTTGGGCATCGGCTGGTGGGAGGCGCTCACCGCGTCCGGCGGCGAGGGGATGGTGGTCAAGCCGCTCCAAATTCATCAGTCGCGGCGGCAAGCAGCGCCTGGTGCAGCCGGCCGTGAAGTGCCGGGGACCGGAGTACCTGCGCCTCATCTACGGTCCCGAATACAGCGCGCCCGAGCATCTGGAGCGCCTGCGTTCCCGTGCGCTGGGGGCCAAGCGGTCACTGGCCCTCCGCGAGTTCGCGCTGGGTGTGGAAGCGCTGGAGCGCTTCGTGCGTCAGGAGCCGCTGCGCCGGGTCCACGAGTGCGTCTTCGGCGTGCTGGCGCTGGAGAGCGAGCCGGTGGACCCGCGGCTGTGATGCCGGGGATGCGACTCTATTCCTGACCCACCTCACACATCACGACCTGGCGGTCGGCGGTAGGGTAGGCGACCACCATGCGCGCGACGGTGCTGCCGGTGTTGCGCGCATCGTGTTCGGCGCCCTGGGGAATATGGATGGCCATCCCTTGCGTCAGGTGGAATACCTGGTCGTCGATCCAGTGGTCGAGCTCACCCTCCAGGAGAAAGAGCACCTCGTCGCTGTTCGGGTGCAAGTGACGCGGGTTCTTCTCTCCAGGGTTGATCTCAACGTAGCCGAACGTCTGTTGGGCGTCCGCAAACTGCGCCCCGCTGCAGAGCCACTGCATAAAGCCCCAGGGGATCTCGTACTGCGCGTCATGTTTGACCGCCACTACCGGGCTCGCCTGTTCGGTCGTTTGCTGGCCCATGCTCATTGCTGTTCCTCTTACACTTATTTTGCGAAACGACTGTCGGCTATATTGACGGAATCGCCGCCGTGACGCTGCCGGGTAGGCGCTGCTCGGCTGATCCGGCCGCCTGCTCCAGTTGACCGACCACTGCCTCCCGGACGCCATTGATATGTTCCGCCATCAGGGCGGCGGCACGCTCAGCATCGCGGGCGGCCAGCGCCGCGACGATCCGCGGCCGCTCACTGGCTGTGCGCGCGACGACACCAGGGTCGTGATTGGCCACGGTGCCGATGATTTGCACCTGCACGCTCAGGCGGTCCAGACTTTCGATCAGCGTCTCGTTCCCGCTGTACTCGGCAATCGCCCGGTGGAACTGGCGGTCGGCCGCCCCATAGGCCGAAATGTCGCCTCGCTCCAGGGCCGTCTCAGCCTCCTGGAGGATGGCGATCAGGCGCCGAATATCCGCATCGCTGAGCCTGGGAACGGCCAGACGCACCGCAAGCGATTCTAAGGCCTGGCGCACCGTATAGAGATCGTCGACTTGCGCTGCGGAGAAGGAGCGCACGAAGTTGCCCTGGTAGGGGCGGTACTCCACGAAGCCCTCTTTGGTCAGCTTGCCGATCGCTTCCCGAATCGGCGTGCGACTGACGCCCAGTTCGCGCCCCAGCGTCTCTTCGTCCAGGCGGCTGCTCGGCATGAGCTTGCCGCCGGCGAGTGAACTGCGCAACCGCTGATAGACGCGTTCGTTTAAAGTGATGCGTTCAATACCGATCACGGCAAGCCCTTTCTCATCATCTCTTGCCATGGTACCCAATACACTGTATAATGCCAAATGCCGATGACAGCATCGGCAGGCCAAGCGTTCCTGGATGCGCAGCGCCGGGCCGCCCAGGTCTGGGCAACGCTGAAGGAGAGAAGGCCACGACAGTATGAGCGGACCAGCAGGGGATAACGAGCGCCTTACTAACGAGCCGTTGCGCTACAACTTCGAGTATGCGCGGCGGCTGCGGGCCGGCTTCGTCGGCTGCGGCGGCCACGCCTTCCGCAACGTCTACCCGGCGCTGCGCTACGCGCCGGTCGATCTGGTGGCCGTCTGCGACTACGACCTGGAGCGGGCCAAAGTCTACGCTCGCGAGTTTGGCGCCGCCCACGCCTATGCCAGCCATACGGCCATGCTGGAGCATGAGCAACTCGACGCCGTTTTTGTGGTGACCAACTACGACGAGCAGAGCCGGCCCCGCTATCCTCAGATCGCCTGCGACGCCATGCAAGCCGGCGCCCACGCCTGGATCGAAAAGCCGCCGGCCTCCAGCGTCGCCGAAATCCAACAGATGATGGCTGTGGAGCAGCAGACCGGCAAGTTTGTCCAGGTCGGCTTCAAGAAGATGTTCTTCCCGGCAATCGCCAAAGTTAAAGCCATCACCCTGCGGCCCGAGTTCGGTCAACTCAGTTCCATCTACGCCCGCTATCCGCAGACCTTGCCTGCCCCGGAACTGCGCCAGGATCGGAAAGCCATGCTGGGCTTCCTCGACCACCTCTTCCACCCCGCTTCGATCATCCACTACGTCATGGGAGAGGTGGCGGCGCTGCACTACGCCTGGGAGCCGCGCTCCAAAGCGAGTATCACGACACTGCGCTTTCGCCAGGGCGGAATCGGGACGCTGCAACTTGTTGGCGGCCAGTCCGGCACGAGCCCTTTGGAGCGGTTGGAAGTCATCGGTACCGGCGCCAACGTGGTGGTGGAAAACGGCATCAAGCTGACCTACTACCGTCCCGGCCGACGCGGGCCGGGCGGCTACGGCCGGCAGCCGAACTACATCGGCCCCGACGAGGGCGCGCCGCTCGTTTGGGAGCCGGAGTTCTCCCTCGGCCAGCTCTCCAACAAAGGTCTCTTCTTGCTTGGCTACGCCCCGGAAGTGCTGGCGTTTTGCGAGAGCGTGCTGGGTAACACACCGCCCGCGAAGGCGGGCCTGGGCGACGCGCTGGCGCTGCTGCGCTGGTACGGGGCCTACGCTCAGCCGGAAGGGCAATGGATCACACTGTAGCAGGTGCTACGGTGGGGGCGCAGTGCCGCGACTTTGGGGCCAGGGGGCGCCCCCGGCCCAAAGGCAGGACTGCCGTCCTGACGGGCGTCGTTACTGCCCGCTTCAGCGGCACATGAAATTGCGTGTTGAAGTAACTCAAGGAGGAGGTCCCAGCGATGGTTCGCATAGCGTTTCTCTCGGCATCCCGGCGTCTGTCACGACGCGCGTTTCTCGGAGGAGTGGGCGGCGCCGTTGGTGGCGTCGCCTTGCTTGCTGCTTGCGGCCCAGCCGCATCGTCGGCGTCCGTGCCGGCTGCACCGACCACGGCGGTATCGTCATCGTCGGCAGCGGTGGCTACGACCACGGCGACCGCGACGGTGAGGGATTCTTCAACGGCGGCGTCCGCAACGGTGTCGAGTACCGCGACTTCGGCCACTGCTGTTCCTACCAAGGTGGCAGCCGCCCCAACGCAACTGGGCTACATGGCCTGGGACTCGGAGCAGGAGAAACAAGCGACGACCGACGTGCTCGCGGTATTCATGCAAAGCAACCCGACCATCCAGGTTGCCTACTCCTAATGTGCCGCAGGATTACGACAACAAATTGCAATCGCTGATAGCCGCCGGCACAGCTCCCGATGTCTTCAAGACGTCGGCCACGCCATACCCGAGCCTGGTAAAGAACGGCGCACTGCGTGACATCACCGCAAACATAGCCCAGGATCGCTTGATCGGTACCCCCGACTACTTTATTGAACCGTTCGAGCGCAACCGTTCCACCGTTGCCGGCAAGTGGTACGGCATCGGCTCCTGCGCTCAGTTCGGGGTCCTGTATTACAATGCCGACGTGCTGCAGGGAGCCGGTGTGACGCCGCCTTCCAGCGACCCCACCAAAGCCTGGACCTGGGACCAGTTTGTCCAAGCTGGGGCGCAACTGACGAAGCGGCAAGGTGACCAGGTGACCCAGTGGGGCGTGTACTACCCCACCGGCGACTGGCTGTATGCCGCGCTCTCCAACGGCGGCCGCGATGTTGACCCCGCCACGGGCAAATATGTGCTGGATCAGCCGGCAACGGTGGAGGCGATTCAGGCCGTCGCGGATCTCGCCCTCAAGAGTCGCGTGGCGCCGGACGCCGCCGCCTTCAAGGCAGCGGGCGGAGACGCCTGGAAAATGCTGGCGGCCGGTAAAGTCGGCATGATCATGGACGGTAACTGGGCCTTGCTCGACCTTGCCAAGTTGAACTTCAAACTCGGCGTGGCTGTCCTCCCGAAGTTGAAGCAGCCGGCGACGCTTATGCAGTCATCACTCACCGGCATCAACAGCAAGACCACGCACAACGACGAGGCGTGGCAGTTTTTCCAGTACTTGAACCTTGATGCCTACCAGATCCAACTGGTGAAGGTTGGTCTCTATGGCGTGAGTCATACGGACCTGCTCACCACCGACGGCGTGAAGAAGTGGCTCACGCCGGGCGTCCATCCCGAGGGCTGGTCGCAACTGGAGACAGACTTCAAGGTCAAGGACGGCCTCGCCCAGACGGTGCCGCTCGGTGCCACCAAGGCGTCCGCCGCTATCAGCGCGGCCCTGGCACCCGTCTGGACCGGGAAGACCACTGCGCACGACGCCTGCGCGACAGCAACTGCACAGGCGAACGCTATTCTGGCCCAGATATAGGAATAAGCGTCGTGGAAGGAAAGGCAACGAGGCCATGTCCGAAGCGTGCTCAGGGCCGTACCGTTGCCGAACGCATGCAGTAACGATGCTGCTGAATAGGGGAGGAGCAAGCCATGTCCCTTTTGCTCACTGATCGGTGTATCCCCCGGCGCAGGTTCTTAAGGTACGCCAGCGCGCTGCTCGGTGCTGGCACTGTCGGCTTGCTTGCCGCCTGCGGTGCCGCGCCCGCCGCACCGCCGGCCGCCAACAGCGCGGCGACGACGGTGTCCAGTGCTGTTGCCTCGGCAACGATTACTGCCGGGCCGGCGCCCACCACCGCCAGTGCGATAAGCGCCGCAGCCGCTACGGCGCCAGGCGCTGGCCCAGTGAAGCTTACCTTCATGGCCTGGGCAGTGGATGTCAAGTGGTTGGGCGGCTGGGATCGCTCAACGGCGGAGTTCAACAAACGCACCAGTGACGTTCAGGTGACCTTCCAGTGGTCGCCCATCTCCGGGTGGGAGCAGAAGATCCTGACGATGATCTCCGGCGGCGTCGCACCCGACGTGGTGAACACGTTTGCCAGCATGTTCATCGACCTCATTGGCAAGAACACGGTCATCCCAATCGACAGCTACACGGCGGCCTCAAAGACTGTCAACTTGGAAGACTTCTTTCCGCTCTTCCGACAGAGCGGAGTCTTTCTTGGCAAGCGTTACGGTCTCCCCTTCAGCGGCGGCGGCAGCTTCTTCTATTACAATGAAGACATGTTCCAGGCTGCCGGTGTACCGCTGCCGACGCCGGATTGGACCTGGCAAACGTTCACCGATGCCGCTGTCAAGTTGACCAAGCGGCAAGGGGCCACCGTGACCCAATGGGGAGGGTGTCGGGGAGACTGGCAGAGTTGGGTGCTCAGCGCCGGCGGCAAGCTGGCTGATTCCACGGCGAAGCACTGTCTGCTCGACAGCGCTGAGGCCAGCGCCGGGTTGCAGCACCTTCAGGATCTAATTTTCAAACAACAGGCCGTTCCTACCAACGAAGCTCTGAAGAAGCAAGACAGCAACACCATGTTTCAGGCCAATACGTCGGCCATGGGCTACACCAATAGCACACTGGCCCAGCAAATGGGCGACCGGATGAGCTTCAAGTGGAACGCGGTGCGCGTGCCAAAAGGGCCGGTAGCCCAGCTGGCCGGCGGCGGCGTCAACAATGCAGTGATCGCGGCGGCCTCCAAGGACAAGGCGGCCTCCTACCGCTTCCTGGAGTGGATCACCAGTACCGAAGAGCTGATTTCGCGCGGCTTGCCGGAAGTCACGCGCCAGTCACAGTACGATAGCCCCAATCTCGTCAATAACCTCGACCCCACCTTCCAGGGTGTAGGGCGCACCAAGGCGTTTGTCGATGTCATCGTTTCGGGTAACGGCACCGCCGTCACGCCGCCGGAGACGCCGATGTGGACGCAAGCGTCGGGCGCGATCGGCAAGGAATTGGCGAACCTGTACGACAATGCAAAGACGGCGAGCGAGGTCGGGAAGGCGATCGTTCAGCAGGTGGATCCGATCCTGGCCCAGTGGCAGAACTGACGAAGGAGTGAGGGTATTGAACACACTGCACAAGATCGCCATTGTCGGCTGCGGTGGGGTGTCGCGCATGCATTTCGAGGCCTATCAAGCGCACCCGGAGCGTGTGCATGTGGTGGCAGCCTGCGATGTCAACCCGGAGCGCGTGGCCTGGGCGCAAAGCGAATACGGTGTGCCGCAGGGCTTCACTTCCATAGAAGCGGCGGTGGCGGAGGCGGACTGGGAGGTAGCGGTGGTCAGTACCCCCACCCATGTGCGCGAAGCCGCCGTGACCGCGCTGGCAAAGGCCGGGAAGCACATCATGGTGGAGAAGCCGATGGCTAATTCCTACGCTGAGGCGCGTCGCCTGGTCGAGACCTGCGAAGAAGCGGGCGTGACGCTCGCCGTGAACCAAATTTTCCCTACCACTACCCGTTCGAGATGGCGCGGCAGCAGATTGCGGAAGGGAAAATCGGCAAGGTGCGCGGCATCCTGCACGAGGATCTGATGTTGCGGCGGGACACCGGCTGGCGCGTGACCGCGAAACGGCATGCCCTTTCCGTGATGGGCGTCCACTGGTTCGATGGGTTCCGCTGGCTGTTGACCGAGGAGGCCACGTCGTTGCTCTGTACGACCTATGCGTCGCCGTCCATTCATGCCACCGGTGAGAGTGACGGCTTTGTGCAGATCACCTTCGCCAACGGAGCCGTCGCCAACCTCGTGGAGAGCTTCTCCTCGCCGGTCTCCAAGACCGAGACCGTGGTCATCGGCGAAGCCGGATCGCTGGTGCTCAAGTACGACGGGCTGGCCCGTTACGACCTCGAGCACCGCAGTACGCCGGTAGAGCAATGGGAGAATCCCCTGCGCGGGCGCAACAAGCCGGAGGCGACGTTCGTGGACATCAACCTCTTGTTCACCGCGCTGGAGGAGGGAACCGTTCCGCCGAACAGCGGCCGTGACAACCTGGGCACCATCGCTCTGCTGGATGGGGCCTATCGATCGGCACGTGAGGGCCGGGTGGTCACCTTCACGGCAGGGGCGCCGGTATGAAGGTTGCCTTTTCCAAGCCCACGCGGGAGGCGCAGGAGCAGGACGACCTGTTCCACAGCTTCCGTGCCGCCGGTTACGACGGCCTGCAACTCAAGCTCGGTCAGTATCAGGCTGACCTCGACCAGCCGGAGCGCTTCCGCGACCGCTGGCAAGCCGTGCCCGGCGTCGCCTCCGGCCTCATCGTCGGCGCCCGCCTGGATGAAACCGGCCTGACGCAACTGCGCCGCGTCATCCAGTTCGCCGGTGTGCTGCGCACCGCGTTGATAGTGGTAGTCCTCGACGAGCCCCGGCAGGACTCGCCGGAGCGCAGCATCGAGCAGTGTGCTCAGACCCTTTCGGACCTGGGCCGGGAAGCGCAGGCAGCGGGCACGAAGCTGTCGTTGCATCACCACTTCAACCAACTCGTCATGACGCGCGACGAGATCGCCCGCTTTTTCGCCGCTACAGACGGTCAATCAATCGGGCTGACGGTGGATACCGCGCACCTGGTGAAATCCGGCGTCACGGACGTAGCCGGTATCATCCGCGAGTTTCGCCAGGTGGTCGACAATATCCATGCCAAAGACTATGCGGACGGCCAGTGGCGGGTGCTCGGACAGGGCGCGATCGACTTCGCGCCGATCTTCGCCGCGCTCCGGGACATCCAGTATGACGGCTGGGTCTGCGCCGATGAAGAGAGCGGCAGCGACCTGGAAGGTGCGCTGCGGGACTGCCATCACTTCTTGCTGGCGGGGCTGGACGGCAAAGGGTAGCATCGGACCGATATTGGAACACGCCTACGACGAGTTCGCGGCGCATCGCGATGCCCGCTCGCTGCGCACTACTTTGTTTGACTGCTGGCGTCGGGAGAGGGCATGCCCCTCCGGTGACACTGCCTCCGGCCGCTATGAAACATGTTGCGGCGCACTCCCGATCGCAAAGGGGTCTGATCCTTTAATCCCGAACTCACATGGAACTCATTGGGCGCGAAACGCCTTGCATTTGCTGTTAGGGGTACTCAAACTAGCAACGGCGCGAACTGGCTGACCATGCAGCAGGAAGTGGGCACCGCCATCGCTGCGCCACTTGCCACATTGCCGAGGCTGATGCCCTCCGCCCGGTAGGCGCAAATCAGGTGAACAATGGGAAAGAAGCCATGGGAGCAACGCGGCGGGCCGTCTTGCGGCGAGTTCTAGTCACCGTTGGGGTAACTGCCTTGCCGCTCAGCGCCTGCGCCAGGAACGCGGTGGCGACGAACACCGTCGGTTCGCCAGCAGCGTCGGCTACCTTGGCTGGCAGCGTTCTGGCGAACACCCGTGCCAGCACAGCCACTTCGGCCGTGCAGCCAGCAGCCGGTGGTAAGCCGGCCGCTGGCGCAGTCCCTGTCACGTTCCTCTTTGCCGGCGCCAATCTGCCCCGGGTTCAGGTCTACAATGGGGGTCGCCGACGGCTTCAACAAGTCCCAGGCGCGCGTCGTCGCCAATCCCCCCCTGGTGACCGGCAACTTCAATCAGGAACTGCTCATCGAGCTGGCCGGTGGAACGCCGCCCGATGTCTTCTGGTATCTGCAGGAAAACATCCCCATTCCGGCTCTGGTGGCGAAGAATATCGGTTATCCGCTGGACGCCTATATCAGCCGCGACAAATATGACCCAACGGACTATCTGCCCCAGGCCCTGGCGTTGAACGTCTGGCAGGGGAAGATGTACGCGCTGCCGCGTGATTACGGCAGTCAACAGATCTTCTACAATGTCGATCTGTTTCAATCCGCCGGCATTCCGCCGATCCCAGCAGATTGGTCGGACACCACGTGGACCTTTGCCGCCTATCTCGCAGCCGCCCAGAAACTCACGAAACAGGAAGGTGGCAAGACGACCGTCTGGGGATGCCTTATAAACCGCGCCTGGCGTCCGTGGGCGACCTTCGTCTACTCCAATGGTGGCGCAGTGGTGAACCAGGACGCCAACGGCGAGGCGACAAGCATTGCCCTGGATTCCTCCGCTGCGACCGAGGCGATGCAGTTCCTGCAGGACATGATCTACAAGCACAAAGTCGCTCCTCCGCCCGCCATTGAGGGTCAGGAAGGCTCGTTGCAGCTATTCGCCAGCAGTCGTGTCGGCATGATCGTGGATAACCCGAACCTCGTTGGGAACTATCGGAAGAGTCTGAAATTCAAATGGGATGTCGGCGCGATGCCGTTGGGGCACGCCACCAAGCGCGGCACAGGTGGCGGTGGGACCGCCTGGGCTATCACGGCGCAATCCAAGCAGCACGACGCCGCCTGGCAATTCTTGCAATGGCTGTGCAACGCCGAGTCTGAGCGAGTGGCAGCAAGGGCGGGCATCACCACCCCAGCCCGCATCTCCATTCTGCACTCGCCGGATTTCCTCCACCCTGGTCAATCACCTGAACACTCCAACAGTTTTGTCAGCGCAGATGACTATGTCGTGCGTGACCCTGTGAGCGTCAACTGGCCCCAGATTCAAGAGGAAGTCGTGAATAAAGACATGGACTCGCTCTGGGATGACAGTAAGGACGCCAAGACACTGGCGACGATGATTAAGCAACAGGCAGCCTCCATGTTCAAGTCATAACCAAACAAGTCCGAACAGGAGTCACTTATAGGGAGGCACAAACGTGAGTGCCGGACGCTTACCAGTGCCGACAGGAGAGCGGGCCAATGAATACGTTACCCATAGGAGTATCCCGGCGCCGTCTGATTCTCGCTGCCGTGGCGGTGGGCGGTGCATCGCTCCTAGCCGCTTGCGGTGGCTTGGTGACCACGACCACGGGCCGTTCCATTGCTGGCTCGGCCACCGTCAGCACCACAAAGCCCGCCGCTGCAGCGACGGCGGGCTCGACGGCCCAGGTGACAGTCTCCGCCCCTCCGGCGTCGGCTGTGAAGTCCGGTGCGACGATCAAGATCACCTACTGGTTCTGGGGCACCTTGCAGCAGAAAGCCTCGGATGGGAAAGTGGTTGCCGGCTATAACGCTGCCCACCCCGGTGTCGAGGTCACTCCGGTGCAGGTGCCAGCAGATTACGTCACCAAGTTTGAGACTGCTGTCGCGGGTGACCAGGCGCCGGATGTATTCCGGATCGACGAGCCTTCTTTTTACCGTTGGAGTTGTAGCGGCTTGCCGCTGGATCAGAAACCGTATCTGGACCGCCAGAAGATCGACCCGAGCACCCGCTGGCATCCCGAGGCGCAATGGTGGTACCACGCCAAGTACATGGGTACCGGCAGCGCCACTGAACCCATCCTCCTGTACTACAACAACGACCTCTTCAAGGCGGCAGGCGTGCCCGCGCCGCCGAATTCCCCGGCCAGCGCCTGGAAATGGGACGAATTCGTCGCTACCGCGCACATGCTCACGAAAGGCAGTGGGACCTCGGCGGTTTGGGGAGCGGTTGTGCTTGATAACTGGCAGGATTTGCTGCCGTTCGAGTTTCAACTGGACGCCATGCCCTTCGGCCAGAACTTCGACCAGAGCCAGTTGACCGTCCCTTCCTTTACCGATCCGGTGCAGGCGGTCGCCGATCTTGCCCTCAAGGAGAAAGTCGCACCTTTGCCGTCCGATCTCACCGGCACCAGCGGCTTGCAAGCGTTCCTGACCGGCAAAGTCGCCATGTATATGGACGGGCAGTGGTCGTTGGTGACGCTGACCGATACCCCGCCACCTTTTGATCTGCGCATCGCCGTGATACCGGTGTGACCCGGCGGTACCTTCAAAACCGTGATCACCTCGCCACCGGTGGGCGTATTCGCCAAGACGGCCCACCCCGATCAAGCCATCGACTTCACATTCAGCGAAATCGATGACGCCAAATCGCTCCCCAACCTGCAAAGCGGCTTGTGGATGGGGAATAACGCCGACTTCCTCTTCGGTGCAAGCCGAAAGCTCTACGTCGACGACTTTCCGCAACATCACCCACCGGGCTACGTCGAAGCAGCGATCGGTAGCGTCAACCTGACACGGCAGCCCTACTACAAGCAGTTCGGAGCCTTCCACGAAACCTGGGATCTCATCATCCAGCCTGCACTGCAACCAGCGTTCACCGGCAAGACGCCGGTCAAAGACGCCATGGCGAGGATCGCGCCGCAGGTGGATAGCGCCCTGAAGAAAGCAGCGGCAAGCTGCCCGCCGACCACGAACGCTGCCTGGCTATCCATCGATCCGAACTGGGGCAAGTGAGGGCCGCGGACGTCACTGGATGGTTGATGAAGACACTCAAGCCACGATGAAACCCGCAGAGCCGATCTCGGACCGGCATGCAGATTCCATCGCGGCTGTGATTAGGAGTAGAGAGCACGTGGTAGCACAACAGGCAGCGGGCACATCCGAGCAACGGCGGCCGAACGTCATATTGATCCTAGCCGACGATATGGGCTATTCGGACCTCGGCTGCTTCGGCTCGGAGATCCGCACGCCGACCATTGACGGCCTCGCCAAGGGCGGCATGCGCTTCAGCCAGGCCTACAACTGCGCCCGCTGCTGTCCCAGCAGGGCGGCCTTGCTCACTGGACTGTACCCCCACCAGTCCGGCGTCGGGCACATGGTTGCCGATATGGGCGTGCCGGGATACCAGGGGTATTTGAACGATCGCTGTGTCACGATCACCGAGGTCCTGCGCCTCGCCGGCTACCGCACGCTGATGTCCGGCAAATGGCACGTCGGCGGCCACTTCGGCTCCAATCCCGCGCAATGGATCCCCGGCATCCCCGGCTACCCGACGCCCCGCCAGCGCGGCTTCGACCACTTCTACGGCACGCTGGCCGGCGCCGTCAGCTACTTCAACCCGCACGTGCTGCTGCGCGACGACACCATGATCGAACCGGAAGGCGATAGCTACTACTTCACCGACGCCGTGGCGGACGAAGCGGTGAAGATGCTGCAGCAGCGAGCAGGGGAGGATCAACCCTTCTTTTTGCACCTCGCCTTCAACGCGCCGCACTGGCCGTTGCATGCCTTGCCGGAAGATATCGCCCGCTACGTTGGGCGCTACCGTCAGGGCTGGGATACCCTGCGCACGCAGCGCCACGAGGTGCTCCGGGACAGCGGCATCCTCAGTCGCAAGTGGGCGATCTCCCCGCGTGACGAGAAGGCGCCACCCTGGTCAGACATTGCTGACCCGGACTGGGAAGACCTGCGCATGGCCGTGTATGCCGCCCAGATCGACAGCATGGACCAGGGCATCGCCCGCGTGCTGGCGGAACTGCGGCGGCAAGGGGTTGAAGACAACACCATGGTGATCTTCCTCTCCGACAATGGCGGCTGTGCCGAGTTCCTGATGGAGGACGGCATGAAGGGCTTCCAACTCCATCACACCCGCGATCACCAGCCCATGCGCATCGGCAATCGACGAGACTGGCTGCCGGGCGGCGAAGACACCTACATGAGCTACGACCTGCCCTGGGCCAATGCCAGCAATACGCCCTTCCGTCTCTTCAAGCATTGGGCCCACGAGGGCGGTATCTCCACCCCGATGATCGTCCACTGGCCGGGCGTGATCGAGCCGGGTCGCATTGTCCACGAGCCGTGTCACTTCATCGACATCATGCCGACGCTGTTGGCAGCGGCCGGCGCGCCCTATCCGGAGAGCTACGAGGGCCGCGAGATCTTGCCGCCAGCAGGCGAGAGCCTGCTGCCCGCTTTGCGCGGTGACAGTTGGACGCGACAACAGGCGATTTACTGGGAACACGAGGGTAACAAGGCTGTCCGCCTCGCCAACTTCAAGCTGGTCGCCCGGTTCCCCGGACCGTGGGAACTGTATGACATTGCCGAAGACCGCACCGAGTTGCACGACCTCAGCAGTTACTATCAGGATACCACCCGGAAGATGGAACATGCCTACGACGACTTCGCGGCCCGTTGCGGCGTCCTCCCTTGGGCGGAGCGCCCCTGGCTGGGCAACCGCATCCGGTAACTGAACGGACAGCGAACTTTTTGGGAACCGAAGGCCTTGCACTGGGCGAGTCGACTGCGCAAACTGGCGACGTGTAGGTACAAGGAAAGGCCAAGGAATTAACATGCTGACTCGACGACACGTCCTGATCTCCGTCGCCACGGGCGTTGGTTCTGTGCTGCTGCTCGCCTGCGGCGGACCGGCTGCGGCGACGACTGGAACTGCCGTGTCCAAAACAGGAACGGCGGCAACGACTGCAGCCAGTGGGGCAACTGCCGCGAAGACGAACAGCACAGTTAGCGTAGCAACGGCCGCCTCCGTTGCCGCAGTTGCGCCGTCGGGCGCGAAGGTCAAACTGACCTATTGGTTCTGGGGCGCGCCGCAGGAAAAAGCCTCGGACGAGAAGCTCGTGGCTGCGTACAATGCCGCTCATCCAGACGTTGCGGTCGCGCCGATATACGTGCCAGGAGACTACGTCACCAAGTTCGAGACGGCTTTCGCCGGCAACCAGGGACCAGACACGTTCTACATCAATCCTACTTCCGGCTATCAATGGAGTTGCAGCGGCCTGCTGCTGGACCAGAAACCCTACCTGGACCGCCAACACGTCGACCCCAAGACAAAGTGGCACCCTATTGCGCAATGGTGGTTTCAGGACAAATACGTCGGTACGGGTATTTCGCTGGAGCCGATTCTACTCTATTACAACAGCGACCTCTTCAAGCAGGCGGGTGTCGCAGAGCCGCCGCATTCTCCGGACACGGCCTGGCACTGGGACGCTTTTCTCGCCACCGCGCAGAAGTTGACCCACGCCGGTAGCGGTGGCACTGCAACCTGGGGCGTTCTTCCCGGACGCACCTATCAAAGTCTCCTTGCCCTCATATATCAGACCGGCTCTACGCCCTTCGGCAAGAATTTCGAGCAGAGCCAGTTGACTGACCCCGCCTTCACCGAGCCGATGCAGGCGATTGCTGACCTGGCGACCAAGGATAAAGTAGCGCCCATGCCGTCGGACCTAACCGGCACTACGGGCATCCAGGAGTTCATGACCGGTCGGATCGCCATGTATGTTGATGGCCAGTGGGCGTTGCAACAACTGACCGATCAGCCGCCTTCCTTTGACCTGCGAATCGGCGTCATTCCTGTCTGGCAGGGCGCCTATTTCACTGGTGTCGGCGCCCCCTCGGCCGGTGTGTCGGCGCGGACGCCACATACCGAACAGGCCGTGCAGTTCGCCCTTAGCGTGGTCGATAACAAGCAGTCCCTCTATAACTTGCAGACCGGCCTCTGGATGGGCACCACCACCGACTTCCTCTTTGGCGCTAACCGCAAGCTCTACGTCGATGACGCCGCCCAGCACCACCCGCAGTATTTCGTCGAGGCGGCCATCGGCAGTGTCAACCGGACGCAACAGCCGTTCTATAAGCAGTTTGGCGCCTTCCACGAGACGTGGGACTTGCTGATCCAGCCGGCGTTTGATCCCGTCTTCAGTGGTAAAGCGACCGTCAAGGACGCCATGACCAGGATCACTCCCCAGGTCGACGGCGCCCTGAAAAAGGCTGCACAGAACTGCGCCCCGACGGTGGACGCTGCCTGGCTCACGATTAATCCTGGGTGGGGCCAATGAGCAGCGCCGCCCTTCCCCTCGTTCGTCCTTCCTGGTGGACCGTCCGGCGGCGGGAGGCGGGCTTCGGCATCCTCTTTGCCCTACCGGCGATCCTGGGTTTTATCATCTGGGTGCTCGGCCCGATGCTGGCTTCGCTTGCCATCGCCTTCACTGATTGGAGCCTGATTTCATCGCCTTCCTGGGTGGGGGTCGCCAACTTTCAGCACATGGTCGACGACCCGCTTCTCTGGCAAGCGCTGCGCGTCACGGCGTACTACACCGTCGTTGCCGTGCCTTTGCACCTGGTTGCCAGCTTCGTTCTGGCGCTTCTGCTCAACCAGCGCATTCGAGGCGTGAGGGTGTTTCGGACGATCTTCTACTTGCCGGTAATCCTGCCGGCGGTCGCCACCTCGATCGTCTGGCTGTGGCTGTTCAACCCCAACTTCGGTATTCTCAACATGGGTCTGGCGATCCTGCATATCCCTAAGCAGAGCTGGATCTTTGACGAGCAACTCGCCGTGCCGTCGTTGCTGCTCATGAGCCTCTGGTCCAGCGGCGGCGGCGCCATGCTGATCTTCCTGGCGGGGCTGCAAGGCGTGCCGCGCGACCTGCTGGATGCCGCAGCAGTGGACGGTGCCGGCTGGTGGACGCGGCTGCGCCACGTCACGATCCCCCTGGTCTCGCCGGTAATCCTCTTCAATGCGCTGACCGGCTTCATCGGAACTTTCCAGATCTTCGCCCAGGGTTATCTCATGACGAACGGCGGCCCCAACAACGCCACGCTCTTCTACGTGCTGTTTCTCTACAAGCGCGCCTTTCAGGAGGGGCAGATGGGCTACGCCGCGGCGATGGGCTGGGTGGCCTTCTTGATCCTCATTGCCATCACCTTCGTGATCTTCCGCCTGTCAGCAGCGAGAGTGTACTATGAAGTCCGACGTCGTTAGCGTTCCCGCCCGCCCGATACGCCTTTCCTGGGCGCAGTCGGGGCGACCTGTCGCCTGGTCGCACGTGTTCAGCTACGCTTTTCTCATTGGCGGCTCCTTTTTGATGCTTGTGCCCTTCTTCTGGATGCTGAGCAGTTCGCTCAAGCCGATGAACGCCATCTTCCTCTTCCCGCCGCGCTGGCTACCTAATCCGCCACAATGGAGCAACTACTCCCAGGCGATGACGGTGCTGCCGTTTTACCGCTACTTCATCAACACCTTCCGCATCGAAGTCGGTGTCATTGCCGGCTGGACGATCACCAGCGCCTTACCCGCTTACAGCTTCGCCCGGCTGCGCTGGCCGGGCCGCGACATCGTGTTCTACCTCCTATTGGGTGTCTTAATGCTGCCGGGTTTCGTCGTGCTGGTGCCGACCTTCATCCTCTGGTCGCATCTGCACGGCGTCAATTCCTACTGGCCGCTGATCCTCCCTACCTGGTTCGGCAACCCATTTTTCATCTTCCTCTTGCGCCAGTTTTTCCTGACGATCCCCCTGGAGTTGGAGGACGCGGCGCTCATCGATGGCGCCGGCTTCCTGCGTATCTTCTGGGAGATCATCGTGCCCTTGGTCAAGCCGGCCCTGGCCGTCGTCGTGATTTTCTCCTTTATGCACGTTTGGAACGAGTTCCTGACGCCGCTCATCTACCTCAACAGTCCAGAGAAGTTCACCATCGCCCTTGGCCTGGCCTCCTTCATCAGTTCCTACGGCTCGCGCTGGGACCTCCTGATGGCAGCCTCCACCGTCACGGTGCTGCCGATGGTGCTCGTCTTCTTCCTGTTCCAGCGCGCCTTCGTTGAGGGCATCGCCTTGACGGGGATCAAGGGCTGATGGCGGGCAGTGATGTCAGAATGTTGGTGACGCCATCGGAGCGCCCGGACCCTATAGAGCAAGGAGCAAGGCATGCCTGTTATCCGCCGCGATACACCTGACGAGAGGACCGGCTGGCGAACGACGAAGCCGGACTGGATGAAAGCCAGCGCCTATGGCGTCTTCCGGGTGCCGAAAGGGAACCCTGCCAGGTTCGACCTGCACTATCACGATGCCGACGAGATCTGGTTCATCATGGAAGGCCGCGCCCGCATCCTCACGGAAGGCGTGGAACACGAGGTCAAAGCTGGCGATCTGGTCTGCACCGGCATGGGGGACGAGCACCACATCCTGGAAGTGTATGAAGATCTGGTCGGCTTCTTCCAGGAGGGCGAGTTGGAGGGCGCCAAGCGGCGCGGCCATCTGCACCGCGACACGGACGGCGTGCCGGTACCGCAACGGCGGCCGGTGACGGCAGGGAGGAACGCCTGATGGTCCGGAAGCGTTGCCTCTTGCTCGGCGGCAGCAATATGGGCGGCGGCTGGCTGCGCCGCATCTGGCCCACCTTCGCCGACCGAATGGAGATCGTCGCTCTGGTCGACATCAAGCCCGAGGTCCTCAGCGATGCCGGTGACTTCCTGGGGCTGCCGGCAAACCGGCGCTTCACCGACATGGCCGACGCGTTCGACCAGGTGGAAGCCGATTTCTGCACGATCGCCATCCCGCCCGCCTTTCATAAGCAGGCGGTCATGCATGCCGTGCGCCGCCGCATGCCGATCCTCAGCGAGAAGCCGATCGCCGACACCTGGGAATCGGCCCTGGAGATTTATCGCGCCGTCAAGGGCGCCGGTGTGAAGATGCAGGTGGTGCAGAACTACCGCTACAACGCCCACATGCAGACCTTTCGCCAGGTGCTGCGCGATGGCAATCTCGGACGCATCAACTACATCATGGGACGTTTCGCCCAGGATTACCGCGTCTACAACTCCTGGGGCGCGCCTTTCCGCTTTGAGATCCCCCATGCGCTGCTGGTGGAGGGCGCCGTCCACCACTTCGACATGCTACGCAACCTCAGCGGCGGTGACTGCGCGACCTTGACCGGCTACGAGTGGAACCCGCCCTGGAGCACCTCCAAAGGCGAGTTCGGCAACCTCTACGTCATGGCAATGACTAACGGCGTCCACGCCTGTTATGAAGGCAACGGCACGGCCGCCGGCGCCCAGAACCCCTGGCGCAAAGAGTACTATCGCGCCGAATGCGAATCCGGCGCGGTCACTGTCAGCCGCGACGAGGTCGTGCGCATCCAGCGCTTCACGCGGGGCGGCAGCCTGGAAGAGGAAGTGGTCACGACGCTCAAACCCGACCACGAAGGGCACCCCTGGATCGGCCGGGAGTTCCTGGACTGGCTGGACGGGGGTCCAGAGCCGCCCACCATCCTTGATGACAACCTCAAGACTAACGCAATGCTATTCGCCGCCATTGAAGCGTCACGCAGCGGCACGGTGGTCAATGTGGCGGCGATGGTTGATGCCGCGGTGCAGTCCGTGTCGCCGGCCGCCGCCTCGTCGTAGGCGAAAGCGGCTACCGGGCCGATATGCCATGATAGGGGTCATCGTCGAAAAGGAGCAGCCATGGCAAAGATGGTGGTGGTGATCGCCGCGCTCGACACCAAGGGTGAAGAGGCGAAGTTGATCCGGGACATCCTGACGGCGCAGGGCGTGCAGCCGCTGGTGGTCGATGTCGGCGTGCTGGGTGCCCCGTCGATTCCCAGCGACGTGTCCCGCGCCGAGGTCGCGGCGGCCGGTGGTGGCAACCTCGCTCAGCTTGTCGCCAGCCGCGATAAGGCGCTGGCCATGGAGGTAATGCCGCGTGGCGCCGCCGTGGTGGCGGCGCGGCTTTACCAGGAGGGGCGGCTGGACGGCATCATCGGCCTCGGCGGCTCGGCCGGGACCGCCATTGCCACCAGCGCCATGCGTGCGCTGCCGGTGGGCGTGCCCAAGCTGGTGGTCTCCACAGTGGCGGCCGGCGACACGCGCCCCTACGTCGGCGCCAAAGATGTCACGATGATGTACTCGGTGGTCGACATCGCCGGCATCAACCGCCTTTCGGCGCGCATCCTCAGCAACGCCGCCGCCGGCATGGCCGGCATGGTCAAGGTCGAACCGCCCAAACTGGCCGAGCGACCGCTGTTGGCCGCCAGCATGTTTGGCAACACGACGCCCTGCGTGGATCGCGCCCGCCAGAACCTGGAAGCCGCCGGCTACGAGGTGCTGGTGTTCCACGCCACCGGCGCCGGCGGGCAGACGATGGAGAGCCTGATTGCCGATGGCTACGTCGATGGCGTGCTGGACCTGACCACCACGGAGTGGGCCGACGAACTGGCCGGCGGCGTCTTCAGCGCCGGACCGCAGCGCCTCGATGCCGCCGCTCGCGCCGGCATCCCCCAGGTGATCGCCCCCGGCTGCCTGGACATGGTCAACTTCGGCGCGCCGGACACCGTGCCGGAGCGCTACCGCGGCCGCAAGCTCTACCGCTGGAACGCCAACGTCACCCTCATGCGCACGACGCCGGAGGAGAACGCCCAGTTGGGCAAGATCATCGCCGAGAAAGCCAACGCCGCCACCGCCGCCGTCGCGATCATGCTGCCGCTCGGCGGCGTCAGCCAGCTCGATAGCGCCGGCGGCAACTTCTGGTGGCCGGAGGCCGACCAGGCGCTGTTCGCCGCGCTGAAGGCCAACATCCGCCCAGGCATCCCCGTGATCGAAATGCAGGAGAATATCAATGACCCAGCTTTTGCCGATCGCGCGGCGGGGCTGTTGTTGGAGATGGTGGGTCCCACCCGCCTATAAATGGGCGGGTGGCCCCGGTAATGATCGACGAAAACGGAGGAAGATCTTGCGCTACACCCGCCCCCAGGTCCTGGCCCGCCTGCAAGCCCAACGCGCCCAGGGCAAGGCCATCGTCGGCGCCGGGGCCGGCACCGGTATCTCCGCCAAGTTTGCGGAGGCCGGCGGGGCCGACCTCATCATCATCTACAACTCTGGGCGTTACCGCATGGCCGGGCACGGCTCGCTGGCCGGCATGCTGGCTTTCGGTGACGCCAACCAGATCGTGCAGGACATGGGGGAGCGCGAGGTGCTACCAGTGGTGCGCGACGTGCCGGTGCTGGCCGGCGTGATGGGTACTGACCCTCTACGCCAGATGGACTACTTGCTCCGTCACCTGGACGCCCTGGGGTTCTCCGGCATCAACAACTTTCCTACGGTTGGCTTGATCGACGGACGCTTCCGCATGGAGTTGGAGCGGACCAATATGGGCTTCTACCGCGAGGTGGACATGATCCGTCAGGCGCACGAGTTGGGCTTCTTCACCTGCGTCTACGTCTTCAACCCTGACGAATCGCGGGCCATGGCGGAGGCAGGGGCCGACAGCATCATCGCCCACATGGGTCTCACCGTCGGCGGCTCCATCGGCCTGGAGCAGAGCGATGCCATGGCGCTGGATGCGGCCCCGGCCGCTGTGCAGGCGATTGGCGAAGCGGCCTGGCAGGTCAACCGCGACGCCATGCTCCTCTGCCACGGTGGCCCCATCGCCACGCCGGCCGACGCCCGCTACGTGCTGGCTCGCTGTGACGCCATGGGCTTCGTAGGGGCCAGCTCTATGGAGCGCCTGCCGGTGGAGACCGCCATCACGGATACAGTCCGAGAGTTCAAGGCGGTGCCGGTCGGGCGGCGGGATGAAGGAGCATAGCTGCCGTAGGTGGCGGGTATCAATCGCGATGCTAACCCGCTGTCACCTCGACCAAACACACGCTCTGCGCCGCCAACGTCAATTCAAGGACCAGCCGACCATCGCTCGCGCTGACGGCCGATTCGGCAACCGTTTCCAGGCCGCCCGCCTGCTGGAGCCGTAGCAACTGCTCGTCAGTCGGTTGCTGCGGCGCGCCCATGGCCTGCCAGACGCTGTGCGCGTTGCTGTGCGTTGCGTCAATCAGCGATTGCCGTACCCGGTAGTTGCCGTCCGGCAGACCCGCAATCTCCATCGCGACGGTCGTGGCGGTCGTCACGTCCCAGTCGTCGTGGTGGCTGCAGAGCAGCACCTGAACGGCGTTGTTGCCGTCGATGGCGGCGATGCCGGAGACATCGGGTGGTGTGTCGGCGCTGTCGCCTCCCGGTATGATCAGCGGGTCGCGGGCGGCGTCGCTGTGCAGGGCCAGGCGCAGACCACCCAGCCGCGCTAGCATGCGGAAAACGTTGAGTACCGGTTTGTCGATGCCGTTGCTGCTGAGCGTGCGCAAGCCTTCAAAGTACTCGCGGTTCTCGAACTGGAAGGCCCAGGTCAGCATGCCGTCGACGCGCAGCGGACCGCCCGCGCCGATATCCAGCAGCTTGCAAGTGGCAGAGGCGACATAACTGGCGTAGTATTCCGTGTTGCGGAAAGCCAGGTTGGCGTTGTCGCGCTTACCGAAGGCGGCCATGCCATCCGGGTCGCACTCCGTCAGGACGACCTCTCGTTGCGCCAGCGCGGGAACGCTGCCGGCGATCGCCAGGCCGGCGTCCACGTGGCGCAGCAAGGTGGCGATGGTCGG
>DHIZ01000305.1 GCA_002404055.1 Chloroflexi bacterium UBA4733
ACACGCCGCCACCCCACACGTAGAATGCGGTCACCGACACGGCCCGGTTGATAAGAGGGTTCTTCAGGTAAGCCACGCGGGCCAGCCAGATGATGCGCCGCAGGCCATCACGGCTGAACTCCCTTTGCGCACCAGATACGCCTCCAAAGCGCATCCAGCCGCCCGATTCATCCTCCAGTGTCAGTTCGAGCTCGGCCAGCCGCTCCTGCAGGAGCTCGGAATTGCTCTCCGTGATGCGGAGCTCGTCGCGCAGGGCGGCAGCTTCGACTACCATCTGTGCCGCCGGATCGACAAGGCCGTGGTCGGATTCAAATAGAGTGAGCGGGCCTATGCGCATGACAGTTCCTTGTCGTCACGAGCAGCCCGTAGTCGCTCCCGGAGTTCGAGTACTTCCGATAACTCGAACCTACGTTCGCCGCCAGGGAGGCGGTAACTCCGAAGCAGGCCTTTCGCGTCCCACTGACGGATGGTGTTGGGGTGAACCGCCAGAGCACGTGCCGCATCACCTACCCTACAGCCTGCTGACTTTTGCCGGTAGCGTTTGGTCAACACCCGTGCCTCTTGGCCTTCGGCTGCGCGAACCCAGCACGATGCTCCCGGAGCCACTGCCGGCGCTGAGCGCGGTTCATCGGCCGGAGTTCCTCGGCCTCGTACTTCGCCAGCGCGATGTGGCCCGGCTTTACCTCTTCTCCGGCCGGGACATCGTAAATCTTCATGGTTTTGGGGTTCATGCGTTCCTCCTCAATACCCGTTGATGCTGACCGGCTCGCCGGCCGGGACATGCTCGTCTACCAGACTGGCGTTCACCACGTACTCAGCCAGCCATGCCGCAATGGCGATAGCCATCACCAGGTCGTCGTGGTCGGACTCGGTGGCCGACTCGAAGCGCTCGTTGGCGGCCTTGGTGATCTTGACCCTGAAGCTCTCCAGTTCGTGCAGCAAGGCGCCGGCGGCCGAGAGCCCCTTGGCCACGTGGAAGCGGTTTTCCTGCACCGCGGTCAGCAGCGCGAAGACGAGTTCGCGCTTGGGCACATGCAGGAAGCCATTGAGCAGCGTCACGGTCAAGCCGCCGGTGATGGTGATGGGCGTCGGCTCCAGGCCGGCAAACTCCAGCATGACAACCACGCCGCGGCCGACGCCAGTCGCATCCACCGCCAGCATTGGCCGGTCGCGGAAGCGGCCCAGCAGTTTGCCGACATGCTCCACCACCTCCGGATACGGAGTGTGCAGCGGTAGCCGCTCCAGGTGCCGGCAGCGGTAGGTCAGCGGCAGGCCCTCGATGACGGACCCGATATCCGCGGCCCTGCCGTACTCGGCATCGTGCCCGGGCCGGACAATCAGATGCTGCTTCGGCTCGACTTCCAGCACGGTCACGGCCGAGTGGTCGTTGGACTCGCCGAGGTCCAGCCCGATCACATGGAACACTCAGGCCACCGCTATTTCGTCGGTTTCGTCGTCCAGATCGGACAGCAGCACGCCTGATTCAAAGTGCAGGTCCGGGAACAGCGGCTCAATGTCAGTCCTTAAACTTCTCTGAACCAAGTCGTAGGCGAAGAGCTGATCGTCGGTTTCAACGAACTCGCCCAGGTATTCCTGGCGGTAGTAGTGGTCGCCCTTCAAGCGCTCGGCGGCCAGGAAGCCGGACTGGTAGCGTGCCACTTGCTCGGCAGTGACGTGTAGGCGCAGCCAGGGCTCTTCCGGATTGCGGCTGGTCCATTCCCGGAAGAAGAAGCCGCGCTTGCCGAATGGCGTGGACAACAGCACAAGGCGCCCGTGGCTCATGGCCAGCATCGGCCGGATGGCCAGGTACAGGCTGTCCGGCACGCGGGATGCCTCGTCAACCACCAGCAGGCGCACTTTCGAGTAGCCGCGGACCGTCGCCTCACCGCCCGGCAAGCTGATGATGCGCGAGCCGTTCTCGAGCTCCAGGCCCGTCAGGTTCTCGGACACCGCCCGCACCGGCCGGTCGCTAGCGTTGTAGACCGCCTTACACTTTTTGAACAACTCCATTGACTGCCGCTCGCCGGGCGACAGCAGCAGGCTGAGGCTGCCCGGCTCGTAGATGGCGGTGTGCATCGTCAGGACGCCGGTCATCGTGCTCTTACCCAGCTGGCGCCCAATATTCAGGATGATCCGCTCGTCGGCCGACCGCAGGAACTCCACTTGCCACGGGTCGAGGTCGGCGCCAGCCAATTCCGGTAGGCGCCGCGCCATCACGGTTGGGTCCATGGCGAGGACCAGATCGTCAGCCAAGGCAACGCTCATGCAGCGTTCGCCCGGCCCAGGCTGTCCACCACCGCCGCGCGGGCATCGGGATATGGCAGCAGCGCGCCCATGATGGCGGCTCGCAGGCTGAGCCATTCCGGCGCCACCAGCACATTGATTTGCGGCCGATCGTCGGTCATGCCCAGCAGCTTCGACAGGAATTCCATCTGCCCCTTGAGGTTATCGGCCGTCTTGAGCACCAGATCTCGCGGGTCAGCGTGTTTCGTTTCCCAACGCTCAACGGCTACGCTGGCCTCGAGGCGCTCCAGCAGGTAGCTCATCTTGCGCTTCTTCTGGACGGCCATGCCGGTTGGACCCTTTTCCCACACGATGACGCTGATGTCCTCGCCACGTGGCTCGAGGGTGTACTGCTCGGGGTTGTCCGGGTCCCTCAGCCAGCGGTCGCAGGCGTCGAACAGCAAGTTGACGCGCAACAGCACCCTTCGAATCTCGGAAACCACGTCCATGGCCCGCGCATCGTCCAGCGCGGCTTTGTCGCTGGCTTCGACCACCTTCCGCGATTCACGCGATTCACGCGATTCACGCGATTCTGCGAACAGTGGCGCGATAAGCGCCTTGACGTGGTTGGCCAGGTGCCGAGTCAGTGCGTCATGCGAGACGGGGAAACGCCTACTGATTGCCTCGATGGGCTCCCGCGCGACGAGCGCGAGGTCGATTGCGTTCAGACTGTTGCTGGCACAAACAGTGCACCTACGCGGCATCTACTACGCCGCCGGTTAACCGACCATCTCGCGCTGCTTCTGGCGCCGCTGGCGAGACCGATTAGCATCTGCCTGGCGTTGCCGCAGCAGTTCTGGCCGCAGGTCAGGAGCCGGGCTATAAGCCTCGCAGTCAGGTCCAACACCGGCGCGTAGCGGCAAGCGATGGCTGTTCAGGTCGTGCAAGCTTGCCAGGCCATACCACTGCCCCTGGTCGCAGCCGAACAGCCGCTCATCGCTGTATTCGCCATCGGTCGGCCGCGGCCGACTAGCACTCGGCACTTCGACTGCATGAGCGCAGGTGGCGCACGGCGCGTCACGCCGATAGGACAGGCCCTTCACTTCTATTTCACGACAACCAAACGCAGACAATGATTCGCCGGTCCAGCAAGCGCGCGTCCCGAGTGAGGCGCAGGCGTCACGGCCGACGCAGCCGGTATACGTCGAGAGGCCGTCCAGGCAGGGGAAGCGCGTAGCCTCCTCGCTGCAGTGGCTCATGCGGCCTTCACCTACGCCGCTTGGCGCTGGCGTAGGTAGCGGGCCGCTCCGGCGTGCCGACCTCCAAAAGGCTATGCCATCTACCCAGTCAACCTGGCAGAAGCATATACCACACTCTATGTATCGGCATCACAACATAGACTCGCGGCTCAATCGAACCTCAGCAGTTTGACGCCGCCCAGGACCGTTTACCTCTTCCGGCTCAGAATGCGATCAGGACCGATTGGGTCCAGGTCCTCAGATGGCACGGCCTGTAAGGCGCGGTCACGCGGCCTTCTGTTTCTTGCTCGGTCGACCCCGGCGTTTGCTGCTGGTGTAGTCCGCTACCCACTCGCGGGTGGTGATGTAATCGCGGCCGACGCGCTCGACCCGGAGGCCAGACTTGCCGGCCATGAACCGCTGGGCGGCCTGCTGGACGGAGCGCCGCGCCAGTCCCGCCAGCTCGGCCGCTTGGGCCAGGGTGATCCTGGTCATCCGGCCATTACTCCTGGTCGGGTGGCAGGACGGAGTAGCCGCTGCAAATTACGCCCGCGGTGAGATCGTCTCCGTGCGATTCTTGGCAGCCGCGCTCGTCGTGCGAGATCATCGCATGGCCGCACCAGCAGTCTGGCGCGATGGCCGAGTTTCGCACTTCTATCGCGCGGGAAAGCAGCCGATCTGCCATGCTTATGACCGGCCGTCGGTCTTGGCCATTTGGCCAATGACCCCCCAGAAAGCCTCGCGCCCTTCCTTGTGCTCTGGAGTTTCTGGCTGGTCGGCGTAGAATGTAACCTTGACCGTTGCCGCCTGTGCTGCCAGGCGGTCGAGTTCGGCTTGCGTGAGGTTCGGGTCGGTGGCGTCGGTTTCGGGGCTCATGGCGTTGTTCATACCTATATACTACGCGCGATAGCGCGTAATTACAAGCCTTTTCGGGACCAATTTCGGGGATTCTGCCATAAGAATTTCTACTGGAAACCGGCGAAACCGCTGTGAATTGGTCCTTTACGGGCGCGATTGGGTCACCACGGCAGCCGCCCTGGCCGTCTATCTCGCCACTCGCCCCGCGAGGTTTCGGCAGCGTGCTACGATGGCCGGCGCCCCGTCAGGAGGGGACTGATGGCTGCTCCTAAGTGCCGCGCCTGCGGCCACTCGCGGAAGTTCCATGATCCGCCGCCGTATCTTGCCGACGCCAAGGTTGAGACGCGAAACGGCCGCATCGATTGGTGCCATGCGCCTGGATGCCCGTGCCCGGCCTTCGAGCTCGAAGCCGACTGGCACTGCTTAGCCTGCAGGCTTCGCAATTTCCCCCAGCGCACGCGCTGCTATCGCTGCGGTGAGAAGCGGATCGAGCGGCCACTCCCCCGCATCCAGGCCCCTTAATGCCAATGGGCCCAATGCTTGTGCTCGCTTGGCATCAAAGTACTCCGGCAGCGCGGGCCTTGGCAATCGCACTGTCTGCCATGTCGCGCCAGCGGTACAGGTCCATGTGGCTACAGGGGTCCTGAATGACAAGAGGGTTTAGGCAGTCCCAATGCCGGAATTGACGCCAGTTAAGCGCCAGCTCCCGCGCCAGCGTCCGCAGCTCGTCGTAGGCGTCCAGAAGGCGGCGATGGTCTAGGCACAAGAGGGATGCTTGAGTTGCAGACTCGCTAGCAGACTGAGATTCCGCCCACGCCAGGGTCTTGACGGCCCGCGCTCGCATGGCCTCCAGGTCGGCTTGGGGGATCATGAGTCCTGGTCGCCCGCGTTCATCTGGCAGTCGTGATCCTGCGGGGCTACACAACAATTGCCGAGCCCGTCCATTTCGCACAGCGGGCACTTCTGCCCCTCAGTGTCCTCAATCTCGCGGCAGCAGTTTTCACAAACTGTGATCATCGGGTAGCCTCAGCCTCAGCCTCGGTCGCGGCGTTGAACGCGGCGACTAGTCGCTGCTCGGTGGTTGGCTCGACAGTGCAGTAGCTCGTCCCGAAAACATGAGCGTTACGGAACACGCCGCAGCCTATGCAGCGCCAGAGGGGTAGGCCGCCGGACAGCCCTGCAAGCATCCAGCCATCCACGGTCACATCGCTCATTTCATCGTGAGCGTAGTTTGCTTTTATCATCTACCCAACCTCGACCGCGAACCAGCCTGTGTGCGAATAGCAATCCTCGCTGGTCGGCCAGAATACGTCGATGTGTTGCGGTCCTCGGTCGTGGCATGTAGCGGCAACGTCACCGTCTGGGAAGTGGATGAGCACTGGAGTTCCGAATGCCTCCCACGAAGGGCAAGAAGCCACGCCGGGTCCAGCTGGCGTACCATCAGCGGTGCTCCCGCAGTAGGGCGGACACGTATATCCTGTAACGAAGGTTAAGTCGCCAGCGGCGCTTGCCGGCACGCTCCCCAAACAGAGTAGGCCGACGCAGCACGCCAACCTGAGTAGCCATCGCAAATCGTTCTCCTTTCATTTGCGCCGTCCCTTTTCGGGGAAGGCCGTGCTGCTGGGTGCGTAATTGCCGGCCCCATAGCGTTTTTGCATGCAGGTCGAGCACTCCCAGCGGCCACCCAGCAAGCGGCAGTAGCGAGGCTCTCTCATGCATATGTCACAGCGCGTCATGCATGGGCTCACGGCATCCTCCAGGCGAGGCGCTTGATGTACGCCAACCCGAAAGCCGACCAGCGGGCCAGAATAGCAGCATTGAGTGCTGGCGCTTCCTTCATCGCGAGCCCGATCGAGTAACCAGATACCGATTCGCCTTTCATGGGCCGAACCAGATCGGCGTAGACTCGCGCCATTTCCAGCCGGTTCCGGACGCGACACACGGCTTCGACAAAGGGAACCGGCTCCGCTGGGTCGTACTCGGCGCAACCACAGCCATGCCCACTTGCCATCAGCGCGTACTCACAAACACCCTGCTCACCATTCCATGATTGCTGGTGAGCAGTGAATGTATGAGAGCATTCACACAGAGCTTTCGGTTTCAAGTCATCTCCTCAACAGCGCGACCGCCAGCAAGGCCGTGGCCAGAACGCCAGCGGTCCAGGCGGCCAGGGCGAGGGTCATCCGTCCCTTCCCGAAGCCAGGTCCACGATGGCCCCCAGCGTCATGCCGGCGGCGGCCTTGGGTACCACGCCATGCACCCGACCCATTTCCTTCTGGAAGGCGCTGTAGGCCGCGAAGTTCGCCACCTGCTGGCGGTCGGCGTAGATCGCGCAGCGCCAGCCCACTGCTGGCCCAACCTCGTCACCAGATCCGTCACCATGTCGGACTGGATGAGGCCGGCCACGACCCTGCCGCGGCCGCCCATCTGAGCGTGAATGTGGGCCGGCGGCTCTGGTCAGTTCCGAGCCTACCGGAGCTCGGGAGTTTATCTCTCGATAAGGACGAGTGAGCCGATAACGGTCAAGTAGCATGCTCATATTCACTCTACCAATGCTTTCTCGTCACCAGATATGTCACCATCCGACCTTTCGTAGTGTTTTTCCAGGCTCGCGACGGCGGCCATCAGGGCCACATCGCCGATGTGCACGTAGGTTGCGTCCATGGCGGACGACAGGTGGCCGATGATCGCCCGCCGAACGGCGTCCGGCACGCCGGCCTCGACCAGCCGGGTGTCTGCCATGTGGCGGGTCAGGTGAAACTTCATCGCGGGCAGGCCGGTTGCGGAGAGGACCTGCTTCCACGCCAGCCGGATGCTCGAGGCCGGCTGTGGCGTGCCGAACTTGGTCGGGAACAGCAGTTCGGGATGCGGCCAGTCAACCTGCATGTGCAGCCGCGTCGCGCGGTTCTCGGCGGCTTGGTCCTTGATGCTGACCACGTCATCAGCGGACAGCGGGATGCGGCGCCAGTGGGCATTTTTGGTGTCCTTGACCACGAGCCGCCCGGGCTGGCCCTTCTCGGGCTCCGCGCGGTAGTACGAGCGCCGCACCGTCAGGAAGCTGCCCTCGAGGTCCGTCTCCCACAGCGCGGCCAACTCCATCTCGCGCAAGCCCCAGCGCACGGCCAGCCGAATCAACCGGCCCAGCCAGGCGCCTTCGCACGCCGGCAGGAGTTTGCTTCGAATGTCGGCCAGGGAAGGCACGTACACCTCGGCGTGCCGAATGGTGAGCCGGCTCACGACGTCGGCGCTGGCCACGTTGACACGCACGATCCGGCCCGGCTGTCGCATCCGCCAGGCGATGGCGAACGACAGCAACTCAAGACACAGGTTGACGGACCGCGGCGCCAGGCCCTGGGCCAGGGTGTCGCGCAGGCCCACCACATCGTCGACCGTCAACGACTGCAAGCCCACCTGGCCGATCTCGCGGCCCACGCGCTCGATGCCCCAGCGGTAGGTGTGCGGCGTCTGGCCCGTGAGGCCCGGCTTCACGGCCGCCAGCCAGCGCTGCAGGCAGGACTCCACCGTTAGTCGCGAGTGGTCGACCTGCTCGCCGCGCTCCTGGTCCACGATGTAGCGTTGGAGCGCCCGCCGGGCCTCGCCCTTGTTCCTGGGCTTCGAGCCATCGTCATTCAGGAGCGTCAGCTGCTTCTGCCGACGGTTGACACGCAGACGGCCCTTCCATGAGCCGTCCTTCCAGATGACGCTAGCCACTCGCCGACCTCCGCAGCGGGATGGGCCGCTCGCCCTCGGCCTGAGGATAAGCCATGCGCTTGAGGTAAGCATCGATCTCGCTGCGCTTGATGAGCCACTGGGCGCCAATCTTGCCGGCCGGCAGGCGACCCGTAGCGCAGGCGTCATACACCACGTCCGGCGAGCAGCGCAGCAGCTCGGAGGCTTCGGCTACGGTCAAATAAGTGACCGTATCGAAGTACAGCGCGGGGCCGCGTCTCACGCCACCACCTCAGCCAATGCCAAGCTCGCGGGCGAGGGTTCGGAAAGCGTGAGCCGCGCAGGCGGGTACAACGCTGTTGCCCAGCAATGCAAGCTGGATGGAGCGAGGGAATCGGGCAAGACCCATGATTCCGGAAGGCCGAGCAACCACTCCACGAAGCGCGGGTTCAACCGCGGGAGCGAGGTCCGGGCGCTCGGCGAGGATGGCGGCCCAGGCGTCGCGGTCTTCTGGACCTGGAGGGAAAGGGAGTCCGCGCCCGTCCGGCCCGGCAAGTCCGCGCCCGTCCGATGGTCCCGGCTCGTCGGCGTAGTCCACATCGCCGCCTGGTCCTCTAGTCGGGCTCTGGCATCGTCCCGCTGGCCACCGGTACCATTGTTGGTCGTCACTCGCGGCGTGCCCCACATTCGCGTAACTCCCGTCAAGCGACTCGTCGCCTCGGGATGGTTCCCCGCGCTCTCGCCGTCCTCGGCTCGCGGTGTCGGCCAGAGTCGGATCGCATCCGTCAGGGTTTCGCCCGCATGAATCCCCGTCGGCGGGATTATGTGCCGCGTCGCCGACGCGTTGCAGGTCGAGGCTTGGTCCGATGCCACCGGCGTGGGCCACATGCTCGCGGCATTCTCCAGCCCGATCTGGACCTTGCCAACATGGTCCGCTCTCGGCTTCCTGCCGCCCAATGCGCTGTCTGGCGTAGGCCAAGCAGAAGAATCGCTCTCGGAGGTGGCTTGCGCCAACTTCCGCCGCGCTGAATATGCCTGCCTGATAGCGATAGCCCAACTCCGATAGCCGCTCTCCAACGGGCTGAAAGAATCGGAGAAAAGCGGGGACATTCTCCAGGAAGACCAGGGCGGATCGCACCTCTCCGACAACGCGCATGAACTCGGGCCAGATGGCTCGCTCGTCGCCGTGTCCTCGCTGCTTGCCGGCAGTCGAGTACGGCTGGCAGGGTAGTCCCGCAATGAGGCAATCCACGACTCCACGCCACGGTCGGCCGTCGAAGGTTCGCAAGTCATCCCAGATAGGCGCTGGAGCCAGGGAGCCGTCCGCCATACGCGCTGCCAGAATCGCGGCTGCCGAGATTTCTGATTCCACAAACACGACCGTGCGACTACATGGGACTGCGAGTCTGATAGCGAGATCGAGTCCTCCGACGCCTGCGCAGATTGAGGCAACACGGAGACCGGAATGTAGAGCCACATTCAGCACCCACACCTCGCGTTGTCGTAGCGGCGGTGACAAGCGCGGCACATCCGCTCGTAATCCCAGGGATCGTCGTAGTGTCCAGTTAGGTTTGCCCAATCGTAAGTGCGCCGTGGCGAGGTGGTGCCACATCGCACGCAACGGCCGGGTCGACCGCGCAGAGTGCTGACTCTAAGATGGAATGCTTGATAGCTGGCCTCTGCGCCCTTCCAACTTGCATTGTTCGCTCCCGACTTAGCACACGACTTGGAACAAAACCGGGCATGACGGTTTGCTTTCGGTGATAATGGCCAGTTGCAAAATAGACACGTTGTCATGGGGGTGGACATGTTCTCTACTTGCACAGCCACACGCTACGCCACTGCCTTCTGCGACTCGTCGATCGCGGCCAGTTCGACGAAGCCATAGCCGCCGCCAACCATGCCTGGCCGGTTCAGCCGGCGGGCCTGGTGCCGTTCATCCTGGTCAAGGGCGCGCTGGGCGCCCATCTCGGTTTTGTGCCGGCTCCGGACGCGGCCCGTCCGGACTTCGAGGACTGCCCAGCGATTCAAGCAGCAACCTCCGGGAAGGCGTGGTGCTCGACGCCATCCAGCAACGTGCCTTTGCCGGGGCGCAGACCGCTGCCCTGCTTGTGGAAGTAGGGCAGCCCGGCTGCGGCGCACTGGTCACGCAGCGAGCGAAACCAGTCCAGATGAGCCGACCGGAAGCCTGGCCCGGACTCGCCGCCGTCGATTACCCACTGCAATTCGGAGGGCCGACCGCAACCTTTGGCCCCGTAGCCGGTCCACTCGGCCAGATTGAGCGGCCCGAGCAGCGGCTCGCACGACAGGAAGCGCACCGGCCAGGGAATCGCTACCAGGTCGGGGATGCGCTCGTCGGCGCGGCGCTGGTCCTCAACGGAGGTGCCCAGCCAGACGTTCGGGGCTGGCCACTCAATGCCGTCCATTGCGCAGTCTTCGGTGCACTTGTAAAGGGGGCACCCAACGGGCATCTGAGATGCACACACCTGCTCGCTGACATCTCGCTCACGGTTCGGCGCCGTCAGGTAATCTCGCATCCGCTGCGGGCGCTTTGTCAAAACCTGGAATGTGTGTTGTGGCGCACTGACCATGACCGCGAACACTTGGTCGATAAACTCGTCCGGCACCTGCTCATGGAATAGGTCGCTCATGCTGTTCACGAAGATGCGCGTCGGTTTCCGCCAGCGCAGCGGCAGGTCGATCCGGTCGGGGTGCAAGACCACGTTCTCGGCCGCGTTGATGGCCGTCCACGGCTTCTTGCTCCAGCCGTGGCGCAGGCTCAACGCTTCCGCGTAGCAGTGCTCACAGCCCGGGCTGACCACGCTGCAGCCGGTCGTCGGGTTCCACGTGTAGCCAGGCGTTACCGTCCCATCCGCGTTAACCGTCGTCGTCCAAGAGATGGCCGTCTTGCCCATTAGGCTGCCCTCCTACTTCCCTTCAATTCGCCGCGTTCGGCAGCCCGACGGTGATGACAGGTCGAACACACGGCCTGCACGGCTAGATGATGCTGCGCGTCATAGCCGAGATAGTGGTCGTACTCATGTCTTTTGTCGCCGGAACCCTGATATTGATGCCGGCAATCAAAGCAGGGCATATCGTTCGGGCGAGGTAATCGCCCGCATATCACCATCTGATTGACGCGCTTACGAGCTTGTCGTTTATCGCCATCCCTGGGCACATCCGGCTTGTTGCCATTCCATAGGGGCTTCCCCTTTGGTTTGTAATACGATCTGCTTGACGTGTTGCGACAATCCGCACACAGCACCACCAGTCCATCCCAGCGCGATCGGTCAATGCGGAACTCGGTGCGAGCCTTCCATGCGTCGCAGGCGTAGCACCATTTCTCGTCCGCAGCATGGTGACCATGAAGCTCGCCCAGCGACACGCCAGCCTTAGCCGCCAATGCCTTCATGGCCACTTCGTGCGTCTGCGCCATTTACATCACCTCCGCTTGCAGCATTCCAGGCCGGCTCGCCAGCCGCTGGATGCAGGCCGGTATATCCGCCGGCCGAATCACGCGGGCCTCCAGCCACTCATGGCCAAGGCCGTGGGCGTCCGCGAACACCCGGAACGCCTCCAGCCAATCGACCTGCGCGGCCCGAACCTTGCCCGTCCTCGTCTTGCACTCAAATACCAGCAACTCGCCACCCCGAATAGCGAGGATGTCTGGAAATCCGGCCTCGCTGTGGTCGCTGCGCCAGGTGTGGTACAGAGCCCAACCGCCAATCCGTGCCGCGCTGCGCAGCGCGGCGTACATGTGTGCTTCGGTCGTGTTGTCCTCCAGGACGGCACGCAGCGGGGTCACTGGCCCGCCCTGACCACATACTTGATGCCGATCGCGATGTAGGCGCAGTGCTGCCGGCCTGCCAGCCGGTATCGCCAGCGGCTCATGCCCGCCGCTCCTTCTCGGCCTCGGGGCCGTCCCCATATTCGGTATCAATCAAGTCCTGCAGCCGGTCGCGATATGCCTGTATGTCAGCGATGGTTGCCCGCTTGGCTACCTCGGGGCCGAACTGCATCGCCAGCACCTTGCGCCAGTGTTCGACTTGCTCATCGGTCAATTGGTCGCTCATGCCGCCACCCTGCTCCGCGCCCGCAAGAAGCGCCGCGCGCCGTCCTCTAACCACTGCCGGATGCCCGCGGCCAGTGGTGTCGCCCGGCCGCCCGGTAGCGTGGCCTCCAGTTCCGCCAACAGTTCGGCTACCACGAGTTCCGCGTCCGACTGCCCGTAGCCGCGCCGCACGGCCTCCACCAGCACCGCGCCCGGCCTGTTCGCCACGTCCCACTTGCGGGCGATGCTGCGAACGCGGTACTTGAGTGTGTTCAGGTGCACACACATCGCGGCCGCGGCTGCCGTCGGCGTCAGGTCGTGGGCGGACAGCAGGGCCATCACGGTCCCGCGCTCCGCCTCGGTGAGATCGGCGGTTTTCATGCGACAGCCATCCGCTGATTCACCCTCAAGGATGCTCCTGAGCCGAGCGCCACCATCGCCGTCTTGACGATGTACTGCCCAAGGATGGCCAGCGGGATAAACGGCCAGGGCACAATGCCGGTTGTCAGTGGCGACAGACCAAGCAGAATGAACAGAATCGAGTCGATGAGGCTGCTCGCCGTCCCACTCCAAAGGATGCGTGCCGCCAAGAGTGCCCGAAAGCGGCTGAATATCTCAGTCTCGGCCGACTCAGAAAAGGCGAAGGCCGCAGCCGAGGCCCCGGTAATCGCAAGCGGATCGCCGAGGCCCCGGCTGGCGGCCGCACTGGCAACCAGGGCCAGCGCGATGCCTATGTATGACGCCCTGCGGCCGAACCGCAATTGGACGGCATCACGCAGCACCAGCGTGCCGCCTATGAGGAAGGTCCCCCACGGCACAATGAACGGTCCGAGGGTGAGCGGGGCAGTTCCCGCCGTGATGATGTTCGCTGCCACGATAGTCCCGATATAAGCGAGTAGCCAGATCATGCGTTCCCCTCCAAAAGTGCCGGCTGTAGCTTCCGATCAGCGATTCCCTTGCGCATCCATGAAAACCGCGAGATGCCCGTCCCATCGCACGAATCGACGCCAATATCCTCGAAGCGAGTCATCCGGCTGGGCGTGTTCACCCGTCCGACGTGCGTCCATAGCCCGAGGCCCTGGGCGGCGCGGATGCACGTCTCGGCAGCGAATGACATTTTGAACGCAGTCGTCCCGCCGATGAACACCGCCTTGATCCCGGCATCCCAGGGGATAGGCAAGTCCTCTTGCCCGTCCTGAATCGCCAGCGCAAGCGGCCAGCCTTCAAGGCGCGGAGCCCAACGCTCGAATAACTCCAGCGTGCGGCGAGCTGAGCCAACCACATCGGGAACCACGACGAACTTGCAGCGCTCGCGGTATGGCTCGCGGCCTTTCACACGGCGTAGGAAGCCGTCAGGGTCAGAATGGGCGTAGAAGCCGTTATCGATGCCAAACGTCGTGCCTCGGTCAGCGAATCTGGCGAGGCTCACCAATTGCCCGCACGGCATGCCAATCTCCGCCGAAGCGACGGCCAGGTCCTCGCTGGTTTCCAGCAGTACCATCATGAGGCCGCCGGAACCTCGGTCAGGTCGGCCGTTTTCACATCTGCCTCCTAAGCGCGTTCTTCGGGAAGGGACGCTCCCACATCTCGACTACGCGGTCCCAGTTGATGTGCCCGCTCGGTAAGTCGGCATTGCCGGCGAGCATCATTCGCGCGAACTGGAGGCGCATACCCGGATCACGCAGCCACTGCACCTTCTCGGGGCTTCGCGCCAGCATGTCGCAGATCGGGGGCATCGTCTTCAGCCATTGCGTGACAGCGCAATCGCCACAAAAGCCCTTCGGCGCCTTGGCGAATTGAAGCAATCGCGCGTCGTCATTCGCGGCCTCCGCTGCCATCCGACACGGCGCACCGCAGCGATCACATGCAGATTGGAGGCCAGCGGTCATGCCTCGCGCTCCATGGTGGCCAGTTCCGTTTCAAGAGCCGGCGTGTTCGGCCAGCCTGCATCTCTGCACCGTTGCACCAGCATCCGCGCACCCTCCAGCCTCAGCCCCTGGTTGTGCTCGGTGCTGCTGGCAGCGGCCGTATCAGCCAGGGCAGCGCGGACCTGTGCCAGGGCAGCGCGGACCTGTGCCAGCAACGCATCCACTGCAGCGCCGGACTCCACCGCCAACTCCCGCGCCAGCGTCCGCAGCTCCTCGTAGGCGTCCAGCAGGGCGGGCACGTCCGTTCGGGCAGCGGAGATGAAAGCGGCGTTTGAATCATTGTCTGTGTTCGCAGAGTCGCAGGTCGCTACGAACAGGGTTGTGCGACCTTGAGGTGCTTGCCAGACATGACGCACCGCTGCCGGCACATGCCCAAACTGCGCCGACTCCTGAATCTTGCTCCATGTCCACGGTCCAGCCTCAGCCGCCTCAGCCCGTGCCCGCATGGCGTCGAGGTCCGCTTGGTTCATGATTGCTCCCCTTTCGTGGCCGCCTTGAGCCGGTCATCTCGGGCCTCCTTGCAGGCTTCGGAGTCATGCTCGGCATAGGGCTCCTGATCGGCTAGGAGGGTGACGATGCGGTCCGAAAATCGCTCGTAAACGGCGGGCCGGTTGCAGCCCGAGCAGTAGCCTCTCAATTCAAACCAGGGCCGGTCTGCGCTCATGCCACAAGCCCTTGCGCCCAGTCCGGTACACGGCTTGCCGCCTCGGCTCGGCTCACCCCCAGCAGGTGGTCCCGAAGGGCATTCAAGCTCGGCCACACGCTGCCGTTCTGGTATTGCCAGCCGTCCAGCACCTTCACGACGCTACCCCGAGCAGTGGCATGCGGCGTTACGAGGCTTTCGCCAGCTTGCGCTCGGAAATCGCCAGCATGCGGTTTTTCCAGGTCCGTTCCCAGCCCGGCAGCGAGCGCTTCGTCGGTTGCGCTGTCCAGTATTCCGAGAACTCCAGCGTGTGATTGCGAAGCTCGGGGATGCTCAGCGCCGGCTTGAGAATCTCTTGTGCCCATGCCAGTAGTTCCTCCGTAACCGTGAACCCAGAATGATTGAAGGTCGATAGCTTCTTTCTATCGGGTGCACCGGCCAGCGATTCGCTGGCGGCGCTCTCCATCTGATCTCGATCTGATCTGATCTCCATCTCATCTACATCTAGAGACACATGTTGCGTTTGCACTGACTCGGCACCGACTCGGGACAGACTCGGAGCCGACGCGCCATTAGGCGAGCGCAGTGCTATCACCGACTCGTCGTAAAGCCATGTGTCGGGGTAGTTGTGGGGCTTGCCATTCTTGGCCTGCCCTTCCGCTATTTGGAGGACTGCACCATTGGTAAACACCAGCCCAGCAGAGGCCAATTGTTTGATAAAACTGGCTATCTTGGTGCCGCTCCATGACCGATTAGCGCAGAGCGAGCGGACCTTGGCGGGAGTCCAGGGGTAGCACCCGGCGTCATCTTGGGCGACCAAGAGCAAGGTGTAAAGGAATGCCGCGCCATCGCTCACTAAGGCGACCTTGTCGCTGGTGATGATGCCGGCGTACACCTTGCGCCACGGCCTCACGGGCGAGCCTCGATGGCCGCCAGCCGCGTCGTGTCCGGCTCCGGCGCCGGCTCAGGACAGCACCGCGCGCAGCAGAGGGCATCCGGCAGCGCTGGCCAGTCCCCGCAGGACAGGCACATCAGCGGCTCGTCCTCGCTCATGCCACCATCTCCCAAAGCACCTTTTGGCCGGTCGGGCTGGTGTCCACTCGCGGGCGTGATGGGCGTCATGCTGTGGCCTCCATGAGTCCTA
>DHIZ01000419.1:0-316 GCA_002404055.1 Chloroflexi bacterium UBA4733
TCCCCCTGACGGGAGAAACCTTCGGTGCAGATCAATGGACGGCTGCCGACACCGAGCATAGGCGTGTCCGCTAGTACTGGACAGTCGCTCCACTGGCGGCCTGGGTCGGGGTACCGGACCATGGGCGGCCGCGCAGGCGGCTGCGGTGGTGGTGGCGCTCACGGCGATGGTACCCGACTTCCGGGCGGAGCCGCCGCAGAACCGGGCGCTGAACGACGGCCAGCTTGCCGCGCAGCACTCCCCCAGAACTACGCTCCGGTCCTTCCGTACAGTCCCGAAGGCGTCCGCCCCTGAATTGCAGGGAAGGTTTCTCCCG
>DHIZ01000419.1:456-17332 GCA_002404055.1 Chloroflexi bacterium UBA4733
GAGTTGTGCGAGCCGGAAGGGGTCTCCTCCGCTCCCCCCGGCGCAGTAACAGGTCCCCGGCGTTATCGACGCGACCGGACCAACCAGGCGCGACAACCGTCGTGGCATCCTGTTGCACCAGCAGTGCCGGTCCCGCCACACGTTCGCCCGGCGCCAGGCGCGCCCGCAGGATCACCACCGCCTCGGTCCACCCTTGGGGAAACCAGACCCGACAGTGGCCCTGCCGTGCCTCGCCCGGCTCCGACGCCACCGCAGGAAGGGCAAATGAGGAAGCGTGTACGGAACGCACGCGCAGCGTGACGACCTCCACTGGCTGCGCTGGACGCGCATACCCGTAGCGCTGATTATGCGCGCGGTGAAAGGCAGCCAGCGTGTCAGCAAGGCTGTCCGCCATCGGCACCGTCAGCTCAAAGGACTGCCCACGGTAGCGGATGTCCAGCGCCGGCAGCAACCGGGCGCCCGCTGGGGCCTCGTCTCTCGCCTGCTCCAGCAAGGGGGCGAAAAGCAGGGCCAGGGTCGCCTCATCCAGGCGATCTGCCAGTTGCAGGATGCTCCGCCGATAGTCGCGCGTCTGGTCGGAGAGCGCCATGCCGAGGGCCGACAGGACGCCCGGATAACGCGGGACCAGTATGGAGCCGATGCCGAGACTGTCCGCCAGTTCACAGGCGTGCATCGGCCCGGCGCCGCCGAAAGGAACGAGCGTGACGTCGCGTGGATCGTAGCCTTGCTCCACGGAGACGTGGGCCAGGGCGCGGGCCATGCCGGCGTTGACGATGCGAACGATGCCGGCCGCGGTCGCCTCCACGCTCAGCCCCGCGAGTCTGCCCAGGCGTTCCAGGGCTGCTGCTGCATGCTCGCTGTCCAGCGGCATTTCGCCGCCGAGCAGCCCGGACGGAGCCAGGCGACCCAGCAGCAGGTTGGCATCGGTGACGGTCGGTTCACTGCCGCGGCCGTAGCAGGCCGGGCCCGGTTCAGCCCCGGCAGAGGCCGGGCCAACACGCAGCAGCCCACCGGCATCGAGCCGAGCAATGGAGCCGCCTCCAGCGCCGATAGTATGTACAGCGACCATCGGCTGGCGAATGGGCCGCCCGGCCAGACTGCCTTCGATCATCATGGGGATGCTGCCGTCGCAAAGGGCCACATCCGTAGACGTACCACCCATATCCAGGCCGATCAACCGCGGCGAAGTCGACCGACCCACCGCGAAAGCGCCGGCCACGCCCCCAGCTGGACCAGAGAGGGCCAGGCAGACCGGGTGGCGCGCCGCCGCTTCTGGCGAGGTCAGGCCGCCGGAGCTTTGCATGAGCTGGACGTTGGGCGCGATCTGACGCAGGCGCTGCAAGTAGCCGGCGGTGACCGGTCCACTGAAGGCGTCGATCACCGTCGTGCTGGCCCGCTCGTACTCGCGGAACTCCGGCGCGACGTCCGATGACAGAGAGATGAAGCACTGCGGCAGACGCTCCCGCAGCCGTGCGGCGATCTGCTGCTCGTGTTCAGGGGAAAGGAAGGAGAAGAGCAGGCAGATGGCGATCGCTTCCGCTCCACAACTGGCCAGTTGCTCGGCTAGCGCATCAAGGTCGCGCACATCCAGCGGCTGCACCACACTGCCATCCGCGCCGATCCGCTCGTCGACCTCGAAGCAGCGTTCCGGCGGCGCCAGTGGCGCTGGCGGCCGGGCGCGCAGGTCGTAGAGGGAGGGGCGCTCCTGCCGGCCGATCAGCAGCAGATCGGCAAAACCCCGTGTGGTAATGAAGGCGGTGCGGGCGCCGCGCCCTTGCAGAACGGCATTAGTGACAATAGTTGTGCCATGCACCACCGGCGTGCTCGGCGGCTGATCCAGCGACGCGATGCCTTCGCCGAACGCCCGCAGCGGGTCATCGGGCGTGCTTGGCCGCTTATGAATGCGCACGCCATCCGGAGTGAGAAGGACGAAGTCGGTGAAAGTGCCGCCGACATCAATGCCGAGAACGGAAGTCATGCTGCTATCTGCCGTTTGGCCGAGACAGTAACGAATCTACGACGCTGCTGATTTGCGGGACGTTCGTCTAGCAACATGCAACAGCGCACGGAGCGACTCATTGACCGCGATCGAATCAGGAGAGGCATCTGCAACATCGGGATCTAACAGTACGAGGTTTGTCCTGCCCGCGTATCGTTCGGCGTATTTTCCTCGTATGCCGTGGCGAAAATCGTACTCCGGCAGCATGTCAGGCTCCTCCAGAGGTAGCTTGTCCCCACTCATGGTTCATCCTCTTCCGCCGTGCTGTGGAACCAAGCTTGACAAACGACGACAGCCGCGTCAAGATCACATTCTAGCCGATTGCCTGCTACGGCGCGTGGCAGTGCCCCCCGGAAAGGAGGCCGTGTTATGCAGAAGAGCGGCAAGAAGGCGACCGCGTACCGCTGCGCGGCAGAACCGGCGACCGGCCAAGCCTTTTATGTGGCCAAGGTCTATCGCGACCAGGAGTCGCGCGGTTTCAAGAATGACGCCGTGTACCGGGCCGGCCAGTACATCCGCGACAGCCACCTGCGGCGAGCGCTGGCGAACAAGTCGCGCGTCGGCCGCGAGTTCCAGTTCAGTTCCTGGGTGGGTGCTGAGTATGCCACCCATCGCTTGCTGCACGACGCCGGCGCCATCGTCCCGCGGCCGGTAGATCAGGCCGCGAACGCCATCCTCATGGAGTATGTCGGCGACGAGGAAGGTCCGGCCCCGCCTTTGCAACGAGTCGACCTGGAGCCGCCGGAGGTGCGCCCGCTACGGTCTGCAGGTAAACGCGGCGGTGATGGCAGACCAGTTGTGGGGACGCTTTCAGCGGGCAGAACTGTAAGAATGCTGGGGACGCTGCACCGCAATGCGGGCGGGTGACGACTCCCACGGATAGTATTAGCATGATCATACTGACCATGCTAATACTATTGGATTCACTAGAGGAGAGCAATGGCGTTCCACAACCGGACGCGCGAACTCGTCACATTGGGGCAGATGCGCCAGTCGCCGCGGGCGGAACTGTTCATGCTCTACGGTCGGCGCGGCGTGGGCAAGAGCACGCTGCTCAGCCACAGTTTCGCCGATACTCCGCACATCTTTTACCGAGCGACCCGACGGACGCTGCCGCTGCAACTGGAGACCCTGACAGCCATGGCGCGCGACGCCTATCCCAGCGCGTTCCTGGCGCAACCCTTCGCGTCGATGGAGACCTTTCTGGCCTGGCTGGCCCACCTGGCTCAAGGTCAAGCGGAACAACCCGTCGTCGTGATCCTGGATGAACTCCCGTACCTGGCCGACGTCGACCGAGGCTTCCTGACGGTGCTCCAGCACTGGTGGGACCAGCAGAAGCGACTGCCAAATTTGAAACTCATCCTTACCGGCTCTTACGTGGCCTTTATGGAGCGGCAAGTGCTGGATCTCAACGCTCCGCTCTACAACCGCCGCACCGGATCCTTGAAGTTGGAGCCTTTCGACTACCTGGAAGCCGCCTTGTTCTTTCCCGGCTATACTCCGCAGGAGCGCATCGAGGCCTACGCCGTACTCGGCGGCATGCCGTCGTATCTCGAACAGTTCGACCCCGACCGGAACCTCGAAGAAAATCTCCTGGCGACGGCCCTCCGGCGCAACACCTACTTGAATGAGGAACCGGACTGGCTGCTGTTGGAGGACCTGCGTAAAGATGTCGTCTATGGCTCCATTTTGCGGGCCATTGCCACCGGCAACCGCCGCCCCAGCGACATCACCCGCGCCATCGGCAGGCAAGCGGCCCAGGATGTCTCGGCCCAGTTGCAGTCGCTGCTGGACCTCGACCTGATCAGACGGGACGTTCCCATCACCGAGCGGCAGCGCCCGATGTCGCGGAACTCGCTCTACTTCCTCGCCGATAACTACCTCGCCTTCTGGTATCGGTACGTCGATCCAAATCGGAGCCTGATCGCCCAGAGCCTGGAACGCCGCGTCCTGGCGCGTATCCAGCAGTCCTTTGCCGAATATGTCTCCCGTCCGCCCTTCGAGGAGGTCTGCCGCCAGTTCCTGTGGCATGCCTACCGCTTCGGCACATTGCCGAAAGAACTGCAGTTCGACGAAGTGGGGACGTGGTGGGATGGCGGACATGAGATCGACGTCGTCGCCCGCGAGAATGGCCTGACGACCCTCACGGGGTCATGCAAATGGACGCAGGCGTCGATCGGGCTGAGTGAGCTCGCCGCACTGCAGCAAACACTGGCTGCCGGAGCGTCTCAACTGCATCCATCCCCTACCTGTTACTGGGCCCTCTTCTCTCGTACCGGGTTCGCCGCCGATCTCCGGTCCCTCGCTCAACGGGTGGATCAGCGCGTCCTGCTTTTCACGCCTGACGATCTCTATCCGCAGGCCTGGTAGGGGGGTAGCCTGAGCAGGGCGGCAATTGAAAGGGTCCCATGCTAGGCTTGCACGGCTGGCCCGCGTCCCAGGCGGGCGATGGAATGGGGTCCTGATGGCAATCAGTACGCGCACAGCGATGCCTCAGCCGAGCAAGCGCAGCTATACCCTGGCCGACCTTCTGGCGCTCCCCGCAGACGGGCCGCGTTATGAACTGCTGGGAGGGGAGTTGGTCCTGATGCCGCCGCCTGATGTCGCGCACATGCTGATCCTGCAGCAACTCTTGCGCTTGCTCTTCGTGGCGGAAGACGCCGGCTATGGCGTGGCCGGGTCCGGTCCATGCGCGGTGGCGCTGGACTATCTCCAGCGCGGCTTGCGCGGCATCGACGGTTCGGAGCCCGATGTCTTTTTCGTCCGCAAGGAGCACGCCCACGCCTTACGAGGCGACTTCGTGCGGGACGTACCGGGTCTGGTGATCGAGGTGCTCTCACCGAAGACTCGCAAGAACGATCTGCTCGGTGGGAGCAAGTGGCAAACCTACGAACGCAACGGCGTGCCGTACTACTGGACTGTCGACCCGGTGGGACGGACGGTGACACAATACGCCTACCGGGATAGCCAGTTCATGGAAGAGGCAGTATTGCGTCCCGGTGCAGTGCTGCATTGCCCCCTGTTCCCGGGGGTCACACGCGCTGTGGCCGACGTCTTCCCGGCCGGGCGTGAGGGGTAGACAGGCAGCCGCTGGCGCATTCGTCCGCGAGCGGCACGACGCCTCTAGAGCGCCGGTCCACTAATCGCTGCCGCCGGTTCGCCCGCCCGTTTACGGGCGGGCGAACCACCCGCTGCGGCGGGTGGTTCGCCCGGCGCCCGTCAAACACTCCGGCGATGGCCGCAATGAAGAGCTGAGACTGCTCGCTCTCGCAAGGTCGGGTTCAGTGGACCGGCGCTCTAGTCCGCCGTTGCGGAGGGGAGGGGATGCTGCCAGACTACGTGAATTCTCCGAGGATGACGTTGATCTGCTGCTTGAGTACCGGCAAATCACGTACAACTATCTCTCGAATCGTAGGCAGGTCAATGTCGAAATAGTGATGTACCAGCTTATTGCGCAGCCGCCCGATGTCGCGCCATGGCACATCCTGGTGTCGTTCTTTAAGTTCAACCGACAATGAGCGTACAGCTTCTCCGATTACTTGTAGATACCGCAACACGAGCGACTGGAGCGGCTCGTCGTTTTCCAGGGCGTTCAAGCCAGTCGCTGTATACTTCTCGATGCGCTCTATCGCTTCGGCGATGTCCTCCAGATAGAGACGGTCATTCCTCATAGGGGAACTGCGTCCCGCAGCGCTTCTCTCGCTACGCGGGGCCGTAGCGCACGGGCGAGGCCAACGTCGACGGGGCAGCCCAGCAGATCTTCGAGGTTCCCTTCCAACGCACACAGGTCGAGCAGGCTACGCCCATCCTCAAGATCAATGAGGATATCAACGTCGCTACCAGGCAGGGCGTCGCCACGAGCCAAGGAGCCGAACAGGCGAACGTTAGTAGCCCCATAACGGGCTGCGATGGCGAGGATGTCACTCCGTTGCCGTTGGAGTTCTTCCCGGGTCACCATGGCTTTCCCTCCGAAGCCGGCCGTGGACCAGGCAATCGTCGACACATATCCCGCATTGTGCCACAAGCGGTGAGAAATCCCCGTCTCGGCCGGTGTCCAGCTTGTCACGGACGATCCTCAGCGGTTGGCGGCTCTGTGGGCGCCGCCAGCGAAAGCCGTTGCTCCATCTGGCGTTGCATCCCATCCATGTCAACTCCCAAGGCGGTAAGTGTCAACGCGGCAACGCCCATACGCTCTTGCAGCAACGCCAGGAGTAGGTGCTCCGGCCCCACGCTGGTCTGATCCCGCTGCTTCGCCAGGGCGAGCGCGCTGCGCACCACCTCCCGGCCTCGCTGACTGTAGCCTTTGACGGCCGCCGGCTCCGCCTTTCCCGCTCCCATAATCTCACCTACTGCCTGCCGAACTGCCTCCACTGTCACGCCTTGCGCCGTCAGCGTCGTAGCGGCCGGGTTGTCCTCCTGGCGCAGCAGGCCGAGCAGAAGATGCTCGGTGCCTATATAGTCGTGACGGAGGTGCGCTGCCTCTTCTTGGGCCAGTTCCAGTGTCGTCCGCAGCGCCGGAGCGAAGGAGCGGAGCTCAGACCTGCTGAAACCGACGTGCCAGGGTGTCCGTGGTCGCTCCACGGGTTGTTCGCCGGGACGCGGCAGAGGGGCGGCGCAGTGCAGACAGGTGTCCAATTCGCTGCCGACGTTCACCGTGCCGCAGATGGGGCAGAGGTACAGCCAGTGGACGCCACCCGGCGTCGTGGCCGTCGGGATGCCCGGTTCCGGCAGCGGTCCGAAAGATAACTGCTCTACGGTGCCATCCTCTCGTCGGGTCGCGACGCGGAAGACATCCGGGTCGTCCAGGTCGGCCTGTGATCCGTCGATCAGCATCTCCACACAGAGCAGAATGCATTCGCTGCAGATGTAGACGCCGGGGCCGGCGATCAGCCGCCAGACCTGGTGTTGCTTCTTGCCGCAGAAGGAGCAGGCGAACGCCGCCCTGACCTTGCTACCGCTCGCTACAGGTTGGTCGCTCTCAATTGTTGCTGCTTGCTGTTCGTTCATCTAGCCTTCCCTTTCTCTATTGCCGCCAACATCACTGGCGTCGCGCGCGCGTTCCGGCTGGTCCAGTACATCCCGCAGTTGCCGCGTCGCCCGGTGCAGCCGGCTGCGGACGGTGGTCGCCTTGCAGCCGGTGAGCGCGGCGATCTCGGCCGAAGTCAGCCCCTGCACGTGGCGCAACAGCAACAACCGGCGATCACCCGGTGACAGCAGACCGAGCGCTGCCGTCACATCCAGGCGATCTGCCGCCGTTGCCAGGTCGACGTCCTCCTCCTCCTCCGGCTGCCAGAGGCGCGGCCGGCGTTCCGCTTCGGCGTAGCGTCCGCGTTGCCACTGCATGGCCCGGTTGTAGGCGATGGTGCGCAGCCAGGCGCCGAACTGCTCGGGCTGCCGCAACCCGCTCCGACCGAGGTAGGCGTGCAACAGCGTTTCCTGGTACACATCCTCGACATCTTCGGCGCTGGAGAGGAGCCGACCCAGCAGGCTCTCCACCGCCCGCCGGTGCCGGGCAACCTGTCGGGCAAACGCTGCTGCCGCGTCGGCATCCTCCGGGTGGCTGATCGGGGGAAACGCCAGCGGCATCGCTTTCTCCTCTCTTGCCGTCCACCTCTATAGTCGCGGCTACGGCGTCATGTGTTGCAGCCATTGCGATAATGGGTGGATAGGAGGCCGCGAATTGGGGTCAAGGCCGGTACTCGGCACATGCCATGCTGCACTCCGGGAAGTACGATACAGTCGTGCGAGTTCCGTATGTCGAACGCCGTGGAACCAGAAAATGGAGGCACGATCATGACGCGCAATCCCGGACCTTCCGCCAAGAGCCTGGCTCGCGCTGTGCTGCAGGAGGAGGCGCCGCTCAGCGCGGAGGAGATACTCGCTCGTTGCCTGGCGCGCGAGCGGATCACCAGCCGCAACCCGTTGCAAACAGTGCGCAACGCCCTGACCGCCGACCCGTACTGCGGACGCACGGCGGATGGCCGCTACGTCTACCTTCCCCGTTTCTTGCGCGGCGCCTGCGTCCGGCTGGTGATGGACATGCTGGCGCCGGAGAAGCGCCTGCTCGTCACCGACCAGGACGTTGTGGAGTTGCTTTGGGTCATGCGGAGTGGCGGCGAGAGCGGGCCGGCGCCGACGCTGGCGTTGGAGGGCGGCCCCACCGTCCAGCCGACGACGCCACTCGGTCGGCTCGTGTATGAGTTGAGCCCCATCCTGGAAATGCCGGCGCCATTCTGGAGCTGGTGGACGCAGCGGCGGCAGGAGGGCGCCGACTCACTCCTGATCTGCTGCGACGATGCAGAGACGGGGCGCTTTCACGCCGAGGCAATTCGGGCGGCGAACCAGGATGCCGGCGCCGTGGAGCGGCGGAACGCGGAGCTGCTCGACGCCGCCGGGGCAATTCTGCGCAAGAGCCAGAACCGCATGGCGCAGCACGACCTGGTCCACCGGCTGCTGGCCTGGGGTGTTTACCAGGGGTCGCCCGCTCCCGAGCCGCTTGGCGTCGTGCTGTTCGCCCTGGACACACCCTTCGTCGTCGACCGCAGGTACGTGACGTACCGCACCGATCTGACGCCTGCCCTGCGACGCCTGTTCGCCCACCGTCTGGCAGAGGGCCGGCAAGGCCGCGACCGGGCCTGGAGGGTCGTGCTCGACCAGGCGGACGATGGCGAACCGGAGGAGCAACCTGCTTCCCTGCCTGCGCCGATGCTGCCGACCATCCTGCGCGCCTACCGGCTCCGCGTCACCCTGGCCTGGACCCGTCAGGTGTGGCGCGTGCTGGAACTTCGGGACGACCAGACGCTGGACGACCTGCACCTGGCCATTCAGCGCGCCTTTGATTGGGATAACGACCACCTCTACGCCTTCCATCTCGGCAGCCGTCCCAACGACGCATTAACCGCCATCGCAGGTATCGCACCCTATGGCGGCGGTCCTTTCCTTGATGACGAGTCACCGGTCAGCGACGAGGTCGTGCTGGCCGAGTTGGAGCTGCAGCCCGGGCAGCGTTTCTCCTACCTGTTCGACTTTGGCGACCAGCTCCTGCACGAGATTGAAGTGTTGTCCGCCGCTCCGGCTGTCGGTGATGCCTATCCGCGTGTCGTCGAGAGCCACGGCCAAGCGCCGCCCCAGTACCCGAACCTGGAGGAGGATTGGGATGACGAGGAGGATGAAGAATAGGAAACATCGTCACCATAGCTGCTACATTCTCACTGGACCTCGGTCCATGTCCGGTGAACGTCCAGGCGGCAAGACTTGCCGGATCATACAGGGGAAGGAATAGATCGTGTCCCACCAAACTACCCAGGAACAGGTCGTCGCCCAGATGCTCTCGGCGGCACAGCTAGCCCTCCTGCCGTCCGATCAGGACGTTGCGTTTTACCAGGAACACGGCTACTACCTCTCACCCGTGATTTTGGATGAGGCGCAAATCGACGCTGCCATCGCCGGGAGCGAACGCTTTTACGCCGGTGATGTCAGCGACTCCGGCATCAAGGCGCTGGCGCGCTTCCGCCCCACCGGTACGGCGCCCGAAGGGCTGCGCAAGAACGATTACGCCTCCTTCTTTTGCCCGGAACTGGCAGTGCTGACGCACCAGCCGATCCTCGGCGCCATCGCCGCCCGGCTGACCGGCGCACCAAGCATCCGGCTGTGGCACGACCAGTTGCTCTACAAACCGACGGACAGCCCGGACAAGCCTGCGCGTGTCGGCTGGCACACCGATCGCCAGTACTGGCTGTGTGCCAGTTCCGACGCCATGCTGACCGCCTGGATCCCCTTCCACGATTGCGACGAAGCGATGGGCTCCATCGCCTTCGTCGAGGGCAGCAATCGCTGGACCGAACAGTCGAAGGGGCTAAACTTCTTCAGCCACGATCTGGCGACCATTGAGCAGGGCTTCGCCTCCGGTGGCCAGCCGGTGGTCAAGACGACTGTGAACTTCCGCAAGGGGCAGGTCAGCTTCCATAACTGCCGGACGATCCATGGCAGTGGCCCCAATGTGTGCGGCGACCCGCGTCGCGCCATTGCCGTCCATCTCCAGGATGAGGCCAACCGCTACCGCGAGTACATGGGCGACAACGGCCAGCTCGCGCGCCACGCCAATAATGCGCTCTGCCGGCAAGTGGACGGCGTTCCCGACTATGCCGACCCGACCATCTGCCCTGTGCTGTACCGAAGCGAGGCGACGCCCTCAGGGGAATAGCTGTGCTACCGGGTAGCGAAAGCCAGGGATGATGTCGTCACCGTCCAGTTCATCGGCGACGCCCAGAGCAATCGGCTAGGTCGTTGCGCCCGCGCGCCAGACATCCACTCGCCGGTAGCGCGGCCAGCCATCGAGCCGAGTGACAAGCCCCCGCCTTCTGGCGGGGGTGATTGACATGGCTTTCCCTTCTCTCAGGCCGCTTCAGGTTCCTGGTGGCGCTGTGCTGGCGCCGGGAACGAGGCGGGGGGCCAGCAGCCGCCGCCGCTGGGTCGGGGGTTCGCCGTTGAGCAGACGCAGCAGCGTCTCGATGGCGGCGGCGGCCATCTCGCCGGTCGGTTGGACAATGGCGGTGACCCCGCCCTGCTCCTGTTCCAGCGCGAAGTCATCAATGCCGACGACGCTGCAGTCCCCGGGTACGGCAACGCCCTGTTCGTGCAGCGCCCGTAGGCAGCCGGCGCGCAAAGCCGCATCGGTGACGATCAACGCGCTGACACCGGTCGCCGCCAGGAGCTCTCGGGTTGCGGTATAGCCGTCCTGCTCCTGGAATCGCCGCCACTGCACCAGGGTCGGATCGACGACCCCGCATTCCAACAGCGCCTGCCGATAGCCCTGGTAGCGGTCCTGGCAAAACGGGAGTTCGGCCACACCGTTCAGCAGGCCGATACGCCGGTGGCCGAGGTCCAGCAGATGCCGTGCAGCGAGATAACCGACAGCGATGTTATCGATATCGACCGTGTAGACTTGCGGGTCGCCGTAGCGACCGACGATGACAAAGGGGCAGTCGGCCGCCTGGAGTGCGGTTACGCGAGCGTCTTCCAGGCGCATATTCGTCAACAGCAATCCGTCGACTTCCCGTTGCAAGTAGCGGCGGGCATAGTCATCAGCGCTGGCGCTATCGGAGCGCAGGGACACGTGCCAGACCAGGTCATAGCCGTGCTGGGCGGCCGCCTCCCCGGCGCCCAGCATGAAGGCACTGAAGAAGCCGGCGGGGATGGGAGGCTCGCCGATGCGCGGCATGATCAGCCCGAGCAGACGACTCCGTCGACTCTGCAAGCGGCGGGCGGCCGCGTTGGGATGATAGTGCAATTCTTGGATGGCCGCTTCCACGCGCGCGCGGGCATCGCCGCTCACGTTCCGTGCCTTGGTGAGCACCTTGGAGACCGTGGACTTGCTGACGCCTGCCCGCTGCGCCACGTCGAAGATCGTTGGCTGCGTCACCTCGGCTAGCTCCCCCTTTGTGAGCGGGTCTTGACAAGTTGGCCCGCATTCCGTAGAGTACCTCGTGGAACGTTCCACGATGCGAGCAGTGATGGGACTGCTGATCGGTGGGACGGCCCGGCCTGCGCACGCGCGCGGGTCAACGAGAACACGCCTCGGGGACGAGGCAGAAAGTAAGATGCTATGGCAGTCCAACGTTGGTCGCGCCGCACGGTGGTGCGCAGTATGGCTGGGTCCGGGTTGGTGGTACTGGCAGGCATGGCGTTGAGCGCCTGTGGCGGAGCCGCCACAGCGACGACCTCTTCGACGGCTGCAGTCACGTCGGCAGCCATCTCGGCTGCGGCGAGCACGCCCGCCAGCAGCGCGGCCGCGACGACCGCCGTCGTCGCCACGACCAGCGTCGCCAGCAGTACAGCCGCCACCTCTGCCAGCGCCGCTGCCGTGAGCGCGGCAACGAGCGCCGCCTCGACGGCAGCCCCCGCTGCGTCCGGCAGCAAGGCTGCAGCCGGCATCGAGTACTGGCACATCTTCGGCGGCACCGACACGGCGACGATGAACCACATGCTGGATGCCTTCGTCACCGCCCATCCGGACATCCCCGTCCAGAGGACGCAGTTGGGCTTCGGGAACATGGCGAAGAAGATCACCACGGCCATCGCCGGCGGCACGCCGCCCAACGTCTTTATGAACGGCGATGCACCGGTGGCCTCCGCCTACGGCGTCCTCGGTGTCGTCAAGGCGGTGGACGCCTTTGCCAAACAGGACGGCATCTCTGCCGACATCTTCTTACAGGCGCTGCAACCCACCTTTGTCGAAGCCGGCAAGATGTGGGGTCTGCGCTTCAACACTGACGTCCGCCCCCTCTACTACAACGTCAACGCCTTTCAGGAGGTCGGACTGGACCCTGCCAAACCGCCCACGACCTGGGATGAACTGATCGCCGCATCCAAGAAGCTGACGAAGAAGGCCCCCGATGGCACGTTGCAACGGGTCGGCTGGTGGCCGGGCTACGGTCAGGTCTTCTTTTACCAACTCGATCGCAGCAACGGCGGACATCTTTCCGATGCAGCCGGCAGCAAGGTGCTGTTCGACGACGATGCCGGCGTGGGCGTGCTTGACTTCGTCCGTCAGGCCGCCAATGCCGTCGGCGCCGCGGCGGAGTATGCGACCTTTGCCAAGAGCTTCGGCAGCAACGCCAAAGACCCCTTCATAACCGGGCAGGTCGCCATGGAGTTCAACGGCAGTTGGCTCAAGCAGACCTACACCCAATACGGCGCCGACCTCAACTACAAGGCGGCGCTCTTGCCCTTTCCCAAGAAGCAGGTCAGCATCTCCGGCGGCTTCACGCTGAGCATCCCGGCCGCCAGTCCAGCCAACAAGGACGACGCCTCCTGGCAATTATTGAAGTTCCTCTGCACTGACAAGACGCAGCAGCTCTACATGGCCAAGACCGGCCAGTTGTCGGCGCTGGTCTCGCTGGCGGACGATCCCTACTTCCAGTCCGACCCCATCTTGAAGGTAGTGGCCGAACAGATGAAATCGACGTCGCTCTTCCCCTGGCAGCCGCCGCTCTCCAAGCTCGGCAGCTCCCTGTCCGCCGCCGTGACCGGCGCCATCGCCAATACTGCCCCTTCCAAGCAACTGCTGGACACGGCAGCGCAACTCACCCAGGCGGCCATCGACCAGTACAACCAGCAGAACCCGCAATGGCTCCAGAACTTCGGGAAGTAATGGGGACCTTCCCCCAGGGTATGGTCTACGTCGTCAGCTACGACCATGGCGGGCTGGTGCTCTGGGGCTACGAGCACTTCTTGCAACACTTGCGCGACACACTGGGCTGGCTGGATCGCCACCCGAAGCTGAAGATGGGCCTGGACAACGAGGCCTGGACCTACGACTGGTTGGCGGAGAACCGCCCGGCCGTGCTGGCTGAGTTGCGCCAGGCGTTGCAGCACTACCAGGGGCGCTTCGGTATCGCCACCTGCACCTACGGCCAGCCGCTAGCCGCCTTCCTGCTGGAGGAAAGCAACATCCGCCAAATCGCCCTGGGCATCGAGACGACCAGAGCGTGCCTGGGCTACGAGGTGAGCGTCTACGCCTTCTCGGAGCACGCCGCTTTCCCACAATTGCCGCAGGTGCTGGCCGGCCTTGGCATCCGGCGGGCCTTGCTACGCTCGCACTTCCTCATGTACGGCTACTGCCCCGGCTACGACCTACCGATCGCCTGGTGGGAGGCGCCGGACGGCTCGCGCGTTGCCTGCGTGCCCACCTATGTCCACCAGGAGCGGCAGGTGGCAGACCATCGCGCCCAGCCGCCTGGACCTTTCGGTCTCACCACGGAGGACACCTGGATCCTCACGCGCTACCCGAGCAGCATCTCGCCGGCCTCGCTGGACGCCTTCCGCAGCCGCTTCGCCCACATTCAGCCGCTCCTGGCCACGCGGCTGGACGACAGCAGCCTCAAGCGCGAGGAGTTGGTCAGCGAACTGGATGCTCGTGACGACTACCGCTGGGCCACTTTGGAGCAAGTCTTTGAGGAGTTCCCGGAGCCGACAGCAACGATAGCGCCGGGAGCGGAAGACTTTGGCCTGCGCATGCCCTGGGGCTATCGCGGCAACGAGTTATTTGATCTGGCCCGCCGGGCGGAGATTGCCGTCTTAACGGCAGAACGACTGCTGGCACGTTCGACGGCCGATCCGGCGGAAGGGCAGAACCGCGGCGCGCTGCCGGAGCAAGAAGCCGAAGTGCGCCAGGCCTGGAAAGACCTGCTGGTTGGTCAGCACCACGACGTGCAGATCGTGGCGCGAGCCGGGACATTGGGCCGGGAGCGCCTGCTGGCGTCGCTGGAGCGTTCCCAGCGCCTGACGCGCTTGCTGCTCAAGGCGCAGTCCGACGGCAGTGGCGAGAGCGGCGCTTATGTGGCCTTCAACCCGTTGCCCTGGCCGCGCAGCGAGTCCGAGGCCGCGCTACCGGATGGCACAGCGCTGACAGGGCCGGTCGCGGTACCAGCGTTGGGTTTTGCCACAATGACGCCGGCAGACGGCGCGACACTGGTGGCTGGCCTCTCCTTTCGTACCGACCACTATCACGTCAGTTTCCATGCCGAGGGTGGGCTGGCAGCCCTGCGGAGCACCGATGGCCGCGATCAGTTCGTGGCCGGCAGTCGCTCCGGCCAACTCGCCGCGGTCATTGACGGGGAAAGCTGTGTCGGCAAGGCGACATCCGTACAGGTGCGGCGGGAGGCTGCCGGCTACCGCGTCGTGGAGCGCGGCGCCGTCGGCCCCTTGCCGTTCACAACCACCTGGCTTTTCCCTCACTCCGGCAGCAGGATCGACTACCACCTGACGGTCCGCTTCGACGGCGAACGCATCGGCGCGCCCGCCGGCCAGAAGCGCGACTCCCGTTCCGGCTTCACCCACGAACAGAAGCTGCGCGCCCGCTTCTTCCCGGCGCTCACCGGCGATGTCGTGGGCGTCTACGACGTGCCCTTCGGCGTCGCCACCACGCAACGACCGTATGTCGAAGGCAACTATTGGACGGCGCTGGCCGGCAGCAGCGGCGGCCTCGCTATCGCCAACCGGGGCACCATGGGCAGCGTGCGTGAAGTCGATGGCGCTTTCTCCGTGCCGCTGGCCTTCTCCACCAACTATGTCTGGGGCGCCGAGGTGATCTGCGGCGAGCGTCACTGGGCACTGGGGCTGCTGCCCTTCAGCGGCGATTGGCGGGAGGCAGCGCTGCACCGCCGGGCGCTGGAGTTCGCCTATCCCATCGTCGCCGTTCCCGGAAGTGTTGCCCAGCCAGCGCCGGACTTCCTCCGCCTCAATAACCCCGCCGTGCATCTCACTGCGCTCTACAGCGAGGGCGGGCACGGCTATGTCCGCCTCTATAACGGCAGCGACCAAGAGCAAAGGCTTGACCTGGCCTGGCCGGGCGGGGGTACGCCGATGCCGGTAGACCTGCGCCACCAGGTGGTGGATGGGGATGGACACTTCAGGTTAGGTCCCTGGCAGATTCAGACGTATCGGCTGTGGTGAGGGCGGTTGGCGCCCAGGCACAGTGGCTGAGCATTGATGGACACCCGGAGTGGTTTCGGCGCGTTGCCACGCGGATGGGCGAGCAATCGCCTGCTGCGTCAGTCGAGCGCGGCGATCAGCGCCCGCGCCTCGTCGGCCAAATCCAGCAGGTAGTAGGTTATTGCCGCGCGTCGCTCGAGCGCGGTGGCGGCATCCTCGGTACTGTCCGCCGCGGGATTGGGCGTCTCCGGCGAACGGGCGGGCAGACCGGGCGCGCGCAGGCCCCAGCGCAGCGCTGCTGAGGCGCTGTAACCGAGCCGGACCATCCGGGCATCGCCCCGCCAGCCGGCGTCGCGTAGCCCCTCCAGCTGGCGTCGCGTAGCCCCTCCAGGTAGCCGTCCAGCACCGTCTCCCCGAGCTCCGCCGCGCGCGAGACGTCCGCCCCTGCGTGGAGTAGACTGGCCGCCACGAGTTGGCCGATCTCCTCCCCGATGGCTCCCGTGCCGACGAAGGCCCAGTCCAGGGCCACCGTCGCGTTGTCGTCCTTCGGCTTGCCTACCGAGAGCAGGTTCGGGCGGAAGGCATCCAGATGGCAGAAGGTGTGGGGCAGCCGATCTAGCGTGTCCAGCAGTGCCGGGTGGTCCTGCCAGAGCGCCAGCAGGCGCTCGGCCACGGGAACGGGGAAGGCGCGGCGCACCAGTGGCTGCTCCCAGAACTCTGTCTGCCGAATGGCCCGGACGACGGGTCGGACCATGATGGTCGCCCAGGTGCGCAGCCCGCCCTGGCACAGCCAGGGCGCGTCGGGGAGCCGCCGTCCCGTTAGATACACGCCATTCCAGGCGCCCAGGTGGCGGGCGGACAGGCCGTAGCGGGCCATGGACCAGGGGGCAGGATCGGCATCGACGTCCTCCAGCCAGAGCCAGATCGACGGACCGGAGTGGTCGTCGACGCCGTAGCAGTGCGGCGCCCGCAGGCCGTCAACCAGCGTGTCAAGCACGCCGGAACGATAGGCGTTCGCCTCGCGATTCCAACCGTAGGCGTCCTGCACCATGACGATCTCGGCCGGGGAGAGCGAGAGCCGCTCAGCGGCCGCGCGGGCGACATGCGGCGGGATCGGCTGCGTGATCTTCAGCACCAGCGACCAGGGGATCGTCTCTCCACCGTCCTGGGCGGTTCCGGTCACGCGATAGAGTCCCCCGGACACGGGGTTGACGTGCCGGTACGCGATGGGCCGGGTCTGCCACTCGAAAATCTCGGCGCCCGGCCGGCCCAGCACACGCCGTACCGGGTTGGTTAGCGAAGCGCGATCAAGTCCATCAATGTCCACGTTGTCCTCATTCATCGGGCCAGCACCCCTTTCATTTTGGTGCCGAGTCGTGCTCAACGGGTGTACCGCCGCGCCCGGCGACTAAAGTCGCGGGCTAGGAGGCTGTCTGAGTTGAA
>DHIZ01000246.1:0-16407 GCA_002404055.1 Chloroflexi bacterium UBA4733
TATGATTTCTGAAAGCCCTCTAAGCCGCTTACTGGTGTGCCTGCCACGGTCCCTCATGGCAAGCTGAACGAGTTCACCGCCTGGGGGGCGAAGCAGCGCGATGACGTTGAGCAGCGTCGCCGCAATGGTAGGCCGACGTCTAAAAACTGGCGGCCGGCGGCTACCAGTTCCCGGCCATCAGTCCAACCGATGGCGCCAACGGCGGCCCCACCTACACCGTCACGCTCACGCCACCCCCCGGCTACGTCGTCGTGGGACCGACCAGTCAGACCGTGACGGTCGTGGCCGGCCAGGGCGCGGAAGCCGACTTCACGCTGGCGCCCGCCTTCACCGCCTTCTGGGTGGAGAGTTTCGCACCCGACGCTCCCCTCTGGTCCAGCCCGGACGCGAATGCTGTCGCCTTCGGTACGCGACCGCAATGGAGCCATTTCCTGGTGGTGCAGCCCCAGCACGTAGCACGCCTTTTCGTCTGGGACCCGGCGAGCCGCAACTACGCCTGGCTGGACGCTGCCAACGTGGGGCCGTGCGGGCCGCCACCGGGCGCGTAGCACGTACCACAGAGAGGTCGTCTTACCGGCTCGAGTCACGACTTCCCTGTGCGTCAAGGCGTGGCCATGGTGGAACCGCTCCGCCTCGTTCACGTCGATCAGCGGCTCACCCCTGTGGAGGAGGTGGCGCGGTACGAGTCACTGGCCTACGAACCTCTCCGCGACCAATTTCCGGGGCAGCGCGAGGCACCTGCCGGGTTCGTGCGTCTGACGCCACGAAAGGCAGGCGTCGTATTGAGATCGGGTATGCTCAGGGCGGAACAGGATAGGTGCGATGATCGAACTGTCGCTCAGCAATACCCCAGAACAGCTTGCCGACCTACCCGACCAACTGCGCGACGGACAAACCGTGACCTTCCTCAAGGACGGGAAGCCGGTGCTGGCCGTGCTCCCGTGGGACCTGTACGAGGCCATGCTGGAACTCATTGAGATTCCGAGTGATGCTCAGACGCTGCTGGCTGCGCCAGCGGTGACGAGGGCGCGGTTGCTCACGGTTGCCGCCGCCCGTGCCGAAACCCTGTACCAGCAGGACCTTGATCTACTCGGATTTGACGCCTTCGGAGACGACGACCTTGATGACGCTGCCGACCCGGGGTGAGATCTGGGCTGTCCGGTTCGATCCGTTCATTTGTATTGCGCCTTTCACCGACACGCCCCGTGCGATTGTGTCCCTACCGGAGACGCTTGATAGCATGCGCCGCATCCTGGACGGGGCAGCGGACGACATCGAGGTCGAAGGCCTCCGCTACGTCAGCCGGCTTCCGCATTCTGGAGCAGAGGGACGTTGAGGTACCTGACGACGGAGTGGGTGTCCCCATCGGCGCGACCTGGCAGGGTACACTGCCTGGTAACCGGGCCATTGGGTTCTTGGACGCCTGTCCAGAGGGAGAGTAGGATGAAGCAGGTGGAAACGATTGATCTGCGCGAACTGCCGGAACTGGAATGCTTTGCCGATCGAGTTCAGGCCAGTGGCACACCACTGCTGTTACAGAAAGATAACGAGACAGTGGCAGTGCTCCGCCCGGCAAGATCGCGATACGGATCATCGGACCGGCGATCTCGTCCTCTGAGAGAGGACGATCCCCTATTTCAGCTGATTGGCATCGGTCATAGCGGCATTCCTGGCGGAGCGTCAGGGCGCAAGCACGAGCAGCTTGCCCGTGCCTATCGTCCGTCGTAGCAGATCGGGATGGCCGTTCCGCACACGCTCCGAGAGCGGAGGGCTTTTGTTGATTCCTCGGCGTATCTTGCTCTGCTCGACGCCGACGACCAGTATCCTCTGGAAGCAGAAGCAATCCTACGTCGTTTGGTCGCGGCGCGCTACCGCCAGTTCACGACAAACGTACTGCTGATCGAAGCGCACGCCCTCATTCTCTCCACGCTCGGTAGAGACAGAGCAGCACAGTTCCTGGTGGCAATGGGAAGCAGCGCTACAACCGCCGTGCGGGTGCGAGCCGCCGATGAAACGCAAGCTCAGACGCTGCTTCTGCACCACACAGACAAAAGCTATTCCTTCGCAGACGCGATCAGCTTCGTGGTGATGGAACGCTTGGGCATTCGCGCTGTCTTCACATTCGACCGGCATTTCGCACAGTTCGGCTTGCTAATCTGCAACTCTCACCTCTTGTAGCGACACGGCGACGCAGGTGAACAGCGCCCCCTGAGCTCTGCTCGCGCCCCTTTGACCCTCCTCAAGACGGACGTTCCGCCTCCGTCAACTCCACCGCCCGGTAGCCGTTGGCTTCGATCGACACCGCCAGCGAACAGGCGACCTGGCCGGTGATGCGTTGGGTTGGCTCCCAGGCGCTGCGTTCGCTGTTGTAGATGCGCAGGTCGTAAGCGCCGGCGGCATCGGCCACCTGCTGCAGGCCCAAGGGCGCCACCGTCGTGGAGGCGCCGACGTTGCCGACGAGCACCAGCAGGCAGCCCGGACGGCGCAAGGCCACCACTGCGGCGAAGGAGGAAAAGGCGTGAACCTGGCTGGAAACGTCTTCATCGAAGCGCTCCGTGGTGTGCGGCGTGTCGATGTCGGCATTAGCGTAGATATGGAACTCGCCCTCCTGGCGGGCGGCAAAGTAGGTCAGGCTGGCGCCGTGGTAGGGCAACTGGCATAACGCCACCCACTTCCAGGTCGCCGGCACTAACGGACTGATGCGCGGCGGGCCGGGTGTGAGCATCAGTCCGCAGACACCCTCCACCGCCGCCCACATGAAGCGCGGCGGCTCCCAGGGACTCAGCCGCATGCCACGGTTGACGAGGCTCTCGCCGTCGAACCACTCGCTGAACTGGCCGGGGACGGTGTTATTGATCCGCGGTGCGGCGGCATAGTGCTGAAACGAGGCGCGCAGGGCCTCGACCATGAACTCCGGGTGATAGCGGGCGGCCGCAAAGGCGTACCACCAGGTAAGGCCGGGCCAGACGCCGCCGATCAGCCCGACGAAGCGGAAAGGATCGTAGAGTGGGTCGTGCCGCGAGGCGGTGCGCAGGCCGCCGCTGGTCCAGAAGTCCGGCGAGTTGAGGCGGCTGATGATGCGGAAGCCCACCTCCTCGTCGCAGACGCGGAACATCACCGGGAAGATCTCGTCACCGGTCACGTCGGTGTGAATATTGCCATCGGCGTCGATGTTGAGGTAGTAGAGTCCGTTCTGCGGGTTCAGCAGGTGCGTATCCATGGCCTCGCGCAGGTCCTGTGCCGCTGTGAAGAACGCCTGGATCTCCCGCTTGCCACGGCCCAGGTTTTCGGCGAGGTGGCCGGTGGAGCGCAGCGCCGCTGCACATTCGGCGTTGATCTCGGTGACCGCGCCGTTGAGGGTGTACTGCGGGATGACGTTACGCCAGCCGGCGATGGCCCAGACGTTGCCGCGCGGGTCCCTGGCCGAGCAGAAGACCAGACCGCGCTCATCTTCCTGGGAAATGATGTAGCGGGCCGCCTTGGCGACGACCGGGTAGATGGCCTTGAGCCACTCCAGGTCACCGGTGGCGCGGTAGTGGTGGTTGACAGCCAGGATGAAGAGCGGCGTGTCGTCGTTGATGTTCAGGCCGTAATCTTCTACCCGGCCATCAAGCGCGTCGTAATACTCCGGGATTTTGCCGTTGGGATACTGCAAGCGGGCGAAGGTATCCAGCAGCGTCCGGGAAAAGGCCGGCAGGAAGTGGTCGTTGCCATAGACAAACCAGGCGATATCGCGGCCCACCACGTTGGAGGAGCCGCCGGGTTCGTTGGTGAAGGCCGGGCCCTGGGGGTAGCGGGCCATCACGCGCCGCATGTTGACCTTGCTCCAGAGGGCTCCCTGGTTAATCACGGGATCGGGCGTCAGCACCTGCCCGCAGGAGAGCGTCTCTTCCAGGTGTTGCAAGGTGCTTTCCAGGGCTGCCGCCGCATCCTGTCCATCGCTGTAGGCGGCTATCGCCTTCGCTTCGCCCTCACTGGAAACGGCGGTGATGAAGGCCAATTTAGCGCTCTCACCGGGGGCAAGTTGAAAATCGAGTTGGAGGCAAGCCAGGATGTCGCCCTTCGCCTCCGTCTTGTTGTCGAGCGGAGTCACATGCAGGCGAGTGTAGACGCGGGCGTAGTCGAAGCTGGTAGCGTAGCCACTGGGCGTCGCGGTCACGCCAAAGACGCGTACCGCATCGGGCCGCCCGGCACTGTGCGCCACCAGCGCTCGCAGCTCCGGGTCAAAGCGCGCCTCTACGTCGGCGTCCAGGCTGCCGCGCAGCCGCGCGTAGCCAAAGACACGCAGCCCTGTAGGCACATCGTTCTCGTTGCGCAACTCCACCATCTGGTAGACCAACGGTGGATCGCCCGGCCCATCCACGCTGCCAGTCAGCGGCAGAAAGGTAGTCTCGCTGACCTGCACCGCGCCGGCAATGGCGAAGCGATGGCGCTGGTAGGCCGGATGGAGGTCGAAAGTGCCGCGCTCTTCCTGGCTGAGGCCGACATAGGATGACGCAGTGCCTCCTTCGGGCGTGATGCCGCTCTCTTGCGGCCGGTGGCCGCGTCCGGCATAGCGAATGCATATGCTGTTGACCAGCAACTCGCCCAGTTGGACGTTGAAGACCTGCTGGATGGCGCCCGTCCCCAGGGTCGTCACCCACAGTTCGCTGTTCCCCAGGCTGGCGCCCATGTCCAGCGTGTCGTCGGCCACGCTATACGAGGGCATCACCGAGTGGTGGGGCATGTGCGTGACGACATCGCTTTTCGCGAATTGCGTGGTACCTGTTGCTAGCATCGACGGCTGCTCCTCTGCATGCGGCGGCAACGCGCGGCCGCCTGCCCCGTACCGCATTCGCAGAAATCACGCCAGGAAACAGCCGAGAACTGACGTGACGCCGGAAAGGCAACGACTGGCCGCGTGGCATACTATGGCACGTAGCGTAAAGGAGCATCCCCAACCATTGCCGCCACTGCCCGCCGCCGACAGGGCGCGCCTGCAGGCGTTGTTCGGCAACGTGGGAGAGAACCTGGGGAACTGAGCGTTCTCTCTCTCCCGTGAGAGGGAGAGAGTTAGAGAGAGGGGTCCCCCTGGAGCGGCAAGCGGAGGAACTGGCGGCGCTACGCGATGTCGGTCGTGCGCTCTCCGGCTCGCTGGAACTGGGCGATGTGCTGCAGGTCATACTGCGGGCGGTCACCGAGACGCTCGGCTTCGACATGGGCGCCATCGCCCTGGTGGACCCCAAGGACCACCTGATTCGCGGCGTCCTGGGCATCAACCAGGACGAGGCGGTCATTGCCGCCATTCGCTGCCGCCTGGATAGTCCGGACATCCGGGCCGACGTCATTCGCACCGGCAAGGTGGAAGTCGTCGACGGCTGGGACCCGCGCCTGGACCGGGAGACGTTCGAGCAATACGGTCATCACAACCACGCCACCATCTTCGGGCCAATCACGGTCTATGGCGAGCGGATCGGCGTGCTCAGCGCCTCCCGCCAGCGCGCCACCCATTCGCCCATTAGCCAGCACGAGTTCGGCCTCTTCGCGCTGTTCCTGGACCATGCCGGCATCGCCTTACAGAACGCCAGAATCCTGGAGAACGAGCGAAAAAAGAGCCGGCGACTGTGGGCAGTGAACGAGGTCGGCCGGCGGGCCACGGCCTCGCTGGAACTGAACCAGTTGCTGATCGACACAACGCAACTGGTGCGCGACACCTTCAGCTACCAGCGTGTGGCCGTCATGCTGATTGACCCGCACGAACCCGCGACGCTCTACCGCGCCGCCTACAGCGCCGTTTCCGACGAGGCCTGGCCGGTGTTGCGGCAGCCTATCGGCACCGGCATGATCGGCTGGGTAGCGCAGACCGGCCAGACCCAGCTTGCCAACGACACCAGGAACGACGCGCACTTTGTGCAAGCGCCTGGTCCGCACACCGGTTCCGAGTTGGACGTGCCGCTCAAGGTCGGCCCGCGCATCATCGGCGTCCTCAGCATCGAAGGGGAAACTGTCGAGAGCTTCGAGCCGGACGACATCCCGTTCCTGGAGACGCTGGCCGACCAGATCGCCATCGCCATCCACAACAGCCGGCTTTACCAGGCGGCCCAGCGGCAAACCCAACAACTGGGGGCGATCAACACAGTGGCGCGCCGGATGAGCAGCCTGATGACCTCCCAGGAGCTCATGCCGTTTGTGGTGGCGTTGCTGCGGGAAACCTTTCATTGGTACAGCGTCTCCATCTTCCTGCGCCCAGCCGGCGACGACGCGGCGAGCATCGTGCTGGCTGCTGCGGCCGGCGGTGAGCCGGGGCCGATGCCGCCCGGCACGCGTCTGCGGCTGGGCCAGGACGGTATCGTTGGTTGGGTCGCTGCTTCCGGCGACGCCTTGCTGGCGAACGACGTGCTGCACGAACCACGCTTCCTCGCCTACCCCGGTCTGCCGGATACGGCGGCGGAGGTGGCCGTGCCGATCCGCCGCGGCGACCGCATCGCTGGCGTCCTGGACGTACAGAGCGCGCAGCGCAACGCCTTCGACGCCCTGGATGTCGCCACCTTGCAGACGCTGGCCGATCAGATCGGCATCGCCCTGGAGAATGCCCGCCTCTACACGGAGGCGGCCGAACGCGCGACGCATCTCGCGGCGGCGAACCAGCAACTGGCCGAGCTCGACCGCATGAAGTCGCACTTTATCTCCATGGTCTCCCACGAGTTGCGCACGCCATTAGGGCTGATCAAGGGCTACGTCGGCACGCTACAACGCAGCGACCTCGCCCTGGATGCAGAGAGCCGGCGGGAATTCCTGACCGTGATCGAAGAGGAGGCCGACAATCTGGCGGACCTCGTCGGCAACTTGCTGGACGCCTCCCGGCTAGAGGCGGGTACCCTGGCGCTGGAGTTGCATCCAACACGGCTGCTCCCACTCATCCGCAAGGCGGTCCACGACGCCCGCGAACGCGCACCCGACTACCAGTTCGAGCTGGACCTGCCCGCCGAGCTACCACTCGTCAATGCCGACACTCGCCGTCTGGAGCAGGTGTTCCGTAACCTGCTGGACAATGCGGTGAAGTACTCACCGGTCGGCAGCACGATCACGATCAGCGCTGAAGCGGCGCAGGCAGGCGTCATCGTGGCGGTGCGCGACGAGGGCCTCGGCATCGCCGATGAGCACAGCGAGCGCATTTTTGATCGCTTTTTCCGCGTTGACCAGACCGACAACCGACGCGGAGGAGGCTCGGGTCTCGGTCTGGCAATCACGAAGGGCATCATCGACGGCCACGGCGGCCGTATCTGGGTGGAGAGCGCGCCGGGCCTGGGCAGCACCTTTCGGATCTGGCTGCCGGGGTGACGGGTTACGGTTACCCCGCGTAAACATGCCACGATGGATATCTGCGCTTAGCTCCGGGGCTTGCCATGCAGCGCCAGGCTAACGGCCGCCGAACACGCCGCCGCGAGGATGATCAGGGCGAAAACGTGCTTGACATCGGCCGTCGTGGGGGCCGAGGCGGTCAGCAGGATCGGCAGAACGCTGGAGCCGACGATGCTGCCGAGGTAGCGGCTCGTTGAGTACATGCCGGAGGCAGCGCCGGCCTCGCGGGCCGTGACGGCTTCCACGGCGGCGGTCTGCATGCCGGGATTGGCGATGCCCAGTCCCGCTCCGGCTACGGCAAGCGAGAGCGTGAGCACCAGCCCAGACCAACCGGGCGCCTCCCGTAACAGCGGCAAGAGTGCCAAGGTGAAGAGCGTGAGGCCGCCGACCACGGGCGCGCGCCGGCCGTAGCGATCGGCCAGTCGCCCACCAAACGGCGTGCAGGTGACACTGACCGCCGACAAGGCGGTCAGCACCAGGCCGATATGGCTACTCGTCCAATGGGCTTGTCGGGTGAGGATCACCGGTAACGCCAGAATGATCGAATACATGGCCAGATTACTGAGGGCGACAGCCGCCGTTGCGGCAGCGAAGGAACGGCGCAGAAAAAAGTGTGGATGGAAGACCGGTTCCGGGTGGTGCAGTTCGCGGAGGACAAACAGCACAGCAAGCAGCAGCAGCACGCCACCGGCCAGCAGCAGAGGTGGCGCCGAGGCAGCGCCTGAGGCACGCAGCAACAAGGAGACGCCCACCAATATGCTGCACAGGAGCACCGCGCCCAGCAGGTCGAAGGACTGACCGCGCCGAGTAACCGTGTGACGCGGTAAGACGCGCCATCCCAGGAGGAAAGCGGCGAGGACGATCGGCACGTTCATATAGAAGATGGCCTGCCAGCCAGCCGTACTCACCAACACGCCACCCAGCGGGGGGCCGGCCGCGGCGGCGATGCTCACGACCGCACCCACCAGGCCGAAGCTGGCGGCACGCCGCTGCTCGGGGACAACCTCTCGCACCAGCGCCATCCCGTTGGGCAGGGCGATGGCAGCGCACATGGCTTGCAGCAGCCGAAACAGCACCAATACCGACAGGGAGGGCGCGATGAGCGCGCCCAGCGAGGCGAGGCCGAAGCCGGCCAGCCCACCCAATATGAAAGGGCGACGGCCCAGTTGGTCGCCCAGCTTGCCCGCCACCGGTTGGATGGCGGCCATGGCCACCAGATAGGACGTCACCAACCAGCCGGCCGAGGCCAGTGATGCCCCATAGGCCAGCATGATGGCCGGCAGGGCCACAGCGAGCATGGTGGAATTGAGCGGCGCCAGCATGCCACTCAGCGCGACGGTGGCGAGGACCGCGCGCTCCGTGCGAAGATCGCCGGTTTTCTCGCCCCGCGCGTCAGCTCGCGCTGAGGATGCGGACCAGACCGGCGTCGCCATCAACCTCCACCATCTGGCCATCGTGTAAGGTTGCCGTCGCTGAGCCGACGCCGACGACCGCCGGAATGCGGTATTCGCGCGCCACGACAGCGCAGTGGCTGAGAATACCGCCGGTATCGGTCACTACCGCCGCCGCCGTGGCAAACAGCGGCGTCCACGGCGGCGCTGTCGTTTCCGCCACCAGCACGTCGCCCTGCTGGAGCTTGCCGGCCTCCGTCAGCGAACGAAGCATGCGCACTGGACCGCGGATCACACCAGGTGAACCGGCATGGCCGTACAAGACGTTGGCATCGTCGGAAGGACGCGGCGGAGCGCCAAAGAACTTGCCCATCGCTCGGGCCAGCGGATTGTCCGGCGGTGGCCCCGGCGGCAGTGACCCGAGCGCCGGCGGCGCCTGGAGGGTTGCCAGCCGCGCCAGTTCCGTCTTCCGCGCCACCACAGTCTGCTGTTGCTGCAGCGCCGGCAGGACCGCTGCTGTGGCGCGGATCTCCGGCAGCGTGAGCAAGAAGACGTCGTTCGCCTCCGCCAACACCGCTGCTGCCACAAAGCGCCGGCCAAACTCCATGAACACCTGGCGGACCCGGTACATGACGCGCTGGTCGATCCAGAAGTTGTGGTCTTCGTGCAGTTGGTTACCCACCTGCGCCGCTTTCAAGAAGAACTCAAACTGGCCGACGACTTGCTGCGGGTAGCCTTGCAGTTGTCGGCGCGCCTGGGCGATCAACTGCTCACGCTCTGCCGCCAGCGTTGCCCGTTCCTGTTCTGGGTCCGGCTCCATCCGGCGACAGTAGTCTTGCAGCATCCGGATGGCTGGTCGTGGATCCTCGAGCCAGGATGGCGTGCTGAGCAGGTATTTGTCGCCACGCTGACCGTATTCCAGCAAGTACGCCTGGAACTCGGCCAGGAAGGCGCGACCGGATCGGGACCGCTCTAAAGCCGACACGATGTCGTCGGCCGCTTCCTCAGCCAGCACCGTGTGCACCTCCGGCAGCATCAGCACCCGCCGGCTCAGCTTCCAGAGCGCTTCGCCCGCCTCCACCGACTTGTTGAGCATCCCTTGCAGCAGTTTGTAGGAGCCGAATTCGCTCTCCGTACCAAAGATGTCGCGATACAGTTCATCAAACAGACTGATCGACACGAAGGCGGGGAACACGGTAAAAAAGTGAATGGCCCAGCAGCGCAGCATGCGCGTGACGGTGTCGTCCAGGTGGGCCAGGAGTTCCGCCGTGCCGGCTCCCTGCAGATCGAAGGTCGCCCACTGCTCCAGGTGCCGCTGCAACTCGGGCAGGGACTCTTCCCGCCACTGGCGGTCCAAGTCCGCGACCCGAGCGCTCATCTTCTCCTGGACACCTGCTTCCGCCGCATGCATTTCCTCCGGCGAAGTCATTGTCGGCGCCATTGCCATGTACATCCGGCCGTTGATGGCCCTGGCGTGCATCCGCACCGGCATGCCCATCGCCGCGAACGGCTGATTGAAGCTCTCGTTGTGGATTGGTTCCATCACCGCAGCATCAATTGGGGTGCAGATGTCGGGGAAATGCATTCGGTCTTGTGTCCAGAAGAACCGCTGCTCGTGAGGTGAGTTCCACTGCACCGGGAAGTGCGGCGGTATCGGGATCACCTGGGGTGCTGCAGGTTCCAGGGCAGGTGCGGACATGCGTTTATCCTTTCATGCTGTTATAGATGCGTCGTGACACGCTTACGCCACGCTTTCCGCGCGCAACGTGGTGATGGGACGGCACTGCAAGAGATAGATCTGCCCCTCCCGGTAGGCGCACTCGATGTCCACAGGCCAGCCCATGGCGTCTTCCAGGGAGCAGGCCAGGCGCGCCATAGCGGCGGCCTGGGCATCATCGAGCACCGGAACGGCGCGCAGCAGGCGCGGTACGTCGACCTCGCGGGTACCACCAGGTACCGGCACCGTCATGCGCTGCTTCTCACCGATGCACCGGGAGCGCACCGTAAAGTCCATTTTGGCGACCACGTAGGTATCGGGCGTCACTGTGCCGCCCACAATGCTTTCCCCCAGTCCCCAACTGGCGTTGATCACCACCTCGTCGCTGCGGCTCGTCACCGGGTTGTTGCTGAAGACGACCGACGCCACATCGGCGGCGACGAGTTGTTGGACGAGCACCGCCAGTTGCACGCCGCCTACCTGGAGGCCATGCTGACGCCGGTAGTCGAGCGCCCGTTCGGTCCCCGCCGACCGCCAGCAACGACGCACGGCTGCCGCCACTGCATCCAGACCACTAACTTGAGATAGGTGTCGTGTTGCCCGGCAAAGGAGACGTCCTGGCCGTCTTCGTCGACAGCGGAGGAGCGCACGGCGACGCACGGTTCCGCACTCCCGAGACGCTCCGCCAGGGTGCGGTAGGCGACCGCCAGGGCCGCATAGAGCGCGGCCGGCAGAGGCGGCGAGCCGCCATCGCCCTGCATCTGCGGAGCCTCCAGCGCCTGCTGCGCCGCAAGCGTCGTGAGGCAAAAGCCGAGGGGCACGGGATACAGAGCGGCGAGGCGACTGAGGTTCGCAGTCTTACCGCCTACCAGACCAACACGGCAGCACTCCGCCTCTTCCAACCAGACAATTTGCATCGCCGTGTCTCCCATAAATGGATCGCCGCAGGCCAGCATATCTTAACCCTAGGTTAAATGGCTCCCCTTGCCCGAAAAGTACTACCTCGGGGTCCTTCTGCCGATGGCCGGGCGGCGAGGTCGGCGGACCCACCGCGTTGCTACCAATTTGCTACGGCGGGCGGACCAGTGTATGCGCCGCCGGCCGACTGGTGAAGGAGTTTGGCGACGACCCTGATCAACCCCCTCCCGAACGGGCCACCTCCCGCCACCGAGGGCGTCGGATCGGTCGGGTCGTACCGATAGCAATCCGGACTCTCCGTCGTTGCTGCCGGCTCCGGGGCTAGCGCCCCGTCACCGTCGCCCGCCCGGAGCTACCACGGGGTCGGGGCAACCCCGGGCAGGGGCCAGGTCTCGGCGCCGAGCCAGACGTCCGGGCCGATCAGGTACACCCACACCGGCGGGTCGGCGGCAATGTCGGTTGGGCGCTGCTGCAAATAGTGATAGTACCAGCGGCCACGAAACGCAGAGCATGCCGACGCGGCCGTTCGACCATTCCTGGCCTGCGGCCCACTCACCCGTGTCGTAGCCATCCCCCGCGGGAGCGCCGGGCATCGGCCCGCGAAAGTCTCCCTCCGATTCGCGGCTGCCGCGCAGGTTCACGCCGAGGACGGCGTAGCCGCGCGCCGCGTAGTACTCCCCGGCCGGCCCGGTGCGTGACTGCAGGAGCTGCGGTCCGCGCTCGACGAGCACCGGGTAACGACCCGGCGTGGCGGAAAGCCACAGCGTCGCTTCGAGGCGCGTGCCATCGCGCATGGGTACCCGCAGCCCCGTCTCCACGCTGACCTGGTGCTCAGGAGGCCGGGCGACTGTCCGCGCCCCGAGCGAACTGACCACCAATCGTTCCCACACTTCAGTCATGAGAAACCTCCTAAACTCTTTCGACACACGACGACCCTCACGCCGCATGGTGGATGGCACGACGCCATCGGCACTTGGTCACGCCTTGCGGCACCAGGCGGAGAGGCCTGGTGCCGCGACCACGCCGTTCAGCGCTGGCGGTCTCCGACAATCCATTCTAGGCCCGGCCGATCACCGTGACCACACGGAATGCACGGTTGCATGCACGGTTTGGCGATTCCGTGTGTCGCGCCGTGTGTCCGCTGCCGAAGGCACAACGGTAAGGCGAGACGGCTCTACTGGCGGTCGGCGGGGGGCCATTCCTGGGCGCCGTGGAGCAGGCGTAAGATGCGCAGGCTCGTTTCTCTGGTGCGATAGACCACGACGTAGGGCGTGCCGGCGATAACCAACTCTCGCGTTCCTTCCAGCCGCCCCGGCCGGCCGCGTTGGGGAAAGTCGGCCAGGTGCTCCACCGCCTCGCGGATGGCCGCCTGCGCCTTCCGGGCGGCTGCGGGGCTACGTTCAGCCAGATAGACCAGGTGGGACCGGAGGTCACGGCGCGCCGGAGCGGTCCAGACGATCTCCACTACCGCTCGCTGGTCCGGTGGTCGCCCAGCAGCGACTCGGCCTCCGCCATCACCACATCATGCGCAACGACATCGCCAGCATCGTCAGCGCGGATGCCTTCTTGCACCGCCTCGATGAACTGCTGCTCCGATTGGATATAGCCGCGGACAGCCTCCTCAATGACCCACGAACGGTTCCGTCGGAGCGCCTGGGCGAGCGTCGTGATCTGCTGGCTCAGTTCTTCGGAAACACGGGCCGAAATGGTGACTTCTTTCACCAGGGCAACCTCCTCAACAGCAGTCAGGTTAGCATAGAACGTAATACAATGCAAACACTATAAGGACGCACCGCCCGCGCCGCCAGGCGCATTGGCGGCACCGCCAGGGGCAGGAGCGCAGGCCGATCCGCAGCAGCCTTCCTTGACAGTACCAACCAGGCCCCGCATACTCCACGGCGAGGGGCGGTCGCGCCGCCGCATCAGCCGCCGCACTCGAAACATGGTGTCGGGGAAGGAGCAGGAGCGTTGCCCAACGAGAGGCCCAACATTCTCCTCATCATGTCCGATGAGCACAATCCGGCCTACGCCGAGCCGTACGGCCACCCGTTCGTTCGCACCCCCAATCTCCAGCGGCTCGCCCGTGAGGGCGTCGTTTTCGATAGCTTCTCCTGCAACTCACCCCTCTGCGTGCCCTCGCGGATGTCCTTCATGACCGGTCGCTACGCGAGCCAGGTCGGCTCCTTCGACCTGGGCTGCACCCTCTCCAGTGATCACCCCACCTGGGCACACCTCCTCGCGAGCGCCGGGTACGACACGGCGCTCTGCGGCAAGATGCACTTCAATGGAACGGATCAACTGCACAGCTTCCGGCGACGTCCCATCGAGGATGTGACCGGCGCCGGCACCCCGGACGTCTTCCCCAACTGGTCGGACGCCAAGGGCGTGTGGCCATTCCGCGAGCTCATCCTGCAGGGGGGACACGTAGACGACGGCACCGCGTATAAGAAGGGCAGTGTCGCCTACGATCGGCGTGTCCACGAACACGCCGTCCAGTACCTCGAGCAGTACGCAGTCTCCTCGCGTGAGCATCCCTTTTGCCTCGTTGCCGGCTACTACGCCCCGCACTGGCCTTACGCCTGCGAACAGCGCTACTGGAATCTGTACTGGCCCGACTATGCCGATCTGCCTCGGCACCCCATGCCGCCAGAGCACCCCGTCTACCGCCGTCTCCAGGAGATGGCCGGCTTAGACGAAACGATCGACGACATGCAGATCCGCCGCTGCCGCGCGGCCTACTACGGGCTGGTCACCTCTCTCGACGACCATATCGGGGGTCTGCTGGACACCATGGACCGCCTCGGACTCGCGGAGGACACCGTGGTGATCTATACGTCCGACCACGGTGAGATGCTCGGCGAACGCGGCCTGTGGGGCAAGGAGGTCTTGCTGGAGGGCGCCAATCGCGTGCCATTCATCGCCCGCTGGCCTGGTCACTTCCCGAGCGCCCGGCGGGTTTCCGCTGTCGCCTCCCTCGTCGACCTCACGGCCACGCTCCTCGATCTTTCTGGAACCGAGCCCCCGCCGTGGGTGGAGGGTGCGAGCATCCTCCCACTCCTCTGCGGCGACGACGTGCCGTGGAAGGGTCAAGCCTTCAGCGAGTACCTCGCCCACGGCGTCATTCATCCCCAGTGCTCGCTCCGCCGCGGTCGATACAAGCTCAACCTCTTCGCAGGAGAAGGGTGCGAGTTGTACGACCTCCACGACGATCCTGACGAGTTGCACGACCTCGCTCTCGTTTCGGAGTACCGGCCCGTGGTGGCCGACCTGACCGCAGCCATCCCTCCCTGGTGGAACGCCACCTCCCTGGAATCGTTGATCCTCGAAAGCCAGGCGCTGCGGCGATGCACCCGGGCCGGGTCCCATGCTCTGGCAAAGTCGCTCTAGCCGTCGCGCCGCAACGCCTAAACGGAAGCCACGATGAAACCCGCAGCCCGCACGCGGCCAGGCATGTAGATCCCATCGCGCCTTCAGTGTAGGCGTTGGTCATGGCTGTCCCGACTGTGGCCTGTCTGCGGGCGGATGCCAGCCGACAGCCGTCCAGGCTTTGCGCGCACTGACCAAAGAGGCGCGATTGAGGTCGAGCGCGACCAGCGTTGCCCGTCCGATGGACGTGCGAGCGACGATGCTGTCCTGTTCAGTGCTGCTTCAGCAGTAGCGCCGCATGCGCCCGAATCAGCATTGTTCGCTCGTACTGCCGAACCAGGCCCTCCAACTCTTGCGGTTCGCCAGCGTCCAGGCCGTCCCGCTGTCGCTTGAAGTGGAGGGACTCCAGTCGTCGGGCAGCCCTGCGACTGAGACGACTCTGCGCAGCACGGACGAGTGCTGCGTCATTGAGGAAGGTGAGCTGGTCCACTGCCGCAGCAAGATCGTCCGGCAGTGCGGATGGATCAGGTACCGCACTGGCGACGACCTCGAGCAGTTCCTCCTCGACCGAGCGATGGGTCCGGTCCGCCTCCTGTTTGACACGCTGGTAGAGATCATCAGGAACGTGGAGCGTTATCGCCTGTCCGGCCATGAGACCCTGCCTCTCCTCTACCGCCCGAGGATACGCTCGCTCGGTCGCGCTCGTGCGGCGTCACGAGCAGTATAGGGAGCGTACCGCTGCCGCCACAAGGTAGGCAGTCTCCGACAACGAGCTCGCCCGCCGCATCGGCTCTCCCGCACATGCACTTGATCTTCTGCGGACTCAACATCAGACCGCTGCATCCATACGGAGGACGGGTTTCACCACGTCCCCGCGTTCGGAGGCCGCGGCCGCCTCGTTGATCCGGATGAACGGGTAGAAGGCGATGAGTCGGTCGAACGGGAAACGTCCCTGGAGGTAGAGGTCGATCAAGGTCGGGATAAAGAGCTCCGGGATGCTATCCCCTTCGAGAATGCCTCGAATCGTCCGCCCCACGAGGACGGAACGGTACGACAGGGTCAACTCGGGCCCGGGTGGGTCAGCGCCGATCACTCCGCACGTGCCCGTCATCTGGAGCGCGTCGACGGCCAGGCGAATGACCTCGGGGCGGCTGGTGGTGTCCAGGGCAAAGTCGGCGCCGCCGGCGGTTAGCGAGCGGATAGCGTCGCCGACGTCGCCGTCGCTCGCGGCGATCTGGTGGGTCGCACCGAACTCGCGCGCCAGCGCCAGGCGGCCCGGGCGCAGGTCGACCGCGATGATCGTCGTACAGCCAGCCACGACGGCCGCTATGATGGCGCTCAGCCCCACTGATCCCGTCCCAAAAACGACAAGGGAACTTCCCGCACGCGGGCGCAGGGCGTTGAGCACCGCGCCCGCGCCGGTTTGGATCCCGCAGCCGAGCGATCCCAGCAGTTCGAGCGGAACGTCCCGACGGACCTTCACCGTATTGCGTTCCGCAGCCAGGGCAGACGTGGCGAAGGAGGACTGGCCGAAGAATCGGCCGTACACGGTTTGGTCATCTTGCCTCAGGCTGATAGGCTCTTACTGGCGGAGCGCCCGCCGCTGAAACGGCGGGCCCCCCCCCCGCCCGGCGGGGCCCCCCCCCCCGGGGGCCGGGCCCGCCCCCCCGCCGC
>DHIZ01000246.1:16473-44526 GCA_002404055.1 Chloroflexi bacterium UBA4733
GGCCCCCGCCGCTGAACCGGCGGGCGCCTACGCGATCGAGCGGCGCACGTCTTGGACGCACCGTCTTCGCCAAGACCCTCATCCTCTTGCCACCGTCATGCCGTGCGCGTCCAGGCGCTGATGTCCGTGGAGAACATCACGACGCCGTCCTGGGCCGTCACCTCGTCGCGGAAGCGCTGTTCAAAGGTGTCAATGCCGACCTCCTCCTCGGTGGCGACGCCGAACCGCACGAACATCGGCAGGAGGCTACGCATGTTCTCGGCGACATAGCCGTAGCCTTCCCAGTCCGGCCCGCCGCCGATCAGGCCATCCAGGTGCAGCCGGGGCTCGGGCAGCCCGGCCGCGAGGAAGGCGCCGCGCAGCTTGAACCCCATCGCCAGCTCCATCCCGGCGCGGCGAGCAAGCTCCATCCCGGCGCGGCGAGCGCGATCCACGTGCTGCGAGGGCGGCACGGCCTGTTGCCGCAGCGTCCAGTCGCGCTCCTCGAAGGCGACGATCCCACCCGGGCGCACGTGGCTTGCCGCGACGCGCAGCGTCTCCGCCGGGTTGCCCAAGTACATCAGGATGTAGCGGCCCACCACCGCGTCGAAGTCGTTCGGGAGCGCCATCTCGCGGATGTCCCCGGCCAGGAACGAGACGTTGTCCAAGCCGGCGGCCGCCGCCTTCGCCCGCGCCGTCTCCAGAATCGCCGGGTTGACGTCCACGCTGGTCACGCTGCCCCGCTCGCCGACCACCTCCGCCGCCAGGCGCGCCACCGCGCCCGTGCCCGACCCCACGTCGAGCACCTTCATCCCCGGCCCGATGCCCGCCCGCGCGAACAACTGGCGGGTCCAGCCGTTGCACAGGCCGTCCTGCAACTCCAGGCGGCGCGACTCGTGGTCGCTGCGCCCCATCACATAGACCGTGTCGTCCCGACGCTGCTGGGTTACCATCGGGTCTGCTCCTTTCTCCATCGCCACCCGGTCCCTCGCAGCGCCTGCATGTACGCGCCGCTTGCTGCCTATTGTAGGCCGCCACGTCCCGCCTGAACACACGGTTTGCACGGTGTCATGCACGGTTTTCGAAATCCGTGCATGGCGTGCTGTCCGTTCCGAGCGCCGTGGCGGCCGAGCTGAAGTGTGCCGGTCGGGCCAATGCCGCCCTGGAGTGGCGAATCAGGGTTGATCTGGGCCGAGGACCGTCAGGCCGTACTGGGAGAAATGGTGGTCGAACGTGAAAGCGGCGCCGATCGCCGCGCGTTCCATCACGACAAAGCTCGCGGCATCGGTCAGCGAGAAGTCTTTGTCGTCGTAGCGGTAGATGAGCTCGCGCGCTCGCTCAACGTCGCCGGGCGTCACCCAGAGCACCGTGGTGAAACTCTGCGCCATGTCGCGCAAGAAGGCAGTCGCCATCGCATGAGACAGCCGGGTGAGGAGCAAGGCGTGGGTTTCCGCGAGGACCAGATCGGTCGTAAACAGCCGCGCCCGCTGGCGAATCAGCCGTTCCTGGATTGCCCGAGCCTCGGCATGCCGCTGGTCGCGCCGGTCGAGCAACGCGAAGTACGCTGAGCTATCCGTGAAGACCCGCCGGATCGCCTCCCGCCGACTCATTCGTGGCGATCGGCGTACGCTGCCGCGAGACAGGCGTGCTTATTGGCTGAGACATCGCCCGGACCCGCCGACGCGCCGACGCCCACGAGCCGCCAGAGCGGATCATCAGCGCCCGTCGGCCGCCCTCTGGGGCCGCGCGACCTTGCCGAGCGCTTGACCGGACGGACAATTGCCACGTCCTCGTGGTCGCGCCGCAGCACGCACGGCGCATTGTCGGCCCGCATTTCCTCGACGAGGCGAAGCAGGTCGGGGCTGTCGCCGATGTCGACGGGTTTCGCTGCTCTCGCCATCCGGCTCGCCTCCCTCGAACGTCACCACAGTATAGCCGCACTCACTCGGTTATCGGGAGGCACACGGACTGCCGGACTGCCTGTCGCTACGGTCGCCTGCGCATGAACTGCCCATGCGGCCCGCTTCACCTTCGCCTTAGGCGCTCCCATCCGGTACCTGCGCGACGAGTTCCATGACGCCCCCGGTAACGAGCAAGTCGTACCGCTGCTTCTCCGCTTCGTCAAGTTCCTGGTTAAGCGCGTCGACGTCCGCCGCCTTCGCCGTCCCCGTCTCGATGATCGCGGCGCGGTAGCTCATCGTCGTGGCGCGAAAAAAAACCGAGGGCCGCTGCGGGGTTCGCGGCGCCATTGGCGAAAAAGCCGTGCTGATCCACCTCGCGCAACCCGGCGGCATCGCTGCGCTGGCTGGCATGCCCCCCGTTCGCCCGCCAGTCTATTCGCTGTTAAGCTATGAGGTCCAGCGACGGGCTGCTGAAGGCGCACCGGCCGGTGAGGGAGAACGATGGCTGCGAACCTGTGGAACGACGCTGAAGCCGCAGGCCTGCGTGGCCTGCCGGCGCTGGTCTACCGCTCCAACCTGCTGGGGCAGGACCGCACCCTGGTCAACATCTACGGCGGCAACACGTCGGTGAAGGCGACCGAGCAAGATCACGTGGGGCGCAGCGTCGAGGTGCTCTGGGTGAAGGGCAGCGGCTCCGACCTGGCGACGATCACCGCCGCCGGCTTCGCCGGGCTCAAGCTGGAGGAAGTGCTGCCCCTCTTCCAGCGGGAGGCAATGAGCGACGAGGAGATGGTGGCGTACCTGGATCGCACCAGCTTCGAGCCTGGCCGTCCCCGCCAGTCGATCGAGACCTTGCTGCACGCCTTTGTCCCGGCGCAGCACGTCGATCACACCCACCCCGACACCATTATCGCCCTCGCCTGCGCGCCCGACGGTGAGCGCATCATGCGCGACATCTATGGGCCGCGTGCCGCCTGGGTGCCTTACAGCCGCCCCGGCTTCACGTTGGCGCTGCAGATCGGCGCCGCAGTCCGCAATAACCCGGCGCTGGAGTGCGTGGTAATGGGCAAGCACGGCCTCGTCACCTGGGGCGCGACATCGCAGCAATGTTATGAAAATACGCTGCGCATCATCGGTGAAGCCGAGGCCTACATCGCTGCCCGCGTCGGCGCAGATCCCTTTGGCGCGCAGCGCGTCGCGCCCCTGGCGCCGGAGGAACGGGCGGCGCTCTGCGCGCGTCTCTTGCCCGTGATCCGCGGCGCCGTCAGTACGGAACGGCGCGCTATCCTCTGCTTCGACGATGCGCCGGACGTGCTGGAGTTCGTCGGCAGCGCGGAAGGGAAGGCGCTGTCGCAGGCCGGCGCCGCCTGCCCGGATCATCTCGTCCATACCAAGCGCCTGCCGCTTTGGCTGGACTGGCAGCCGAGCGACGGCGCGGACGCCCTGCTGGAGCAGGCGCGCAGCGGTATCGCCGCCTACGCCGAGGCCTACCAGGCCTACTTCGCGGCCCATCGTGGCCCGACCGACCGGTCTTTCCCCGTAGCGCCGCGTGTCATCCTCATTCCTAGCCTGGGCATGGTGACGACCGGACCCGAGGCGCAGGGGGCCGATGTGACGCGCCAGCTCTACCATCGCGCTATCGCCGTGATGCAGGGAGCGCGCGCCCTCGGCGGCTTTACGTCGCTGTCGCCCGCCGAGTCGTTTGCCATCGAGTACTGGCCCCTGGAGCTCTACAAGCTGTCGCTCAAGCCCGCGCCGCGGGCGTTACACGGGCGGGTCGCCCTCGTCACCGGCGCCGCCTCCGGCATCGGCCGCGCCATCGCCCGTCGGCTGGCCGCCGACGGCGCCCACGTGGTGATCGCCGACCTCAACCTCAGCGGCGCAGAGGCCGTGGCCGACGAACTGCTGCAGCGCTTCGGGCTGGGCAGGGGGCTCGCCCTCGCCTGCGACGTCACCTCCGAAGAGGCCGTCGCCGACGCCTTCCGCCGAACCGTACTGGCCCACGGCGGTGTCGATATTGTCGTCAACAACGCCGGCATTGCCACCAGCGCGCCGATCGAAGAGACGACGTTGGCGCTGTGGAACCGGAACCAGGCGGTCCTCGCCACCGGCTACTTCCTGGTGGCGCGCGAGGCTTTCCGCCTCTGCCGCGCGCAGGGTATCGGCGGCAGTATCATCTTCATCGCCTCCAAGAACGCCATTGCCGCCGGCCGCAACGCCTCGGCCTATAGCGCCGCCAAGGCAGCGGAACTGCATCTAGCGCGCTGCCTGGCGGAAGAGGGCGGCTCTGCCGGCATCCGCGTCAACTCCGTGTTGCCGGATGCCGTCCTTTCCGGGTCGAGCATCTGGGATGGCCGCTGGCGGGCTGAACGTGCCGCCACCTACGGCATCGCCCCGGAAGAACTGGAAGCCTACTACCGCGCTCGCACCACGCTGCGTGTCAACGTCTTCCCAGAGGACATCGCCGAGGCGGTCTGCTTCTTCGCCACCGACAGCGCCAGCAAGACCACCGGCGGCGTGCTGACGGTGGACGGCGGCGTGCCGACGGCATACGTGCGCTAGCAAGCGAACGACAGGAGACGAACATGGGGACCGCCCTCCGAGCAGGCATCATCGGGTCAGGCAACACCGGGCGCCTGCACGCCCAGGGCTACCTACACGCCGGCGCCACGGTGGCCTGTTGCGCCGGCCAGGGGGGCGAGCGGGCCCGCGCCCTGGCGGCGACCTACGGCTGCGACTGGACCGACAACTACCGGCGCTTGCTGGAGCGCAGCGACATCGACGTGGTATCCGTCTGCACACCGACGTGGACGCACCAGGAGATTGCGCTCGCTGTCCTGGCCGCCGGTAAGCACATCCTCTGCGAAAAGCCGATCACGCAAGGACCGGCAGCCTGCGCGCCGTTAGTGCGCATGGTGGCATCAACGGGCCTGACCTTTCAAGCCGGCTATATGAAGTGGCACCACCCGCTCACCCAGCGCCTGGTCGAACTCGTCGCTCAGATACAACCCCTACAAACAGCTCGCGTGCGCACCTATTACCCTGTGCCGCTGGAACGCTGGGAGCGCCTCCAACTAACGCGCGACCGCCAGGGCGGTGGCGCCCTGATGCTCTCCGGTAGCCACATTCTGGCGGTGCAATGCCTGCTCCTCGGCTATCCGCTGCAGGCCATGCCGATGATGAACTGGCAGCCCACGTTGACCGGCATCGACCGCTACACGGCCGCGCTCTTCCGCCAGCCGGACGGCGTCATCGTCAGCTTTGAGGCCGGCTGGCTACCGCTGACCAACGTCGGCATCGATCACACCGGTTGGGAAGAAATAATCGAACTGAACGGCGCAGGCGGCCGCCTGGAAATCCACTACCCCTGGTGGAACCGCACGGAAACGAGCGCCGCCCGCCTGCTCCTCCATTCCAACGCCGACGGTCAAACCCACGAGTTCCACGCCACCCCCGCCAGCCAGTTCGACGCCGAAGTCGCCGCCTTCGTGCGGGCGGTGGAGGGGGGACAGCCGCCGACGCCGTCGGTCATCGACGCCTATCGCATCCACGCGCTAATCGACCAACTCTACGCCGCTGGTACACGCGAGCAGGCGGTGACGTTCGATTACGGTCTGCCGGGGTAGCGCCGGGGATAATGGGGACGCTCGACTTTGTGACTGTCGGCGAACCTTCAAGAGCGTGCGGAGGGCACGTCCGTTCCACGCCGGCCCTTGCCACACGCTCCGGGACGTGGTAATACGGTTGGCAGCGTATCATCACCGTGAGAGGGGGATCACTATGGCCGTGATGCCGCGGGAGCAGCGTGCTCGCGCCGAAGAATTGGACCCCGAGGAAGCGCGGGCGATCTTCGATCAGTTGGCTCATCGGGAGTTGTCCATAAGCGGCGCAGAGTTCATCAGGCGCAGAGTTCATCAGGCGCTGGGACGCCGGCGAATATCACGGCAAGGCCGACCAGCCACGTGTGGCCCGCGTGGCCATGCTCCTACCCTTTGGCCGCTAGGACGATTCACGAGGCGGGAAGTCGCTTCGCCGATGTCCTTTGTCTCGCCGTGTCCTGCATAACGAACGACGTGCCACAGGTCCAACGGCACGGACAGCCGGGAGAACTGCGCGCAGCGACTTTGGCACGCGCCCGCCCCCTCCCATTGAAGGGCGGCGAATTCCAGTTTGCCATGTCCATCCAGTACCGCGTCCACGAAGAGCAGCGGGCAAGCGGCTGGATTGTCGAGCAGGCGTCGTATGCCTATGCCCTGTTCGACCGCGCCGGACGGGAGCTTCTGGTCTACCACTGGCACCCTGAATGGGCAGGCCTCAGACCGGAGGCCCATCTGCATCTGGCCGCGGCACTCCTGGAGGCGGATTACAAACGGACCTTCGCGCAGCAGCACCTACCAACCGGGCGCGTTGGCATGGAGGATGTGCTTGGCATGCTGATTCAGGAGTTGGGAGTGCCGCCGAATCGCAACGATTGGCACGACACGTTGGCATTAACGAAGCTTCAGATGAACGAGATTTGCACCCAAAACGTCGCCGAATCCACGCGCTAATCGACCAACGCTACGCCGCCGGTGAAAGCGAGCATCCGTTGACCGTCGATAACCACCCTGCCCGTTCGGAGCGATAGGCGCAGTATCTGTTGAGGACCTCTTCCTTTTCCTTCGCAGTCGCAAAGTGGCCGACATCGGCGCAGGCCGTCCGTCCTGCCGGTCACTGCCCGCAGTCGTACAATGCAACATGCGCGATCAGGGTCGCGCCGCCGAGGCACAGGGAGAGGGTTACGAACTTGGCAATGACGCTCACGGACAGTATGCGTTCCTATCTCGCGGAGCCGCGCTTCGCCGTCCTGGCGACGATCAACGAAGACGGCATGCCGCACCAGACCGTAGTTTGGTACGACGTGCGCCAGGACGAGATCGTGTTCAATACGGCGCACGGGCGGGTGAAGGACCGGAATATGCGGCGCGACCAGCGCGTCTCCCTCTGCATCGAGGATGGCTACCGCTACCTCACGCTGCAAGGCCGGGTGCGCATCGTGGACGACCCGGAGCAGTCCCAACGGGACATCCGGGCGCTGGCGATCCGCTACGCCGGTCCCGAGGAGGGAGAACGCCAGGCGCGCACCCAGTTCTTCCGCGAGCAGCGTGTTTCCCTGTACCTGCAGATCGAGCACATCATCGCTAATCTCTGAGGGCATAGGGCGGAACGACATCGGGGTCGCCAACGCGGCCGGGTTGGCGCTGAGTACACGCAGGTCCTTCGTGATGAGCAGTTCGTCTTGCTGGTCCTCTGGCGCTGTTCATCCAGCCGTGGTAACGTAGGGAACTCTCAACAGACGGGCTGTTCAGTGCAGTGTCTGCACGGGCAGTACGATTGTGGCGATCACGGCCGCACGCGGCGTGGAGGCAGCGGCATGATCGCGTCACCGATCAGCGAGCACGGGCAATGACGGAGCGAGAAGCAGCGATGGGCGACGATGCGTAAGGACGCCATCCCAGAGCACGTCCAGCAGTGGGCTGATGCCGTTATCCAGGAATTCAACGAACGGGTCATCCGAGACCCGGACCGCTTTTACCGCGCCCGCTATCGAGGAAGGTATCTGTACCTCGACCGCCTGGACTATGGCGGGCCCTACCGTCTTTGTCGCCTGGCCTACACCGGGAGCACCGACAACTGGGAGTTTGCGATCTTCAAGTACAGCGATGAACGGTACGATGCCGATGAATGGTCCTTCCCCGGGGCCGGCCATGTTGACGGCACGCTCGCGGGCGCACTGCAAGCAGGACTGGAAGCGTATCCATAACGGGATGCTCGCCCGGTGTTGCATTCGATCGGAAACCGCTGTTCCGTTGCCTTCATCTCAGTGAAGTTCAACCGCCGGTAGCCACCGACAGGGCTGATGCCAACAAACGTTCGAGCCGGCATTTGAAGCATCATCAAGTCATACGGCCCACCCTCCACCGTTCGCTCGCGCCAGCACCGGGAACAGGTCGCCTTCTAGCGGCGCACCGGGTGCCAGATGCAAGGGATCGAACTTTCGGTACCGCCCGCACGTAGGATAGCTGTACGGCCGCGTCGCGTGATCGCTGATCGTGGCATAAAGGGATGTGGGTATGGACCAGTCCGAACATGCCGCGATCACAGCGCTCCAACAAGGGGACATCGGCGGGCTGGAGGCGCTGGTGCGACGCCACCAGGTGCGGGCCTTGCGTACTGCCTACGCCATCACCGGCGACCGCATGGCCGCCGAGGACGCCGTGGCAGACGCTTTCCTGGCCGCCTATGAGCGCATCGCCCAGTTCGATTCGGGCCGCACCTTTGCCTCCTGGTTCTTTCGCATCGTGGCCAACCGTGCGGTGGACGTGACCCGCAAAGCCAGGCCGGTGACAATGGGCGCCGACGCCGAATCCATCCTGGCCGAACTCGCGCACCCTGCGCCCGGACCGGAGGAAGCAGCGATGCATCGCGAGAGGCACGATCTGGTGGTGCTGGCGATCGGGGGACTGCCGCCAGCACAGCGGGCGGTGCTGGTCCAGCGCTACTACCTGGACTGGGAGGAAGCGGCCATCGCCCGCGCTACCGGTAGCCCGCTGGGCACCGTCAAGTCACGGCTCTACGCCGCCAAGAAGAAGCTGCGGAAGTCTCTCGCTGAGTTCCATGCAAGCGTCTCCACCGGCCGGTCGGAAGAGCGGCGAGCGTTGCGGCACGTGCTCGCCACATACCTGGTAGCAACGGTTCCCAGCGACAGCAGCGTCTGGCCGGCCGTGCGCCGCCGCCTACCCCTCCTCCTGCGCGCCGTTCCCCATCCCCGGGGCATCGCGACCGGCCCGCTCGCTCCAGGCGAGCAAGCGCCGCCCGCCCCGGACTTCTCGGCCCCACCCCCCGAAGGAACCTACCTGCTCATGGGGCCGCCACGCTCAGGAATGCCCACTACACTCGAGGAAGCGGAGCGTCTCGCCGGCTTCCCCGTCCTCGTCTTTGGGGAGCCGACCTGGCAGCTCGTCGGTGTCGAGTTCTGCCCGCCGGAGCCGCAACGGGCGACCGCCTTCGATCCCCCGTGCTACGCCTGGCAGATGCCGGCGGTGGTGCTGCGCTACCAGGCGTCCGGTGTCACGGCGACCGTCGTGGAACACCGCAATGTGTACCCGGTGCAGGCGCTGCGCTTCGTCCAGCTCGAGGACGCGCCGTTCGGGGAGACGTTGCTGAAGGTCGAGCAGCTCGAGGACGCCGCCTATCTCGTCCGCTGCCGGCGCGACGATGGCCTGGTGCAGGCGGTGCAGTTTGCGACGGTCACCACCCGCGTCTTCGTCGAGTTCGAGCCAGCCACCACCTGGAGCACGGCCGGCGCCTTCGCCTGCGCTCTCCAGCCGACCGAGAGGAGTATGGCCATAGAGCTATCTCGTCGTACCTTCCTGAGTACCGCCAGCGGGTTGGCGGTGGTGACCGTCTCCGGTTGCATCGCGCCCAGGTTGCCGCTACCCGCCGGCAGCGGCGCCGCTGTCCCGCCGACTCGCGTCGGCGGCGTGCGACCCGGCGGCGCCTACACCACCACCATCACGCGGCTCACGGACGTGCTTCCCCCGGCGGTTGCTGCCCTGGCAGCGGCCAAAACACCGGTGGATCCGCATATCATCTGGCTGACCCCGCCCGAAGCCACCCCGGTACCAGAGGGACAACAACCGACTGCCGGCGTCGTGAACACGCTCGCCCAAACGCTCACGTCCGCCAATGTGGCGTTACGTCTGGAGTTGTTGGTGCTGAGCAGCAGCCTGGTCGAGCAGGCATCCGGCGTCTACGCGAGCATCGGACCGGACGCCCAGGTCCGGCAACTGGCCGGTCGCCTGCTCATTCGCCCCTTGGACGAGTTCGTGCGTTCGACCGCACACATCAGGCTCGACGACTACTTTCCCGGCGCGCTGGACGCCGTGCGCGTGGACGGCAAGCTCTACGGCTTGCCGCTCAGCGTCATGCCCACCATGCTGCTCTACGACAAGGAACTGTTGGAATCTGCCGGTGTTGCCATCCCGATCGGCGGCTGGAACTGGCAACAGTTGCTGGATGCCGGCCTCAAGGTGACCAAACCGCCGTTGCAGTATGCACTGGCGCCAGCCTCGCTCAACGTGGGCATGTTCGTCGAGCAGAACGGCGGGGCCATCCTCAGCGCGGACGGGACTCGGTGCCTGTTGGACCAGCCGGCGGCCGTGGAGGCGGCCGGATTCTACGCTGGGCTGTTCCAGCCGCGGACCATCGTCGCCCCGCCAGGGACCGTCAACTTGTCGTTCGATCACGGCATGCTCTCCGTCGGCGGCGCGCGGATCGCCTTGCTGCCGAACTGGCTCAGCGCCAGCATCCCCGTGGAACAAGGGACGCCGCGGCGCCTTTACCTGGCCGAGCCGTTTCACGGCAAGGTGCCATACTCCAGCCTGGGGCTGCAAGATGCCGTGGTCATGACGACCGCAACGACTGATCCCGCCAGCAGCTTCCTGGTGATGGCGGCGCTAGCGAGCCAACTGCAACAGCAACTCTTCGTCCCGGCGACACTGTCCACAGCCAAAGTGGTCGACCCTGGGCAGCAGGGACTGTCGCTCGATGGCGAGGAGAAGACGGCGATCCTGCGGACGGCCCGCTACGCCGCCTACGCTGTCTCGCCCGGCCCGGACGTCATCGCCCTGCTCCGGTCGCTGGATGCGGCGCTGCAAGGCGGGCAGGACCCGTTTGTTGCTTGCCAAGCGGCGACGACAGCGATCAATGCGGTGCTGTCCGGGCACGGGTGAGCGTCCGCCGCCGCAGTTCCGGTGGCGACAGCGACGGAGCAATCCCCCATCCTAGAGGGATGGTCGACCGGTCAGAAGGGGGTGGCGGATGGTGGATCCATCTACGACGCGGTATGGACCCTGGCGGACTCGTCCGCCGCAGACTCGCCAGACGCTCTGGGTGTGGACGGGCCTGAGCCTCGCGTGCCTAACGGTCGCGTCGGTTATGGTCGGACGGACCTGGTTCGGGGTCGGCGTGACAGGCGAACCGGCGGTAGCGCGCTGGTGGATCGTGACCCGGGCATGGTTACCGCTCATCCTCGCGCTGTGGCCGTTGGGCACGCGAGCCTTGTGGGCCTCCGGGCGCGATCACCTGGGCCGGCTCTATGCGGCGGTCGTGGGGCCGATCGGACTGGGCCTGTCGGTGGTCGTCCTTGGTTACTTGATCCCCGCACCGGCCGCGTTGATGGCCATGGTGCTATTCCTACTCAATGACGGCGTCTACTTCCTCGCCTGGCTGCTCTTCTGGCCCGGCTTTGATCGACAGTTCCCCACCTGGCTCAGATAACCTGGGGGACGGCGGCGGAGACGCCCGGGCCGATGCGCGATGCGGGTCTGCGTCCACGCCCAGCCGGTATGTGCCAAAGAGGAATGATGCCCGTTAGCACCAGCTCTCAGCCACCAATGGGAAGCCACGCGTAACTTCAGGGAGGCGTTTGGCCGCGGCAGTGACGTTCGCTCCCGTTCCGCACCGGCCCTTGCTACGCGCGCTGGGACGTGGTAAGAAGGGTGGTATCGTCTCATCAACGCGAGAGGGGACCGCCATGGCCGTACTGCCACGTGAGCAACGTGCCTGCGCCGAAGAGTTGGATCCCGAGGAAGCGCGGGCCATCTTCGATCAATTGGCTCATCGGGAGCTGTCCATCAGCGGCGCGGAGTTCATTAGGCGCTGGGACGCCGGCGAATACCGGGGCAAGGCCGACCAGCCACATGTGGCCCGCGTGGCAATGCTGCTGCCCTTTGGCCGCTAGAACGATTCACGAGGCGGGCAGCCGCTTCGCCGACACCCCTCTGTACCGCCGAACCGTCAACCTAACCAGGCTGTCCAGCACGAATCCGTCCCCGAATCGCAGGGAAGGTTTCTCCCGTCAGGGGGAAACCTGGCGAGTTGTGCGAGCCGGAAGGGGTTCCTCCAGGCATCGTCCCGGCCGGCCAAGTTAAGCATAGACCGGTGCCGCATCAAGCATTAGCGCCATGCGCGCGGGACGGGACGTTCGTCGCTCGCTCGCCGCGCCGTGTCCATATGCCCCGAGTCGCCAATTCCCAGACTACGCGGACTGGGGCGATACCGGCGTGCCTGTTCCTCGGCTGCCTCGCGCAGTAGCGCAGCTATGGACGTTCCCCGTTCAGCGGCGATCTGGCGCAGCCGTTGTACCAGGACCTCAGGCAACCTGATTGTGGTGCGTTGCATGCCATAATGGTAGCAGCGAGAGCGTCGCGAGGTTCTAAACCGCAAGTTGGTTTGGCTCTTGACAGGGTACCCGCGAAATGCTCCCATAGGAGCGATATCTGGCATTGGTCCGCGCCTTTCCGTTGCTCTCCATTGGCGATGATGCTCTCCATTGGCGATGATGCCCACCTTGCTGAGGCACTGGGGGTGATTGACCGCCTCATCGACCAACCTGAGCGTTCGCCGGCCGAGGAGGCGTACTTAGGGGCGCTGACCGATTTGGTGGAGACCTACGAGGACGCGCATGTGACGGCCCCGCCAACTAGCGGGGTAGAAGCGCTACGGTACCTTATGGCCGAGCATGGGCTGGCGCAGACCGATCTCGTGCCATTGTTCGGCTCACCTTCCATCCTCACCGAGGTGCTGACGGGCAAGCGACGCCTCGCGCTCACACACATCACCAAGCTAGCGACGCGTTTCGGCGTACCCGCTACTGTCTTTATGGAGCGGCCTGGCGTGTAGCGGAATCCGATTGCTGGAGGCACAGCCGGGAACGGCGGTTGCTGAAGCCATTTCGCTCTGCCCTCAGGCACCTAAAGTAGTGGTAAGGTACCCGTCGCGTAAGTCGCAGCCGAAGCTTCACTCGACCCTACGACACATCCTAACCATTCACCCGCGCCAGCACCGGGAACAGATCACCTTCCAGCGGCGCTCCTGGCATTAACTCCAGGGAATCGGTCGTGACGTGCTTCCTGCCGCTGTAGTGGATCGTGTCCGGCAGATAGTTGATGATGAAACCCTCACGCGGCTGGTCGGTGAGGTTGGGGCCGGCGTAGTGCAGCGTCAGCGAGTTGTGGAAGGTGCAACTGCCCGCCGTCACGGGGACGGTCGCCGCCTGCAACTGGTCGCGCTTGTCATCGGGCACCAGCAGGCGCACGCCATCCAGCGATTCCATGGACTCGCGTGGCAGCGAAGCTGTGGCCAGGCGCCCCCAGCGCTGGGAGCCGGGGAGGAAGCTCATGCAGCCCATCTCGACGGGCACATCGACCAACGCCAGCCAGCAGGTGAGGGGTCCCGCCTCCAGCATCGGCCAGACGGTGAGGTCCTGGTGCCAGGAGGAGGGACGGTCGCCCGGCATCTTGATGATCTCCTGGTCGTGCCAGATGCGTACCTGCGAGCTGCGCGTGAGCTGGCGGGCGATACCTGCCAGCGTCGGGTTGAAGACGAAGCTGCGAATGGCGTCGCCCATCGTCCACACATTGACGTGTTGCGTGTACTGCGCCCCCTTGTTGAAGAAGTAGCCCTCGCCGGGCCGCTCGGTGACCTCCGCCAACGCCGCCCGAAAGGCCGCCACCTCCTCCAGGGTCAGCACGTTTTCGAACTTCACATAGCCGTTCGTTTGATAGAAGGCAATCTGCTCCTCAGTCGCTGTCACTGGTTGGGCTGTCATTGCTCGCATTCCTCTCGCCAATCGCCACGGTCGCCCCAGAGAGTATAGTCACTTCAGCACAGCGGGGAGGAGACGCACAGGAACATGGCAGCGAGCAAGAACTTTCTGGCGGTGGATCTGGGGGCTTCCAGCGGAAGGGTCCTGCTGGGTCGCTGGGACGGCAACCGCTTCGGCTTGCAGGAACTGCACCGCTTTGCCAACGGCGGCGTTGTCGTCCTCGGCCACCTCCATTGGGATGTACTGCGCCTCTGGCAGGAACTGCTGGCCGGCCTTGCTCGCTACGCCGCCGCCTACGACGCGCCGCTGGCCGGCATCGGTATCGATAGCTGGGCTGTCGACTATGGCCTGCTGGATGGAAAAGGCCGCTTGCTCGGCAATCCCTACCATTACCGCGACCAGCGTACCGACGGCGTGGCGGCGCAGGTGTTTGCGCGGCTGCCCTGGACCGAGGTCTTTGCGCGCACCGGCATCCAACAGTTGCCTTTCAACACGCTCTACCAGTTAGCCAGCATGCAGGGTAGCGGTGATCCGCAACTCGCTGCGGCCGAGACGCTCCTGCTGATGCCCGACCTGCTCGGTTACTGGCTCACCGGCCGCAAGGTAGCGGAATACACAAACGCGACCACCACGCAGATGCTCGACTGCCGGACCCGGACATGGGCGACCGACATGCTTGCTCAGCTTGGGCTACCCGCCGGCCTCCTGCCACCCCTCGTCGAGGCCGGGTCGCAGCTCGGCGCCCTGCTGCCGGAGGTCGCCGCCGCCGCCGGGCTGAGCAGCGGTACCCCGATATTCGCTCCCGGCACCCACGACACGGCCAGCGCCGTTGCCGCCATACCGGGTCTGGACGACCGCAGCGCCTACATCAGCAGCGGTACCTGGAGCCTGGTCGGTCTGGAGGTACGCGCACCCATCGTCAACGATGCAGCACGGGCGAGCAACGTCACCAACGAAGGAGGCGTCTACGGCACGATCCGGCTGCTGAAGAACGTCACCGGCCTCTGGCTGGTGCAGGAGTGCCAACGCCGCTGGCAGCAAGACGGTCAGCAGTACCCCTGGGAAGAGCTACTGGCCCTGGCCGGGATGGCTCCGTCCTTGCGCAGCCTGATCGATCCCGATGCGCCAGCGTTTCTGCACCCGACCGACATGCCGGCTGCCATCCGCGCCTCTTGCCGGCAACACGGCGAACATGTCCCAGACGATGTTGGTATGATCGTCCGTTGCTGCCTGGAGAGCATCGCCTTGAAATATCGAATGGTGCTGGAAGTATTGGAACGACTGGCCGGCCGCCAGGTCGAGACAATCCGCATTGTCGGCGGAGGAAGCCAGAATCAACTGCTCTGCCAGTTCACCGCCGACGCCTGCGGCCGGCCTGTTGTCGCAGGCCCGGTAGAAGCCACCGCCCTCGGCAACATCCTGGTCCAGGCCATCACCGCCGGCCACCTGCCGGACCTCGCCGCCGGTCGCGGGGCGATCGCCGCGTCGGTCGAAGTACAACGCTACGAGCCGAATCTGGATGGGGCGGTGCGGTGGGATGACGCCTTTGCGCGCATCACTGAACGAATCAGCATAGGAAGCGAATGACTCTTTCAGACTGCACGATCGGTTCCCCCGCGCACGGGGGAACCTGGCGAGCGGTGCGAGCCGGAGGGGGCCTGCCACCATACTCGATGTGCGCCGGACAGTAGCAACGAACACACCTCTCAGATGGCAGCGATGCCCATTTGACATCCAACCCGACCGCTCCGTACCATCCTAACCATCTGGACGTTATAGTTTGCCCGCCCGCCGACGCTGGCGCGGCCTGGAGGATGTTGTGGCATATACCCTCGCGCTCTGTAGTTGGAGTCTGCACCGTCATCTCCCCATGCGGGGGAAGGCGCCGGCCGAGACGCCGATCTCCCTGCTCGACTTCATCCGTATCACGCGCGAGCGCTACGGCATCGGCCAGGTGGAACTCTGTCAGACGCACTTCGACTCCTTCAAGCACAAGTACCTGGATAGCATCAAGGCCACGCTGAGCCGCTACAACGTACGCGCCATCACCATGCCGATCGACGTCGGCAACATCTCCCAGGTTGACCCGATCAAGCGCGAAGCGGATATCCGGTTGATCATGCAATGGATCGACGCCGCCGCCTACATCGGCATTCCGGCGGTGCGCGTCAACAGCGGACGGCAGCCGGAGGGGCAGTTTGACCTCCAGACCACCATCAACAGCTACCGCACGCTGGTCTCCTATGGCAAGATGATCAATTGCAAGATACTCATGGAGAATCACGGCAGCATCTCCGCCGACCCGGCGAACATCGCCAAAATCGTGCAGGGGGTCAACAGCAACTGGTTCCGTTTGCTCCCCGACTTCGGCAACTTCGATCCGGCCACGCGCTACGAAGGGCTGCAACTGATGCTGCCGATGGCCGCGGTGGTGCATGCCAAGACGCTCGACTTTGACGAACAGGGCAAGCAGACGGCCTACGACTACGACCTCTGCATGCGCCTGGTGGCCCAGAGCGGCTTCAACGGCCCACTCTCGATCGAATACGAGGGTAAAGGCGACGAGTACGAAGGCATCGCCAAATCGCGCGACCTGATCCTCGGCCACATCAGCACGCAGGCAGCCTAGCCTGGCGACCGACGCCCGGCGACCCACGCCTGGCGACTAAAGTCGCGGCTACAAGCCGCAAAGTCCGCCTACGCGGACTCGTTCCCAGCCCGCGTAGGCGGGCTTCGCTCGCGGTAGCCGCGACTTCAGTCGCCGGGCAACCTGCACCACTAATCAACGCTAATAATCGTGTAGTTGATCTTGCCGCTGGGTGTCTCGACGGGCACGCTGTCGCCAATGCCACGGTTGAGGAGCGCCTTGCCGACCGGACTCTCGTTGGAAATGCGTCCTTCACGTGGTGACGCCTCGTGGGAGCCAACAATCACATAGTCGGCGCGGCGGCCGTCGGCCATCTCAATCGTCACCCGCGAACCCAGGTTGACGGTGCCGTTGTGACGATTCTCGATGACGACTGCCTCTTTCAGCAGCCGCTCCAGATCGGAGATCTGCCCTTCCACAAAGGCTTGCTGCTGTTTGGCATCCTCGTAGGCGGCACTCTCCGAGATGTCGCCGCCTTCACGCGCCTCGCGGATCATTTCCGCTACCTCAGCGCGGCGGGCTGTTTTCAAGTGTTCAAGTTCCGCCTTCAAGTTCTTGAGGCCCTCCGGCGTCAGGAAGCGGTCGGTCGTGCGGTGTTCTGCCATTACCATCCCTCGACAAAATCAAAACCGACTGGACAACGTCCAGCCGGCAGGCCCCAGGACAAGGGCGCAGACCCGGTGGAGCCAGGCATAGCCCATAGCTCGGTGTGCATCCAATTATACCACTGTTCGGGAAGCCGCAATGACCGGCCAGGTCGGACGCCTCCTGAGAGCAAAGGCGGCGGGGCGGCGCTGCCTACCCCACCGGCTGGTCGTCACCGGCGCGACGGTAGACCTCCTGCTCAAACTCCTCCAGCAACCCTTCGCATTGCTGCAGTTCAGCGGCAACCTGGCTGCGTAAACCGGCATCGAACCAGTCGCGGTCCGTCACCCGCGTGAACCAGCGGCGAATCTTCTCAAGGTCCTCGCGGATCTCCTCCGCCTCTTCATAGGTGAAGTTCTGGCGGAAGCGCTCAAACTCGATCTCTTTGGCAAACTTGGTCTGGCACTCTTCGATGATTTCGGCATATTCCTTGGCTGAGAGTTGACGGAACCCAACCCGCAGGCGCTCCTGTTCCGCCGCCTCAAGTTCAGCGATGCGGAACAGGTTGTAGGTGCCACGCAGCGCCTCGATTCGCACCGTTACAGCCTCCACGCCCTGCACGCAATCCGCAAAGGCGGGGACAATGCAGACGCATTGTTGCAGGTACAGCACACCTAGACGCTTCAGTTCACGCCACACCGAGACGCGATTGTTCGACGGCTCCGATGGCACGCGATAGACGAGGAGCATCCAGTCCTGGCCTGGGACCAACTCGCCACTTGTTGCCGTCATTCAGCGCACACTGCTCGTACGGTGGCCAGCAATCTGCCCGTCCCTACGCCCCGGACGATCGCGCGACTCGCTGCACGGAGGCGGCCAGCAATACGAGGACCACGATCGGCATGAGCCACCAGGCCGTCAAGCCGCCAAGGACCAACAAACCCGTAACGATCAAAGCGATCACCACACCAGCGGCCACCGTCCAATCGTCACCAATAATAAAGTCGTACCAGAAGGCGAAAAACGCCGTGATGAAGCGCACTGGCAACCCCTCTCTCACTCGCTACGAATGGACGGCCACGGCCGGTCGCACCGGCACGCTTTGATTCCTGCGGCGCAAGAGCGCCACCATGCCGAACGAACACAGGAGGTAGACCAAAAGAATGGCGAGGAGAGCGCCATCCTGAAGCGGCCACTCCCAGTCCGAACCGTTGACCTTCGTGGCGATGCCGATGGCGCCCTGGGTGCTCCAGAAGGTGCCGAAGGTAGTCAAGAGGATGCCGACGGCGTATTTCAGCCAGTTCTCGGGCACCTTGCTCAAGGGCTGATGCACCATGACCCCGGCGATGCCGACCAGAATAATCGCCGCTGCCGCCCCGGCAGCGGCCAACTGAATGCCGGGCAAGGTTGGCGCGCCGGCAACAACCTTGCCGGTCCCGTATGCCGCCGTCGTCCCAAAGGTGATAACAATGAAGGCAACCTCCATGCCTTCCAGGAAGACACCTTTGAAGCAGAGCGTGAAGGCGTACCAGTCCATACCAGCTCGAACCTGTGTACCGGCTGCCTGAGCTGCCGTCACCTGCTTCTGGTAGATCGCCTCCTCATCATGTAATGCCTTGTAACCGCTCGCCCGCAGAATTGCCTTGCGCAGCCACTGCAAACCGAAGACCAGGAGCACGCCACCGACGATTACCCGCAAGGCAACAATCGGAATATTGTTGATGGCAGGGCCCAGAATCGCGATGACCACGGCCAGCGCCGCCAACGCGGCCACCACGCCAATGTTGGCCGACCGCCAGCCGCGCGTGACACCCACCGCCAGCACGATGGTGAGCGCCTCCACCATCTCCACCGACGAGGCAAGGAATGACGCCGCCACCAGACTTATTGCGGCACCCATGTGTCCTCATCCTTTCAATATGCGGACGCCTGCCATCGCGCGGAGCCCCGAAATACACACCTGCTGCAATGACACGCTTGTACAACACCTGCACTATACGGTTGCCGCCGGAGCAGTGTCAAGCCGGAACGGGCAGTTCGGGTACTTCCCAATCACTCCTGCGAGATCCCGAACCTCCGGGTGCTACTATCAGCGTGTTGACGGTGACATGGAGACGTTAAATGAAACCTGGCTGCACGATGTATAGCTTCAACCGGCAGGCGCGCGCCGGAGAAATCGGCATCGAGGGCTTCCTCGACTACTGCGGCGAACTTGGCCTAGACGGCGTCGATCTCCTCTCCTACTATTGGACCGACCAGGCCGCTGAGATGGCAAAGGCGCCGGAGTGGCTGCAACGCAACCGGCTGACGCTGGCCGCCTACGCTGTCGGCAACAACTTCGTCCAAGCCGAGGCATCGGCGCGGGCAACACAAATGCAGATGGTGCGTGACGGCATCGATACGGCAGCGAGGCTCGGCGCGCCGGTGCTGCGCGTCTTTGGCGGATCCCGGCCCAGGGCCGGCGCCATGTCTCCGGCTGAAGCCCTGGACCTCGCCATCGACAACCTTGGCGCCAGCGCCGCCTACGCGCAAAGCCAGGGCGTGGTACTCGGCATTGAGAACCACGGCGGCCTGCCGGGGACCGCAGCGGAGGTGCGTCAGGTGCTGGAAGCTGTCAATTCACCAGCATTGCGCCTCATTCTGGATGTCGGTAACTTCGTCGGTGTGGGTGACGACCCCGTCGCTGCCACGCGCTCCCTCGCACCCTATGTGACCCACGTCCACCTCAAGGACCTTGGCCCGACGCCGACGGAGGGGAATAGCCGTCGCGAAAACGTGCCGCTCGGCGACGGCACGATCGACCTTGCCCAGATCTTCCGCATCCTCAAGGAAAGCCACTACGCCGGCTACCTGTCAATCGAATACGAAGGCAAGGCTGACCCGACCGAAGCAGTCCGCCGCAGCGCTGCCCACGTGCGAAAGTTGCTGGGGGAGCTGAGCTGAGAACCCCCGGCGACTGAAGTCGCGGGCTACAGAATGCGAAGTCCGCCTGCGCGGACTGGTCCAGCCGCCGAAGGGCGGCTTTGCTCGTGGGCAGCCCGCGACTTCAGTCGCCGGGTCCCCCTACAACTCCACGGCCTTCCCTGCAGCGGCGGAGCGATAGGCGGCGTCGATCACGCGCGTCACTTCTAGCGCTTCGCGGCCCGGTGTCCAGGGCTGGCGGCCGGCCAGTACGTCGTCCACGAACCGTGTGGAGACCAGGTTGAAGGAACGACCTTCCGGCGCCTCTTCGCCCAGCAAACGTTCCTCCACCGGCTTGCGATCGGGACCGGCGGTGATCTTCACCAGCGGGTTGAGCCGCAGCCCGGCTTCCGTACCCAGCACGAGGAAGGCGTTGGCGCCGGCAATGTTGGAGGCCCAGGCAATCTCCAGGACGGCGGACGCGCCGTTGGCGCAGCGGAATGTGACCATGGCGCTGTCTTCGACGGTTTGCACCACGCCGGCCGGCGCCGGGTCACCGATGCCCTGGTACGTCGTGGCCAGCACGGAGGTGACCCGTGGGTTACCCAACATCCAGAGCAGCAAGTCGATCTGGTAGACGCCAATGTCGATCAGCGCGCCGCCGCCGGCGCGCGCTCGGTCGATAAACCAGGTAGCGTCGGTGAACATGTCGATCCCCGGTCGCCCGCGCACGCGGAAGCTGCTGGAGCGGGCGTGGTACACCGTGCCCAGACTGCCGTCGCTGGCCAACTCGTGCGCCATCCTGGCCCCGGCTGCGTGCCGGTAGCGCGCCGAGCAGACCGCCAGGAAGCGGCCGCTCCGGTCGGCCGCTTCCACCATCTGTTCGGCCTCCGCCGGGATGAGGGAAAACGGCTTCTCACACAGGACATGCTTCCCCGCTTGCAGCGCGGCGATCGTGGGCTGGGTGTGCGCAAACGGCGGCGTCGAGACAATGACGGCGTCGATGTCTTTGCGGGCCAGCAGTTCGTCCAGATTGGATGTCACGTTCGGGATGCCGTATTCCTGTGCAAACGCCTGCGCACGGTCGGCCAGCACGTCGAACACGGCCACCGTCCGGGCCGGTGCGTGTTGGGCCAATGCCCGCATGTGGCTATTGGCAATACGTCCGGTGCCGATGATGCCGATACCAAGTTGGTCCAAGCGATTCCCCTTCACACGTCGGGCGGCTTCCTTGTTGCCGTCCTAACGTCCACCAGGATAGACTGCGAAGGGCGTGTTGTCACGTCCGCAAGCGTGGCGGGGTGTGACGCGACGCTAGCCCGCAGAACCCGGCAGCGTTCGTAATGTTTTTCGTCCCCCCCTTCCTATATCGGAGATGCCCAAATGGGGGATACCATGACCCGGCGTCAATATGGGATGATGCGGCAAGGCAGCGCGTCTCAGTCGAAAGAGCAGGCAATTCGTGCTTAGCGAAGCAACGTTGCGGCAAGACGCAGCGACAGCCCTCCCGAATTTCTTCGCTTTCCTGCGCGAGGCGCCGGAAATCCTGGAGACGTCCACCGGCGTCGCCCTGCTGCTCGACCTTGCCGGCTTGCACACCGTCAACGCCGACGCCGGTCGGTCGACCGGAGACGAATACGTTGGCGCCCTCGCGTCGGTCCTTCGCAGCATGCTCACTGCTGCGCCGGACACCACGCGCTGTTATCGCATCGGTGGCGACGAATTTCTGGTCTTCCTGCCTGGAGCAGGCGGTGCCGACGCTGAACGTTGGACGGCACACGTCAATGTTGGGCTGGCGGAGCACCCGGTCAACCAGAGTCGCCACCGAACCGCGCCACGCGTGCGCGGCGCCGGCGTCCCCTATCCCGGACAGATCGGCTCCGTGGCCGAATTGCTGGCCACCGTCTACCGGGAAGTCGACGTGTCCCATGGCAACGAGGTCAGCAGCATCGTGCCCCGGCTGCTAAACCGTATCGACGAGACGCTCTCGCTGCTGATCGAAGCCCGTATCCAGGCGCACACCGACGTGGTCTCCGGTCTGCCGAACCACCGTGCCGCCGAGTCGGCCCTGACGGCGGCGCTGAAATCACCGGTATCGCGGTCCTTCTCGGTATTGCTGGTTGATGGCGACGACCTCCGTGCCTACAACGAGTTGGGCTACGAGGCCGGCAATCAGATGATCCGCGATCTCGGTCAGTTGCTCGGAGAGCGCCTGCGCGAAGGGGACATCCTGACGCGTTGGCTCTCCGGCGACGAGTATCTCATCATTCTCAAGGGCGCCGGCCGTAACGATGCGCGCATGATCGCCGATCGCTTGCGCCGCCACGTGGCCCGACTCACCGTGGAGTGGTCCATCCCGATTACGGTGTCCATCGGCGTCGCCTCGGCTCCGGAGGATGGACACACCGTCGAACGCCTGATCCAGACCGTCGAGCAGCGAGCAGCCGAGGCCAAACGGGCCGGGAAGGACTGTGTGGCGTGAACTGCAGCAAATGGCGATACGCCTGGCGGTACCCCGGTGTGGCCTGGGTTGCGGAAACGGTAGGCACGGTGCAGAGTCGCTCCGGATGATGTTGGAATAGGCGGTCGCCACGATGGACGCACCGTCGCTTGACCTCAGGGTCCTCGTGATTGAAGACGACCCTGACCTCTGTACGCTGGTCGAACTGGCGCTGTCCGGCCTGGGCGCCGTGACCACGGTACACAGCGTCGCCGCTGCCCGTTTGGCCGCGGCCGAACAAGCGCCGGATATCGTCATCCTGGACGTGTTGCTGCCCGACGGTAACGGCCTTGAATTGGTCAGCGAACTACAACGCGTGCAAGTCGTCCACGTTCCCGTGCTGATCCTGACCGGCCTGGGATCGGGGGACGAGAAGGTGCGGGGCTTCAATGCCGGCGCCGACGATTACCTGCTCAAGCCGTTTGATTTGGACGAGTTGCGCGTCCGCGTGCGGGCACTGCTGCGCATGCGCCAGGTGGAGCAGACGCTTGCCGCTCGCAACCTGTCCCTGGAACAGGCCAACCGCGCGGCGGCCATTCTGTTGGACACAGCCCACGCCCTCACCGCGCTGGGCGACCGGGTGACGGTGCTGCAGGGCGCCCTGAAACTGCTGCCCCGGCTGTTCCGAGCCGACCGAGCTGCCATCTGGCTGACATCGCCCGACCAGGACCCCAGTCGCATCTGGGGTCTGGAGGTAAAGGGAAACAAGGCGCCCCGCCGGATCAGCAGCCGCTTGTATCCGCACTACGCCGTGCTACCGGTCGATGCGCGCGGCCTGCTGGTCGTGGAGGATCTGCGCCAGGCCAGCCTGCCGCTGGAGGCCATCGGCGAAGCCGAATTGCAATCGCTGGTCCTGGCCACGATCATGCGCGGCAGCGAGCGCCTGGGAGCCCTCTTGATCGGCTACGAGACGCCACAGACCTACAGTACCCAAACACTGGACGTCGTGCAGGGGCTGGCCAGCCAGTTGGCCATTGCCATCGAGAACGCCCGCCTCTACGAGCAGTTGCAGGATGCTGCGCTCACCGACAGCTCCACCGGGCTGCGCAACATGCGCTTCTTTCAGACCGCCCTGGAAGCGGAACTCAGTCGGGCGCAACGACGCGGGCGCGACCAGAATGACGTCCAATCGCTCTCCGTACTGATGATGGATTTGAACAAGTTCAAGCAATACAACGACTCCTACGGCCACCCGGTGGGGGATGAGGCATTACGCCGCTTCGGCGAGTTGGTGCGCAGTGGCCTGCGCCAGTACGACACGCTGGCCCGCTACGGCGGTGATGAGTTCATCGTGCTCCTGCCGGCAACGGGAGCCGACGCCGCCCGTCGCCTCGCTGAGCGCCTCCGCCAACGCGTGATGAGCTCGGCCGTCAATCTGGGCGAAGGGATCAACGTTCGCTTCTCTTGCTCGGTTGGCGTGGCGACGTTTCCCATCCACGGCACAACCGCCAACGACCTGGTGCGAATGGCCGACGACGCCCTGTACGCCGCCAAGCGCAGCGATGGTGAAGTGCGGACTGCCCTGGTCGACGCCGAGGGCCACGTTCCGGCTTTGCCGTAGGTGCGGCGCCTGCCGTATACTGTAAAAATAATCGAATAAACGCGCAGGGGGTGCCCACGCGGCTGAGAAGGCGGCTTTCGCATTGAGCAACCGCCTACCCTTTGGACCTGATCCGGGTAATGCCGGCGGAGGGATGCACTTGTTGCCGTCGCAGGGTCGCCCTGCAACAGTCGCGCATGGGCTGGCGCTGACGACCGAATCGTCGGCCACGGCACTTCCCTTTGCCTCTCCCCCTGGCGCTCACGTTCCATCTGACCAGGGGAGACTTGCATGATGTCCGACATTAGACCGCTCACCGTGACGGTGAATCGCGAAACCAGACAGCTTGATCGCCCAATGGCGCTGCCGGAAGTGCTGGCCACGCTGAGTGTTCCGGTGACACGCATTGCCATCGCCCTCAATGGCGAGATCATCCCCCGCGACCGCTGGCCACAGACCATCCTGCGCGATGGCGATAGCGTCGATGTGGTGCGAGCCGTCTCGGGTGGTTCGGGAGCGGCCGACGATCCGTTGCTGATCGCCGGGCAGCAATTCGACTCCCGGCTCTTCCTGGGTACCGGCCGCTTCCCGTCGCCACAGGTGCTGCGTCAGGCGCTGGCGGCGGCGGCGACCGAGTTAGTGACGGTATCCATTCGGGCCCTTGGTCTGGACGGCCAAAACGCCGACGGCGGCCTGCTGGACGAGCTGGAGACCAGCAGTTACCGCCTACTCCCCAACACCGCTGGCGCGACGACGGTGCGCCAGGCCGTCTACATGGCCCATCTGGCCCGCGAGGTGACGGGGACCAACTGGATCAAACTGGAAGTGATCGGCGACGAGCGATCGCTCTGGCCCGACCCGGCGGGAACGGTCGAGGCCTGCCGGCAACTGGTAAGCGATGGCTTTGTGGTGCTGCCCTACACCAGCCTCGATCTGGTCACGGCCCTCCGGCTGGAAGAGACGGGAGCGGCGGCAGTCATGCCGATGGCCGCCATGATCGGCTCCGGCCAGGGCATGCAAGACATCGCCGGCCTGCGCCGCATCCTGGAGCGCTTGACCGTACCCGTGGTGGTGGATGCCGGCATCGGCACGCCTTCGGACGCCACGATCGCCATGGAATGCGGCGCGGCCGCCTGCATGGTGAACACAGCGATCTCCCGCGCCCAGGATCCGGTACGCATGGCAACTGCCATGCGGCTGGCCGTCTGCGCCGGCCGGCTCGCCTACCGCGCCGGCCGCATGCCCCGACTGGACTACGCGGTTCCGTCAAGTCCGTCTGACGGCATCGTGGCCGCGCCGGCCAGGCTTCAGCCCGCCGAGCCTGCTACTGCCGCCGTCGCCGGCCATTGACCGCTGTGCCGCCCCGCGTCGCCACTGCCATTCCCGATGTTCTCGTGGTAGGCGGTGGGGTCATAGGCTGCGCCATTGCCTATGCTGCGGCGTCTGCCGGCTTGCGCGTCACCGTCATCGACGCGGAGCGCATCGGCGCCGGCGCGTCCGGCGCAGCGGCCGGTATGCTCGCCCCGCAGGTGGAGGCACACCAGCCGGACGAGTTTTTTGACTTTGGCCTGGCTGGCCGGGCGGCCCACGCCCGGCTGGCGCCCCAGTTGTTGGAAGAAGCCGGCCTGGACGTGGAGTTCCGACGCACCGGCATCCTGCGGCTGGCGCTGGAGGAGCGTGAAGCCCTCGACCTGCGGGGGCGCGCGCTCTGGCAGCAGAGGCGGGGGCTCGCCGCCGAATGGCTGGACCCGCAGCAGGTTGCCCTTCGAGAACCTGCCTTTGCCGGCGCTGCCGGTCAACGCCTGGTCGGCGCGCTGTGGCTGCCGGAGGAAAGCCAGGTGCGCAGCCCTCGCCTGGTGCAGGCCCTCGCCACCGCCGCCATCCGCCGGGGCGCTGCGTTTCGGGAGGGGTTGCCCGCCAATGCCCTCCGCAGCAATGGCGACCGCATCAGCGGCGTCCAGACCAGCGACGGCGTGCTGCTGGCAGGGACGGTGGTCCTGGCCGCCGGCGCCTGGAGCGGCATCCTGGCAGCAACGGCGGGCGTCCACCTCCCGGTGGAACCGATCAAAGGCCAGATCATCGCGCTGCGTGGCCTCATGCACACTCCCCGCCACATTCTCTGGTCCGGTGAGTGTTATGTCGCGCCGAAGGCGGATGGCCAGGTAATTGTTGGCGCGACAGAAGAAAGGGCGGGCTACGATCGCCGCCCTACCCTTTCCGGTCTCCTGCAGCTCGCCCTGGGCGCCACCAACCTGCTGCCCGAACTGGGCAAGCTGACGGTGGAGACGCAGTGGAGCGGCTTACGTCCGGCGGTCCTCGATCGCCTGCCGGTGATCGGCTGGGCGCCCGACTGCCGCAACCTGTTGCTGGCCACTGCCCACTTCCGTAACGGCGTTCTTCTTGGTCCGTTAACCGGTACGGTAGTGACGGAAATGCTGCTGAACAAGGCACCAAGCTGGGACCTCGCTCCCTATTCGCCGCACAGGCTGGAGGCGCCATGACACTTCGGACGTTACGAGTAGCCCTGACACTGGGGGCAACTGCCATCATGCTCCTTGGAGCAACGCCGACCTTTGCTGCCTCCACGCCGATCACCCCCTGCCCCGTCTATATCTCCCCTTGCCCGCCTCCGCCGTTTGGCCCGCCCCGTTACTTCAGGCAGACCGGGTTCCGCATCGACGAAGACGCCTTCTGGAATTACTTCCAACGGCGCGGCGGCGTCACGACGTTCGGCTACCCGACCAGCCGGACTTTCGAGCTCACGGGCTACCGGACCCAGTTTTTCCAGCGTCAGGTGATGCAACTCTGGCCCGACGGCAGTGTACACCTGTTGAACCTGCTCGATAGCGGCCTGATGCCCTACACGACGTTCAACTTCTCCGCCTTTCCGGCCCCTGATCCGCAGATTATCGCCGCCGCGCCTAACCCGACGGACCCGAACTATGGGGCCGAAGCCATCAGCTTCATACGCTCCTACGCGACGGACACCTGGAACGAGCTGCCCGTCGCCTTTGCCAGGACCTACTTTGGGACCGTCACCCCCGAAGCGGCGTTTCCGGGTCAAGCAGCTTCCAGCCCGCAGGTGCTGGCGCTGCTGCCTCTCGTCCAACTGGAAGTGTGGGGCCTGCCGACCAGCGCGCCGGCCTATGACCCCAACAACCACAACTTTGTGTACTTGCGCTTCCAGCGCGGCGTCATGATGTTCGACGAGAGCTGCGCCTGCACGCAAGGCGTCCTCTTCGGCGACTACCTGAAGGCGATCATCGAAGACAAGGGGGTGCCGACCGACCTGTCCGCCGAGGCGTCGGGCAGCGCCTATTTCGCGCAATACGCCCCCAGCCAGCCCAACTGGCTGGCCCGCCCAGCCCAGTTACCAAACACCGATCTGACGTCCGCTTTCTCCCCCACCCCCCTGCCGCTCGCCTCCGGCGGGTAAAGGCAAAGTGGCGGGCCCCGACTGCGCATTGCGCCGGCATCCGTGATAATATATGATCGCCCGGACCACCGGATGGCTGCGGGAGAGACGACGGAGTGATGCTGTGCGTGTAGTAGATCGTGCCCTGCCGCCGGTGCAACTCTCCACCGGCGGGCACAGCTTTCAGACCAAGCAGCAATTCGCCTATCAGGTGCTGCGTCAGGCGATCATGCGCTGCGAGCTGCCGCCGGGCAAGCGCCTGATAATCGATGAAATCGCCCGCCAGCTCGGCATGAGTCTGATCCCCGTGCGTGAAGCGCTGCAACTGCTGCAGTCGGAGGGACTGATCGACAGTGTGCCGCACGTCGGCGCAGTGGTCGCCCCTATCTCTCGCTCGTCTGTCATTGACACCTTTACCGTGATGGAGGGTATCGAAACCGTCGCCATGCGCACCGCCGCCGAGCGTATGACTGCCGATGACCTGTTGCTGCTCAGCGATCTGGTCGATCAGTTGGATGCCGCAGTGGCAGAGATCGATCATCAACGCTGGGGCGACCTGAATACCGACTTTCATGTCGGCATTGCCCGTACCACCGCTATGCCGCTGCTGTTGGAGGTGACTGGCCGGGCGTTCAGCGCCTGGGACCGGATCCGCCGCTTTTACTTTGACGGGGTGCTCGTTCGGCGTATCGCGCGCTCGCAGCAGCAGCATCACGCCATCGTCGCAGCCCTGGAAGGGCGCGACTTGCCCGCCCTGGAAGCCCTCGCGCGCCTCCACAACCAGGAGGCGCTGGCGGCCTACCTCTCCTATATGCCGGCGGACGGCGCCGCCACTGCCCCCTCAGAAAAGGATCAGCGATGACCAGTCAACGCATCGGCATCATCATGAACGGCGTGACCGGTCGGATGGGCACCCGCCAGCACCTGATCCGCTC
>DHIZ01000245.1:0-27489 GCA_002404055.1 Chloroflexi bacterium UBA4733
TAAACTGTCATGTCAACATGAACCATGTCTAAAGTGCGGATTCGGGCGGCAATCCAGCCCGGTGAGTTGAGCGATTGCGACCGGCGTGGGTGATGGTGGCACGGGAGTTAGCGTTGGCGGTATCAATGTGGAAGTTGGACGAACCGGTGCGGCCGAAGGAATCACTTGTGTTGGTGGTTTTGCCGTTGCCGTCGGCGGCAGGAGCGTCGATGTTGCTGGGATTGAAGTCGCGCTTGGCGGCCCGGTAGTTCCGGTCGCAGAAGGAATAACGACCGGAACCGGGACCGACGTCGGCGTGAAACTTGAGGCGACAGTCGCTGTACCAGTTGGCCGCGGCACCGGCGTTGCCGTCGGTAGTACCGGTGTGGGCAAGGGTGGGACGACTGTCGCTGTCGGCGCGAGAGCACTCGCGGCTGGCTGCACCGTTCGTGGTAGAGGCGCGGCAGCGGCAAGCGTGGTCGTGTTGGCAGCATGCACTCCCTGCCACGCTCGGACTCCACCCCCGGCCAGCAGCAAGAGAATCAGCACGGCGAGGACGGCCACCAGAGGACTGGCCAGCCAGCCACCGATAACGCCGTGCTGCCGTTTGTTGGCCTGCAAGTGCTGTTCCGCATCGGCCAGCAGCGCCGCCGCCGTCTTGCCCTGCCGTGTGTAGCCCGGCTGCCGTTGCACGACGACCGCCAGCAACTCCCGCGCCGCCGCCCACTCGCCTTGCTCATAGGCCGCCACTGCGGCGTCGAACCAGGTGGCGAGTTCAGCCGCTGACCGGTCAAACGTCGACGCAGGCTGGGGCTCCGTAATGGCGTCGGCACGGACTCGGCTTGCCGCGTCTTCCATTCCGACTGGAAGCGCCACCAGCCAGTCACCGAAGGTGGGGCAGTCGGCCAGTGTTTCGCTCTCCCAGACCTGCGTGAACAGGTCGGACGAGGCGTTCCCCCAGCGCTCGCGCAAGGCAGCGACCAGGGTGCGGTAGCGTTCACCCTCTTGTTGCAGTTCGTCCGGGGCGAAGTAGCTCTCGCCCCAGGCAGTTTGGCGCACCTCCTCCTCGCACCAGCTCAGCATCTCGGCGATCAGCACCGCGCCGGCGAAGCGATCGGCGTCCGGCTGCCAGAGGCCAGCGGAGGCCGTGCGATGGGCGTAGCCGGGCGATCCGGCGGGGAGGAGCAGCGGGCGGTCCAGACCGGGACCGAAGAGTTGTTCCACGTCGACCAGTTCAACCGGCGAGTCGGCAGCGGATGCCAACACCGGCAGGAGCACGTTGGGACCGGAGAGGTCGCCGTGGGCCAGGCCTCGCTCTTCCAGCCCGGCCAGCACGTGCGCCAGGCCGCGCGCCAGGGTCAGGCTCTCTGCAGCGGTCAGTTCCCTAACGCCTGCCACGATGTCGAACCAGCTTGGACCGTCGATCCAGGGCATCAGCACGGCATAGGTGAGGTCCGGGTAGGCGTGGAGCAGGTCGGCGTAGCGGCGCGCGCCGAGCACCGTGCGGCGGCAGACGCGCAGACCGGGCAGGTCGGCGTGGCCGGCCAGACGTTCCGCCAGCGTCACGAGGGTCGGCACGCGGTTGCGCGGCTTGAACACCTTCAGGGCAAAGCGGGCGTTGTCGCCAGCATCAACGATCAACTGGTACACGGTGGCCTGGCGGCCTTCCTGACCGTAGGGTAGTTCGCTGACCTGGGGATGGGGAGCCACGCGATAGGCAATGCCGTCGATGGTCAGGACATCACCGACACCGAACTGTGTCGCCATCCGTCCTCCTCCTCTTGCCGCTTCGCGCCGCTACCGTGTGCCACTCGACATGTGGAAGCCCAGACTCACCAGGTCCTAGTTGGTGCCGGGTAGCATCATCAGCGCACCGGGCGCCAGGTGGTAGCCATACTCGCTCAGCCAACCCCGATACTGCTCCGGCAACGGCGACGACATTGAACGCAGCCGGCGGCCATAGTCGTTGCGCAGGCGGGTGGAAGCCAGGATTCCGGGCCAGGCATTGACATCGCGCACCGGTTCGGGGAGGACATCATCGGAGATGAAGATGTTCTCCACCAGCACCGGCCCGTCAGGGACGCGCATGGCCATGATGCGTTTGGCGATCTTCTCAGGGTCGGCCCCGATGAACTCGCCATCGGTCAGGTGGCAGACCAGCGGCGCCGGGCAATCCTGCATGCCGGGCAGTTCCGCCCGCAGCAGCGTCTCGGCTTCCAGGAAGGCCGCTGCCGTGTCGGTGGTAAGGCGGGACTCAACTCCGGCACACCAAGGTGAGCGACAGCGTCGATCTTCTGCACGCCGGGCAGCAGATCGTAGACCTTGTCGCTGTAGGCGTACATGGCAACGCGGTAGCGCGGCGAGAGCAGCGCGCCGCGCGTGCTGCGGAAGACCATCTGCTTCAAGGTTTCCCGCAAGGCATTGGTCACAACATCGACCCGGCGTCGCTTGCCCAACGGCAGGGTCATCGAGGCGCTGATGTCGATGAGGTAGATGACGAGCGCCGGCGTCTTGCTCGTCGCGAACACTTCCTTCGGCACGGCTTCCCTCTCAACCGTCTGGCCCCAGCCGCGCGCACCTTGCGCCGAGCTTCCGGCAGTTCACGGCTGCGCTGCTCGGCTACGCCTGGCATCGGTGATCTGGGCATGCTTGCAGGCTGAGGCTCACCGCGCAAACCTGGTTGCTCCCGGCACAGTATACAGGGCACCGTCGGACTTTGGCCGCGCGGTCCGCCCCCGTGCCTGCCTGTGAACGTGGCGGTTGGCGAACTCAGCGGCCTGTGCTTTGGCACCGTTCGCCTGCGCCGGCCATGTGGACTGGTGTTCGCGGACTCACCGCTACCTGCCCATGAACCGCCGCACGTAGGCCGCGCTGGCCGGCACTTCGGCCTCTTCCAGGCTGTGCATGACCAGCGCGCCGTCGTAACCGCTCTGCCGGAGCAGTTGGATGTAGCGCGGATAGTTGAGGACTCCGGTTCCGGCGGCGGGTCGGACACATTCAGTCCCACCTGGGTCCGGTGCGCGCACGTCTTTGGCGTGGGCGAAGACGATATATGCGCCGACGTGCTGGAACACATCGTCCAGCACGGCATCCATGTCGGCAAGCATGTCCGGCTGGAAATAGTTGGCGGGGTCCATCACGATGCGCAGGTTAGCTGACTGCACTTCCTCGATCAAGCGCTGGGCCTTGGGAGCAGTGTCGATCACATTGACCACCTCCGGCTCGAAGGCGATGGTCACATTGCGCGCCTCGGCCGCCGGCAGCAGCTGATCCAGCGCGCGCCGGAGGTCGGCCCACGCCGCCGGCAGGGCATTGTCCGGGTGGTGCCGCCACATGCTGCGCGGGTTGCGCGTGCCGGTGCAGGCGGTGACAACGTTGCAGCCGAGGGCCTGACACCAATCCAGCAACAGCGGATATGCGGCGATGTTCGCTGCCAGGCGTGCCGGGTCTGGGTCAATCATGTTGAACGTGCCGGAGACCGCTGCGATGGCGATGCCGTTGCCGGCGAACGCCTTGCGGATGCGCGCCGCCTGGGCGTACACGACAGGACCCGGCTGCTCCGGCAACCCTGCCGAGGTGAGGTCCAGTTGCACCGACGACAGGCCGAAGCTGCCAACGGCGTCCGCCACCGCTTCGATAGTCGCCTGGTGAAGATGCTTGGTCATGAGGCCCAGTTGCACGCTTGTTCCCGATCCGCTCTGTGCGCCGACGTTGCCGATTGTAGCAGCGGACGGAACCCGTCAGGAGCGGAAGTAGTACAGCACCCCGATGGCGGTGACACCCCACAGCGCAATCGTTATCAGCAGAGGACGGTCCTGCAGCAGCAGTTCATCCGGGTTGCCGCCGCCGTCGCGACGGTGGATCAGCAACAGGTAGCGAAAGACGGCGTAGAGCACAAACGGTATGGTCAGCATCATGGCGTGGTTGCTGGGTACCGTCTCCCCGAAAAAGGTGTAGAGCGAGTAAGCGACGACCGTAGAGGAGGTGACCACCGAGATCAGCTCTTCCAGCAGTTCCGGTGAGTACTCATTGAGCGTTTGCCGGTATGTGCCCGCGTTCGCGCCGAGCAGGAGGAGCTCATGTCGCCGTTTAGCGAGGGCCAGAAACAGCGACAACAGCGCCGCGCAAACCAGCAGCCAGGGCGACAGTGAGGCATGAACCACCGCCGCGCCGGCCGCCGCCCGAATCACGAAGCCGGCGGCAATGGCAAAGACATCAAGCAGCACCAGGTTCTTGAGACCCGCCGAATAGGCGAACATCACGGCCATGTAGGCGGCGCCAAACGCGGCAAAAGCAGGCGTCAACCAGAAGGCGGTTACCAACCCGCCGCAGGCAAGCACCAGCGTGCCGCCGACGGCCCACGGTACCGGCAAAGCGCCGGAGGCGATCGGGCGAAAGCGCTTGCGTGGGTGGGCACGGTCGCGTTCGACGTCCGCAATGTCATTCACCAGATAGACCACACCGGTCAGCGCGCAGAAAATGAGAAAGCCGATGCCTGCCCGCAGGAAGCTCCTGCCATCAAAAAGTCGCCCCACGCCGACGAGCCCCGCGAACAGCACGCCATTCTTGGTCCACTGCTTCGGTCGCAGCGCCCGCAGCAAGGGCAGCAACGGCACGGCCGGCGCAGCCACTGTAGGAGTATCCACCAAACGCTCCAGGTTTCGGGCCGGCACTGAGAAATAGGTTCCGGCCCCGAACGCACAGCATACCGCCGATCTTCCTCCCAGCCGCCGGTCAGGCTACCGTGCTACGGAATAGGCAACCGGACGACGTAGGGGCAGGCCCCTACGGACGCTACAATCCTCCGCAGAAAGGAACCATCATTTGAAAATCACTGATGTCCGCAGCACCGTCCTGGTTACTCGCTCCATCATCGTGCAGGTCTTCACCGACGAGGGACTGGTCGGCGTGGGCGAGTGCAGCCCGATGCATGCCACCCTGATCTCGACGTTCGTCGACACGGTGCTCAAGCCGCGCGCGCTCGGGCTCGACCCGCGCTGTGTCGATGAGGTCTGGAGCAGCATGTTCTACGCTCCTTACAAGTTAGGCGTGCAGGGCGCGCACCTGGAGGCGATGTCGGGAGTGGATATCGCCTGCTGGGACATCCTGGGCAAGGCGACCGGCATGCCGATCTGGCAACTGCTGGGCGGGCGCTACCGGGAACGCGTGACGATGTACAAGAGTATCGGCGGCGGCATGCGCCTGACGCCTGCCGAGATGGCGGCCAAAGTGGAGCAGGCGCTGACCGAAGGCTTCCGTGCCGTCAAGATCCGCATGGATTGGGGTCCAGCCCGCCAGGATGTCGACCCTGCTAAGGACCTCGCCATGTTCCGGGCCTGCAAGCAGGTGACGGGTGACGACGTGCTGCTCAGCTTCGACCCGAACAACGGCTACTCCGTCAGCACGGCCATCCGCCAGGGCCGCCGTTTTGAAGACCTCGGCATCTACCACTACGAGGAGCCGGTGGCGCAGTACGACTATGCCGGCATCGCCCAGGTCGCGCAAGCCCTAGACGTGCCCGTCGCCGCCGGTGAGCACGAGTACACGCGCTGGCAGTTCCGCGACCTCATCGAACAGGCCAAAGTCGATATCATCCAGCCCGACATCGTCAAGAGCGGCGGCATCACCGAAACGCGCCGCATCGCCGTGCTCGGCGACACCTACAACAAACCCTTCGTCCCACACCAGACCCAACCCACGATCGGCACCGCGGCCAACCTGCACCTGATCGCCTCCCTCATCAACGCCAACCGCCCCCAGGAATACACGGGACAGAACCCTCGCCTCGACTCCCTATTCCGAGACCCACTGCAGTTCACCGACGGCCAGATCACCGTGCCGACCGGTCCGGGCCTCGGCCTGGAGCTGGTGGAAGGGGCGCTGGAGCGCTTGAAAAGTCAGGACTAATCGGTGCCAAACCGTGAATCCCCTGGTCGCCCGCCCCACGCCTCCCGTAGCACCCTCCACGTCTCATCCAACGCTTGCGGTATGAGCCGGGTGTCGCTCACGACAGACATAAAATTCGTGTCGCCGCCCCAACGCGGCACGACGTGCATGTGTAGGTGATCGGCGATGCCGGCGCCGGCCACCTCGCCCAAGTTCATGCCGATGTTGTAGCCGGATGGGTGCATCGTGCGGCTCAGGGCATCGACCGCCATGCGCGTGAAGGCGAAGGTCTCCTGGGCAACCTCCGGGGCCAGGGTCAACAGGTTCGCCGTGTGCTCGTACGGCACGACCATGACGTGGCCGTTGTTGTATGGGTAAGCATTGAGGATGACGAAGCAATACTGCCCCCGCGCCACGACGTACACGGCAGCGTCGTCCGCCGCCTGGGCAGCGGCGCAAAAGACGCAGCCTGCCGACTTGGGGCCGGCGATATACACCATGCGCCAGGGCGTGAACTTTACTTCCATACAGCGGCGATTACGCGCCGACCGGAACGGGCGATTCGACGGCGCGGCAGACCTCTGCCAGGATGGTCAGCGCCTGCTCGATCTGCTCGCGCGTGATGATCAGCGGCGGCGCCAGGCGCAAGACGTTGCCATGTAAGCCGATCGGCGCGATCAACAGCAGGCCACGGCGGGCCGCCTCCGCCACTATGGCCGCCGCCCGCGCGGCGTCCGGCGCATTGGATCCCGGTTCGACGAGCTCGATGCCCAACACCAGGCCCTGGCCACGCACGTCGCCGATCCAGGGGTGCCGCCGCTGCAGCGCGCGGCAGCCCTTGATGAGCAATGTGCCCATTCGTTCGGCGTTCTCCCAGAGCCGCTCGCGCATGATGATCTCGATGTTGACCAAGGCAGTCCGAGCACAGAAGGGATTACCGCCGTGGGTACTCGACATGGTTCCCGGACCCAGGCTATCCATGATCCGCGACTCCCCTAGCAGCGCCGCCACGGGTAAGCTGCTGGAAATGCCCTTGCCCAGGCAGAGCAAGTTCGGCGTGATGCCGTAATGCTCGAAGCCGAAGAGCTTGCCGGTGCGCCCGAAGGAGGCCTGCACCTCGTCGATAATCAGCAGGACGTCGTGGTCACGGCACCAGCGCTCCAAGGACTGCATCCACGACGCCGGCGGAATGATGGAGCCGGCGCCGCCCTGGTAGGTCTCCGTGATGACGGCGGCAATGTCGTGCTCGGTCTCACAGTCGATCACTTCTTCGAAATAGTCGAAGCAGGAGAGACTGCACGGACCGCCACGACACCAGGTGCAACGGTACTCGTAGGGGAATGGAGCATGGACAACGCCCGGCAGGTAGGGACCGAAGCCGCGATTGCCGGCGCCGCTGCGCTTGCCGCCCAGCGACAGCGCCCCCATCGTGCGTCCGTGGAAAGCGCCGTGGAAGGCCACAATCTCCGAGCGTCCCGTGTACTTGCGGGCGACCTTGATTGCCGCTTCCGTCGCTTCGGAACCGGTGGTGAGGATCAACGCCTTATCCAGGTTTGGCGGCGTGATCTCGACCAACTTCTGGGCAAGAAGTGGACGATAGGTGTTGGGGAAGTCGTAACAGTTCACCGCCTGATCGGCTTGCTCGCGCATGACGGCCACCAGTTCGGGGTGGGAATGTCCCACATTCGCCACCAGCACGCCGGAGGTCATATCCAGAAATGTGTTGCCGTCGACGTCTTCCACCCAAACGCCCTCGGCGCGCTGCCAGACGACCGGCGCCTGCTCGCTCATGCTCCCCGGCTCGTAGCGGTGGGCAAGGTCAAGGTATTGCCGCCCCTTCGGCCCCGGCAGTTCTGTCCGTACGCTTGGTTGCATCGTGTTCATCCCTCTATACCGTCCGAAGCGATGGTAGCACGCAGGCGCAAACGGCCGAAAGCGCTGGCAGCCACAGGGTGTGCCACAGACCCAGTCGTAGGCCGAGGCCTCGGCCATCTATGTTCAGCCGCCGCCATTGGCGACCGTCCTGCATAAAGGATCGCCGCTTGAGACCTTGGACAAGGGGGGACTACTCCGCTCTGTGCGCACTCCCTGTTACGGCTGGAGATGGGCTTTCAGGTACGCGTCTGCAGCGGCCGATGCCTGAGTCGCTGCCTGTTGCATCGGCATTTGACCCTTCCAGCCAGGACTGAGGTTATCACTCACCAGCTTCTCAATATCACTAGAATCGACCGTGATGAGCCGCTTGTACGGGTACTTTGTCAGGATAGTACCCATGGTTTCTGGATGCTCCAGTCGCGGAGCAGCGTCTTTTAGCTGCTTGCTGAAAACGGCCTGAGCGGCGGCCGTGAATGGAACGGCGACGAGAGAGGCGGCGTCAACCTCCTGGCCGCCTTCGCCAGCAAGAAACGTCATCCACTGCCAGGCAGCTTGTCGGATGCGCTCACTCAGTCCTGCCGCAACAGTGTAGGACCAGATTGTAAAGTCGCTGGCATATCCTCTCTTGCCTTTTGGATAGGGTGCGAGGCCCCAGGTAAAGCTGTCGATGGCCTTGTAGAGGCCAAGACCCGTCGTCCAGCGAGTGGTCATCGCCGCCTTGCCTTGCATGAATGCCTTGTCAGCGTCCATGCCTGTTCCCTTCAGGACGGATGGCGTGGTCAGGTGGTACTTGGCGTCCAGATTGTAGAGGAAATCTAACGCCTCAACCGAGTCGGGCTGGGCATAATTGCAGACAGTGGGGCGCCGTGTGTCATCGAATTCGCTGCCCCCGTTGCTGTCCATCCACAGGTAGTCGAGACCGAATCCCGTCACACCGACCTGCTGCGTGGTAGTTCCGCTTACTCTGGTGAGCTTCTGGGCACTACTGAGAAAGCGGTCCCAGGTCCATTGGTCCTGCTGCCAAAGCTCGTAAGGGGAGGTGAGGCCGGCAGCGTCGAATAAGTCGCGATTGTAGAAGAAGCCGGCAGTGAAGGCACTGCCGGTAACGCCGTACAGCTTGCCATCGACGGTCATGTCATCGAAGGCGGCTGGGGAGATGGCGCTGCGCTGGAAGGTGCGGTCCTGATTCGCTAAGGGCGTCAAATCCTCACTGATGTGCAACGTCAGAACGTAGCCGCGGATAAGGCCATGGTCGGCAATGAACGTTTGTGGGGGCGTGCCGCCGGCGAAGGTGGTACGGATCTTGGTACTGTAATCAGCCCAGTTGACCACGTTGATCTTGATGCCTGGCGACTTCGCTTCAAAAGCGTCGGCGAGCCTTTGGAAGCGCGTTTGGTAGGTGACGTCGCCCCAGTGGGGAAAATCGAGCGTGATCGTGGCGCCGCCGAGGGCCGGGGTTGTCGACGCCGCGCTGGTGGCGACGGTTGCCGCTGAGGCGGCAGCGCTCGACGTGGCGCTCCGAGCCGTCGTCTGCGCTGTCGTCGCGCTCCCGGCGGCGCTTGCCGCGAGCTGCCTGCTCGTAGACGTCGCGGCGGTTGTCGCCGGACCACTCCCACCGCCACAGGCGGCCAGGACACCGACGGCGAGCGCGGCCGTGAACTGGGCAGTACCGCGGAGGAGGGCGCGGCGCGTGGTCCGAGCGGATGGCCTGGTAACAGGGACGCTGTCGTTGCCCATGGGTGGCCTCTCGTTTCTCAGGTGAGGATGCCTCCACAAGCAGAGGCTAGCGCGTATACTAGCATGTGAGGATAATGGCGTCAAGATTGGGGATGGGAATGAGCGATGGCCGCCCGCTGTCCATCCTGGCCGCTGTGGATCGCGGCAGCGATCAGCGCTAAGGTCCCGAGGTTGGCCTTCCCGGAGATCGGCGTCGGCGCCCCGCTGAGGACGGCAGCCGTAAAGTGGTCGAGGACGACCTGCTCCGGGCGTGGCCCCTGCTCCGCCGCTAGTTCCTGGCGACCGCCGCCCGGCAGCCTGGCATAGAGGCCGCCGGCGTCCCAGCACAGCGCCCCGCGCTCGCACTCGATGCGCCACTCGAACAGGTCGTCCACGGAGGTGAAGGCGCCGGCGTAGGCGACCTCCAGTCCCCCCGCGAAGGTGATGGCGGCCGTGACGGCGCCGCCCTGGTAGCGACTCCAGGGCGGATCGAAGCTGCGTGCGCTGATCGCCTCCGCCTCCCGACCGAAGACGGCGCGCATGTCATCGAAGTGGTGGACCGACATCTCCACGAGCATGGCGTGCGGCATGGTGAAAGCGCGCGGGTCGGGCCGGCGACGGTGGTGTACCATCGTGGCATAGCCAGGCGTGCCGAACTCGCCGGAGGCCAGCGCCGCGTGTAAGGCGCGCTGCTGCACGTTAAAGCGGTACTGCTGCGCCACGACGATCTGCCGGTGTTGCGCTTCGGCCAGGGCGACCAGCTCCTCGGCTTCCGCGAGCTGGTGGACGAAGGGCTTCTCCACCAGCACGTGCTTGCCGGCTTCCAATGCCAGGCGGATGAAGCGACCGTGCAGCGCCGATGGCGTGACCACCACCACGGCATCGGCCGGCACAGCGCGCAGCGCCTCTGCAAGGTCCGGAAAGCAGGCGTCGGTGGCCAGGCCCGTCATCGTGCATGCCCTGGCCAGGTTGTCCGTGTTCACGTCAACCAGGCCCACCGAGCGCCAGCGCTCGTCCGCGGCCATCAGCCGCAAGGGCCACTCCCCCCGCCCGGCGACGCCGACATGCACGGCACGCAACGGAGACGCATGGGACGCGGATACCACCATCATGTCAGCTCCTCTCCAGCAACTGCCGGCGGTTCAGACGCCGCCGGTGGGACATTGGCAAAGGCCGGGTTGAAGGGCGCTTTGCCGGCGGCACTGCGGGCAATGATGGCGTCGACATAGCACTCGTTGCCCGGTTTGAAGCCTGGCAACGTCACCACGTTGGCCAGCACATCCAGCCCACGGTGTCCGGTGTCCGGCGGAATAACGACGACGTCGCCCGGCCGGAGCGGTGTTGCCTCAAAGCGCTCCCAATTGTCGATATCCGGGAAGCTGTGGAGCATGGCTCGGCGGCCGGCGGTATGCAGCCCCAGCGCCCCGGGGTCGAGCACGAAGTAGAGTTCGCATTGCGGCTTGCCGCCGCCGACGGCCTGCGCCGGGTGATAGTGGGTGCGGCTCTGTTCGGCAGCGATGTTGACGACGTGGCTGTTCAGCCGGTTGCGTCCGTCGCCTGTGGCAGCTCCCGCCTCGGTAAACCAGGTCAGCGGTAAGCGGCGAAAGGCGTCGAAGCCCGGCGCGCAACCTCCCGCCGTATCACGTAGATAGGGCAGCCGCCGCGTCGCGGAGCAATGGGTCGTGGCGGCCTCGCCATCCTCGATGCACCAGAGGCGCACGTCGCCCCGGCCGCGCAGCGGTCGGTCGCGAGTCGCCACGAGCTGGTCCCCACAGGCGATGGGCTCCCAACCAGATTGCTGCCTGGTAGACCAACCCAGGCGTCCAGCCTGGGCGAGGACGTAGCGGAGAGCGTCACCTGCCGGCCCGGTTGCCCAGTGTTCGGTACTGCCGCAGGCTTCGCGCAGCCGCCAGAAGTCGCCCATGGGGTCGCCAGCATAGACTCGACCGTCGAACCGGCCCAGCAGGCCGTCCACGGCAGCACGTGCTGTTGGCGCCACGGCATCGCGCTGCCGGGAGAGGGTGGTCAGCGCCTCGCGCACCTGCGGAGCGAGCGGATCCGGTGCATAGACCGCCGGCAAAGGCGCGCTGTCGCCTTCCTGTGTGCGGTAGCCGCGCTCCAGCCAGATCGCAGCGGATCCCCGCTCGAGCCAGGCATAGATCACGCCTGACGTGCTCAGGAGCCACTCCCCTTCAAGAGTCTGCGCGCTCAGCGCAAAGCCGGGATTGTGCGCCGCAAAGGCCGCCTGGACGCAGTCCAGTGCAGGACCTCCAGTGATGCTGCCTTTGATAATGTCAGGCATGCTGTTCCCCATCCTGTCCCTTGCCATCAAGGGCGACTGCGTATACTAGCATACGCACTTTACCCGGCAAGGACCGATCCGTCAACCGGGCATCCGATGGCTCTACCGGCGAGCTAATCCGCGCCGGACGGCGCGACTGACCCGGTGAGCGCCGTGTACGGCGGGGCTGTCGACTCGCGGACGATGAGGGTCGGCTCGATGACATCGGCCTGCGCCGGCAACGCTGTTCCCTTCCAGACGGCCTCAATCAGCCGGAGCAGCAGTCGCGTTGCCCGCAGGCCAAACTCCACATGCGAGGTCCGAGCCGTCGTGAGGGCGGGATGCAGCGCTCGCGCTTCGGGAATGTCGTCGACGCTCACGACGCTCAGATCGCTGGGGATGCTCCGGCCACGCGCCGCAATTGCCCGGTAGGCGCCGATGGCCAGAGAATCGCTGGCCACCATGAGCGCGGTCAACTCACCGCCGTCCGGGCGCTGCAGAAGCTCCCGTACCGCTAGCTCTCCGCTCTCTGCGCTGAAGTCGGGAGTCGGCACGATCAGACCCGCATCCAGCTCGATCCCTGCTGCCGCCAGGGCGGCACTGTAGCCCTGAAACCGCTCCTCATGGAGCACGCGCGAGCGTGTTGATGCCACGAAGCCGATACGCCGATGGCCGAGCCCCAGCAGATGGTCCACGCCGAGACGGACGGCCCGTTCCTCGTCGGCGATCACCGCAGATGCCGAGCGGCCAGGCAGGTGGCGCTTGACGAGCACGTAGGGAAACGTTGACCGGTCCAGGATATCGAGCTCCTGCGCCGAGATGTCCCCTGCGGACCGCACCAGCACGCCATCGGTGGTGTGTTCCTCGCGGGCGGTTGCAAGCCAGTTCGGTAGTTCCTCAGGCTGGGCGAGGTAGGCGAGCCCGAGCGCGGCGCTGGAGTCCCAGGCCGCCTCGGCCACCCCTCCCACCAGCTCACCAAAGGCGCTGGCGATCATCTGATGGCCACGCTGCTGGGCCTCCTTGAACTCCAAGATCAAGAGCGTGACATGCTTGCGCGGCCCCTCTGCTCGCACGAAGGTTCCGATGCCATTGCGGCGCTCAATGAGTCCGGCGCGGACTAACTCCAGCATCACCCGTCGTGCCGTCACGGAACTGACGCCGTACTGGACTGCCAGCTCCCGCTCCGAAAAGAACGCCGCGCCAGGAACGATCTCGCCTTGGCGGATGGGGCGGGCGAGCAACTCCACTAACTGGACGTACAGCGGCGTGAAGGACTGTCGATCAAGGTCAGCGGGCGATGTACCGAGCATGAGCATAATGAGCCTAGCCTACCATGACCGCACACGTGCGCCACCGCGTATGCTAGGATATGCGCTACGGAAGTGGAACCGCGCTCGACTGGGCCCGTCTCTCCGCGGCGCGCAGCCGGCGGGCATCCTGCTACAGCCAGCGTTGCATCCAAGGCAAGGCTTTGCGGCCGCTGAAGGCGTGGCCGCCATCGAACACTTCCATCTCGCAGCGATCAGCGCCGCCGAGCAGATCATAGGCGCGCCGCACGATGGCGAACGCCTCCTGGGCGCCTTCCACGGGGAAGCCCGTGTCGCGCTTTCCCGTCTCCACCAACAGGGGGCGTGGCGCAATCAGTGCAGCTATGTCGCCCATCTCCGCGTACTTCAGGATGCCCGGTACGTAGCCGCAGTTACAGTGCTCCACGGCAAAAAAGGTCTGACGGAAGGTATTGAGGAAGCCGCTGATGACGGCCGCCTGGATTCGGTCGTCCAACGCCGCGAGGTAGAGCGTCATCTCGCCACCCAGGGAGAGGCCGACACAGCCGATGCGATCGGAAATCACCTCGGGACGGCTCTGGAGGAGGTCGACGGCGCGTTGCAGATCCCACAGCCGTCGACCCATGATAGTCTGACCGAGCAGTTGCAGCTTCAGGTTGGTGAGCCGGTAGCCCTTCGCAGCATCGCCCCCGGCGAACTGCTGGCGCTCGCCGAAGCCGAGGTGTTCGGGGGCCAAGGTCACAAAACCGGCCTCGGCGAAACGAACGCCGTAGTCCTGAGTCGTGCCTTTCTGGGCCACAGCCTCCTTTCCGAGGCCGTGGCCCGGCGGGCACAGCACTGCCGGCCGGGGGAGAGACACATCCTTGGGAATTAGGAGATAGGCAACCGCCGAGACGCCGGCCGCCGTGTCGTAAACGATCTTTTCCCGGCGGTAGGCCTCTTCTACCTGCACGTCCACGGTGCGCGGATTCAGCGGGACGCGGGCGTCGTCGCCAGGTGCGCCGAGGAGGTCCGCGAGGCGACCGCGCAACGCCCGGCGCCATTCCTCCCACTCGGCCTGGTCGGTCGCTCGGAAGCGCAGCAACTGGGGATGCTCATCGTAGTATCGGTCGAACCACTCCGGTTCAAGCTGCAGCTGTTCGGCTAGATCGTCCACGTTGTTCCCTTCGGTTGGTTGGCCGGCAGCACCCGCTGCCGGCTACGCATCGACCCTGGCGCCGGGGCTGGGACCGCGCAGGATGCCGCTCCGGCCGGCTGCTCAGAACGTTTGCGGGTGCGCCTGCAGATAACTGTTGACCTGCTCCGTCGCAGCCGTGGTCGTTGTCTTCGCGTCGCTCTTGCCGGCCCAGAAGGGTGCCATGTTCTGATTGAGCAGTTTGCTGATGTCAGTCACGTCTACGGAGATGAGCCGAGAATTCGGGTAGGCGTTGAGAATCTCCGAGATCGCCTCGGGGTGCTCCATCTTCGGCAACTGCTGCAGAGCTTGCGTGAAGACGGCTTGCGCCTGCTTGGTAAAGGGAACGGCACCGAGATCCTTCGCCTCCATCTCCTGACCGCCCTCGCCGGTGTACCACTTGAGCCACTGCCAGCCGGCGTCGCGCCGGCTGGCATTTGTCAGACCCTTGGCCATGCCGTAGGCCCAGTGCGTATAGTCCGACGCATAGGCCTGCTTCTTCGCGTAGGGGACGGCGCCCCAGGTAAAATCCTGGATGGCTTTGAAGTTGGCGATGCCGGTGATCCAGCGCGACATGGTGGCTTGCTTCCCATTGGTGAAGGCGGTCGTGGCGTCCTTCTGCCCAGAGTCCTTGTAGAAGTTGGCGTCGTAAATCCGGTACTTGTTTCCCATGTCGTAGGAGAACTGGAGACCGGCCATGTCGACGTCAGTGTCGTAGAGGCACTTCGTCGGCGCCTTCACGCTATCGTATTCCTGGCCCCCCGCCGTGTTGATCCATAGACGGGAGAGGCCGAGGTCCGAGCCTTGCTGCGTCGTTTTGGTGCCGTCACGCTTGGTCAGCTTCGTCGCCGCCTCGATGTAGACATCCCACGTCCACTTATCCTGCTTCCAGAGATCGTATGGTGAATCAAGGCCGGCCTGCCGGTAGAGGTCGGCGTTGTAGAAGTACACGTTGGTAAAGGCCCACCCCGCCAGAGCAAACAGCTTGTCACCCATTATCAAACCTTCACGGGTGACCGCCGGCAAGGCGTTCAGGTCAAAGCTCTTATCCTGGCGAGCAAAGGGTTGAAGATCATCGAGCATGCCTTTCTTGGCATAGGAGAACACGAGCTGATGGTCAGACCAGAATGTGGTTGGCGGCGTGCCGGCGGCGAAGAGGGCGGTCAATTTCTTGTCGTAGTCGGACGCAACCGGCACCGGTGTGATCTTCCGCTCGGCATACTGCTTCTCGTAGGCGTCGATCTTGTGCTGCTCCTGCGCTTCGTAGATGGTCGGCTCACCCCAGTTGGGGAAAAAGAAGTCAATGGTACTGGACGATGTAGCCGCTGCTGCCTTGGTGGGAACGGCGGCCGGCACCGGAGTGGCCGCGATGGCGGACGATGCAGCGAGGCTCGGCGTCGTCACCGAGGCAGTGACCGCGGCAGTGGTCGCCGGCGCGCCGCAGCCCGCGAGCACCCCGATCCCCGCGCCGCCGGCCATACCTGCCGCCAACAGCAGCAGGCGACGTCGGGACAGTGCCACCTTCGTGTTTCCGGGTCCAGCGCCAGCCAGTCGTGCCATGCCATCCGTCCTTTCCTCGTAGCATCCGATCAGGGAACCAGCGTCTAAGGGTGCTACTGCGTATACTGAGGGCATTTCCTAACTCCTTTTGGGAGCGCTTCAGGTGTGAAATGTACCGATCGCAGTACCCGCGACGGCCTCTCCCAGTTCGATCAAGGCCAGTGTGGTAGCCACCGTGGCACCAAATTGGCGTCAATTAGCCGTTGCGGGTAGCATCGCCAGACCTATAAGAGGCTATAATTAGAGTTAGGAAATACCCTCTATACTAGCATACGCGGCCCCGCAAGTCAATGGGCAGCGGTACGAGAAGTGCGCCACAAAGTTTCGCAGTGCCCGCTTGCCTTCCTCAGAGGAATGGGGCGAACGCACGGTGTCGCACTGGATCTCCCCCCTGGAGAGCGACCGAGGGGCGCGAAAACTTGTGGCGCACCTCGGTACGAGCCAGGGCTAATTCATCACGTCAGGGTTGGCCGCGGGCGAGGACGAGGCTGGCGCCGCGGTCCAGCCATTGGCGCTGCTGCCAGATTAACAGGGTCGGTGGGGCCGTCGGATCAGGCGCGAGGGCGAGCAGAGGGGGAAAAGGCGCCTTCCGGCATGGCATGCTGGAAGACGATGGCGGAACAGTTTGAAACAAGGTGGCAGTCCTGATCCAGTCACCCCCAATCGTCCATCAGGTACCGCGCCGTTCCGTGCCCCGGCGCAACAGTGGTCGGGCCCGCCTTCTCTTTTGGCGCTTGGCCGCCACGGCCGTGACCCTTGCTCTGGTCGCGGTACTCAGCGCCATTGCCTACCTGGCTTCGCTGCCCTCGGTCGCCGATGCGCAAACGCGGGTCGCAGCGCTGCTGGCGCAGCACGGCGGCGTGCCGGCAGCGACAGCGCCAATCAGAGTTGCCGAAGCCACCGTGGCCGTTGAAGATCACCGTTTCTACCTGCACCACGGCATCGACTCCCTGGGTCTGCTGCGCGCCGCCTGGGACCTGGCAACCACCGGATCACCTCATGGGGGTGCAACCATCACCGAGCAGCTCGCCCAGGCGCTGTACTCGGCTAACGACAATAGCGTGCAGGCACACCTGGAAAAGGCTGGCCTGGCGCTCAAGCTGGAACAGCACTACTCCAAACAGGAGATCCTGACCATGTATCTGAACTCCGTCTACTATGGCGACGGCCAGTGGGGCATCGTGCAGGCGAGCCATACTTTCTTCGGTGTTGCTCCGACCGCGCTCTCCTGGGGCGAAGCCAGCATGCTGGCCGGCCTCCCGAATGCCCCGTCCGCCTACGATCCGCTGCATCACTACGCTCTGGCCCGCGAACGCCAGCGCCTCGTCTTGATCGCTCTCGTGAACAACGGCACCCTATCCCGGGCCGCGGCTGCGGCAACCTATGCCCAGCCACCGCACTTGGCGGCTGGAAGGGCGGGATGAAGTATGGTCCGGTATCGACCGGGCCGGTCGTCATTTCGTTACTTCGTTGTGGGCGATTCCGGCAGATGCAGCATCACGCTGTGTCACCGCAGCTCGTAAGCCAGCACTGCCGCCGAACTGGGCAACCAGATGGTCGAGGCTTGCATAAAAGTGGTCGACATCTATGGTGTCGATACCGCGGCGATCCAGCTCCTTCATCACATGCTCGATGCTTAAGCCTGCCTGACTGGCCGCTTCGCTCAGGTTGAGTCGATGGTCCACGAAGTCACGAATCGCCTGTTCTAACCGATATCGATCAAGGCCATCAAGCACAAGTTTGCGCAACAAGGCGCCCTCAGCCAGATGTTCCCGAGCGCTGAACTCCCGGATCGCGGCACTCTCTTCAGCGCTCAAGCGCACCGACTTCGTCACCGGTCTCTTCTGCGTATTGATTTCGTACCTCCTTTTCCCGAAGACTTCGGATCACTCTCCCTTGGTTGGTGACAATGCCCTTACGGGGATCGCAACTCGCGTGTCAGTCCGGCTAGCACGATCACTGCTTCACGAACGACCCGGCGTGCAGCGAGGGATACCCGGAGTATCTCCCGAGTCTGCTCATATGTTAGCCGCCCTTGGTCGTACAGAAACACCGCGAAGGTCGGCGAGTCGACAACCCGCAGACGCAAGGGACCACGGCTGAAGTGACGGGCCTCACTGTTATCAATCAACAGCATGCATCCATGCAAAGCGGCAAAGGCGATCGCCTGGTTCTCTCCGGCATAAAAGCGTGCAAACGTCCCGGCGGGCTCGACGATTTCAACGAGGTCTTTCCCGTGCCACTCCTCGAAGACGGTGGCAGCCTGTGCCGGAACTGACTGACCAAGCGTGAAAGTGATCTCACGTGCAACCTCGACCGGAGCCTTCAGGACGAAGTAATCCGGCAGGTACTCCAAGAGTCCCGATCGCTCGGCATTGATCCAAAACGAGGCGTCGATTACTGCGACCTCAGGTGCAGCTACTTGAGACATAATGATGCAAGTGTAGCCACTTTGCATGCTCAATGGTGGCGGCTCGACCGCTTGGGGGCACCCAGTCGCGGAGACTGCCTAACTTGCTGAAGCAGCGAGGACACGATAGCGCTGCCCTTGCTCCAGGGAGGTGAGCCGGACCTACGTTCCCAAAGCGTTACGTGAGCGGGTGAGCACTGCGGCACACTGCCGCTGTGGCTATTGCCTGACGGCGGAGGCGATCGTTGGTACGCCAATGGAAATTGACCATATCGTTCCCGAATCACTCGGTGGATTGACAGAAGACGACCACCTCGGGCTGTCATGTGCCCTCTGCAATCAGCACAAGGGCAATCGCATCGCCGCGCCGGATCCGGTGACCGGGGAGCGTGTTCCCCTTTTCGACCCGCGTCGCCAGCGCTGGCACGAGCATATCGCCTGGACCACCGAACAGGACCGCATCGTCGCTCGCACGTCCGTCGGACGGGCAACGCTGGTTGCGCTCGATCTCAATCGCTCCTCCTTGGTCAGTGCGCGCAAAGCCTGGACGGCCGTCGGATGGCGTCCGCCGGCAGACGGGACACGGTCAGGGCAGCGCTGACCAACGCACCCTTCGCGCCGATCGCTCCCGCGCTGGTGGCGGACCCCACCCATCGCGCCAACGCCCAACGGATGCGGACGGAGATTCGGGCAATGCTGGGACCCGCGACTGCCGGCACGTTGCTGGAACGGCTCCGGGTGGAGTAACCGCCGGCACCGACGGTTGGTTAGCGCCCTTTCGGTCGGCGTCGACTGAGTGAATTCCCCACTCCACATCAAGCACTTGCCCCCGACACAACCTTGGACGGACCAGGGGACGCGGAGGGAAGCGACGTCGAGCCCTATACCGCCGCTAGTTTGCTCTCATAGGCGTAGACGGGGGCCGTATGAGCCGGTCTGGCGCTTTTGAGTACCTCTCGTACTCTGTCCAGCGTGCCAGCCTCGAACACGGTCTCGCCGCACAGGGCACAGACCTGGGCCGGGATGCCCTCGACCACAACGGTGCTTCCATGGTACTCGAAGGCTCTGCTAACCGTCGTGCGCGTGTACTCGCCCACACAACCTTTGTTTTCGCACTTCATCACTGCTGACCTCTCTCGGTCGGATTCCTCCATTTTGGTTCTTTCGGCTCGTAGACGGTTATAACGAGTAGTCTTGCCAATGCTGTTGTAACGACTATGTGGACGTTGCGCCTCTCGGCTGTTTTGCCGCTCATCAGGCAGCACGGTCCTCGTCTATGCTCTGGATAGTTCTCCAACAGCTCCCCGTTTATCAAGGCCTGTCTTACATCCTGCTCGCTGAAGTCCTCGGCCAGCGCTTCCCTCAATCCGTGATCGGAGTAGGCTATGTTGCCGACACCATAAGCAAGCTCACGGACCCTGCTTGTCACTTGCTCTGCGTTAGCCGGGTCGAGTCTGCTCAATCTACCGCTGCCCTCCGCCGCTTACGTCCTCATTGCCATCTCCCTCGCCGTATGGGTCTGCGAGCCAATGCAGTCACGGTACCACGTGCCGGTTGTTGTGGGACGCATCTTGGCGGTTGGCGCCGCCATAATGCGCTCCCTTTGCTGTTCACAGCTCTGGTGTGAAAGGGACCAACATGCATCAGTGACGCTACCGCGCATCCGTGGGGCCGCTACGTCGGCAAACGCTAGGTAGTCCCCGGCGCTGCCGGCAGCCACTCCCGCTGCCAGCGGTCCTCGATCCCTGCTCGCCACGACTCGCAGGCGGCCGTCAGCTCGGCGACAACGTCGGGATGCTGGTCGCGCAGGTTGTGACGCTCTCCTGGGTCAGCGTCCATGTCGGCCAGGTGAACGTCGTCCTCCGGCGGCCCGCCCTCCACCAACCGCCCTTTGAGCACCAGCTTCCACCGGCCGTCACGCACGGCGGTCTGCTCTTCCATCTCCCAGAAGATCCTCCCGTGGGGGCTCGGCGCGCCTTTGGCGAGCATTCCCAGGATATCCTGCCCATCCACTTCGTAGCTCGCCGGGTCACCGCCTGCCATCTTGAGGAAGGTAGGGAAGATATCGATTGCCGCGCCGACCTCCTCAATCACCTGGCCGCCAGGAATGCCGGCCGGCCAGCGCAGCGCGGAGACCATCGCCGCCATGATGCGTCGTTCGGGCGATAGTCCCCGGAAACGATCCAGATACTCGGGCGGGGCGTGCAGCGGCCAGTGCGGCGCGTTGAAGGGCACATAGAGAAAGAAAGGCTGGTCGCCGCTGGCCTGGGGAGCGTTCCGCAGGAACGATACTGCGTGTTCCGTGATGAGGTGCGTCAGATAGTGACCGTTGCGGAACGCCTCCTTACCGTTGTGCCAGAGATCGTGCACCGGCGGCGACGGGGGCGACTGCCTGCCATAGTACTACAGGTGAGAGTAGTAATCGCTGGCGCCGGCCAGAAAGCCGAATGACTCGTCGAAGCCATGCTCCTCCGGCCGGTGTCCGGCGGCTAGGCCGAGGTGCCATTTGCCCGTGATCGCCGTGCGATAGCCGAGGCGACGCAGCGCGGTCGCCAGCGTCGAGACGCTCGGCGGCAAGCCGGTGGCCGTGCGGTGTCCAGCGAGGATCGCGCGGACCCCTGCGTTGCCGGGGTAGCGTCCGGTCAGCAAGGCGGCCCGCGACGGTGAACAGACGGGGGCGTTGGCGTACCACTGCGTCAAGCGGACACCGGCTACCGCGAGCGCGTCCAGGTGCGGCGTTTGCACGTCCGCACCGCCCATGCACGACAGGTCGCCATAGCCCTGGTCGTCAGTCAGGAAGACAATGAAGTTCGGTCGTGCCACTCCCCACTCCTCTTCTAATTCCACCTGGCCCAGGCGGCCACTATCCAAGCGTCGCACGCTCGGGTGGTGAGCGCCGCCAGACCGTGTTTGCATCGTTTGACGTTGTATGCTAACCTGCCTGACGTTGAGGAGGTTGTCCCGGTGAAGGAAGTCACCATTTCGGCCCGTGTTTCGGAAGAACTGAGCCAGCAGATCACGACGCTCGCCCAGGCGCTGCGACGGAACCGTTCGTGGGTCATCGAGGAGGCGGTCCGCGGCTATATCCAGTCCGAGCAGCAATTCATCAAGGCGGTGCAGGAAGGCATCCGCGCCGACGACGCTGGCGATGTCGTATCGCACGATATGGTGATGGCGGAAGCCGAGGCGCTACTGGGCGACGAAAGGACCAGCGAGCGGTAGTGGAGATCGTCTGGACCGCTCCGGCGCGACGTGACCTTCGAGCGCATCTGGTCTATCTGGCCGAGCGCAGCCCCCTGGCCGCCCGGAAGACGCACGCGGCCATCCGCGAGGCGGTGGAGCGCTTGGCCGATTTTCCCCAGCGCGGCCGGCCGGGGCGGCTGGAGGGGACCCGCGAGACGGTCGTCGCCGGCACGCCTTATCTCGTGGTCTATCGCACCAGAGAAACGAGCCGGCGCATCTTACGCGTGCTCCATGGCGCGCAAGACTGGCCCCCAGCCAGCTCTCAGTAGAGCCGCGTCACCGAATCGTGCCGACTTCAGCAGCGTCGCCGCTGGTCAGCGATCTGTTTCCAGCGCAAGAGCAATGGCCTTTTCCGCCGTGCGTTCCTGGCCGGCCTTCTTGATGGCGGCCGCACCGGCACCCAGCGCCACGCGGCCAGGGACAGCGCAGAAGCAGTCGCCGCGGCGTCGACGAACCGTGGCTGCTCTTGCCTGGTTGCCACTGCCGAGAAAGCCTCGGCGGCGGCGGCGAGACCAAGCGCGGTGACGAGGTGGCGCAGGATCGCCTGCTGGGGAACGTGCCGCTCGCCACGCTCCAGGTCGCTGAGGCCCCGCACGCTCATGCCGGCCCGCTCGGCGAGTTGCTCCTGGGTCAGCCGTGCAGCCAGGCGATGGCGGTGCAGCAACTCCGCGAACGTGGGCGGCGTTGCCATCGCCTCTTCCTTTGCCCGAACCTGGCCGACTGTTCTGCCGGACGTTCGTGTGGCTGCCGTGCCAGCAAGTATAGCAAGCGCGATAGACAAGCACGGCGATAGCATGTTTATTGGCGGCGCAGGGCGGAGCCCCTGGGATGGACAGGAGATGTCGCGGGATGCGTTTCGCCCTTCGGCGATGCTCGTACAATGTGGATCACAGCGACGGTAGGGAAGGAATGGCGACATGGCATCCGGTGGTGCGGGTCCCGTGATCTCGGTCGAAATGCCGGCCGATCTCGCCCAACGTCTTGAAGGGCTGGCGATCGCAACCAACCGGCCAATCACCGAATGGGTAGTTCAGGCAGTGGAAGACCTCATTGCGCTACGTGACTGGCAAGCGCAAGCCATTCAAGAGGGAATTGATGACGTTGGGCGGGGAGACGTTGTCAGCCATAGCGGCGTGGTTCGCTTACTGAATGACTGGGACGCCGATTCCGATTGAGTGGTCACGTTCCGCGGTACGGGACCTGCGTCGAATCCGGTCGCGCATCAAGTCGGGCTCATCGCAGGGCCTTGGAGATAGCGCTCGCCTGGTCGTGGCGGCGGCGGAGATACTGGCCGACCATCCCTACATCGGGCGATCTGGCCGCGTTGTCGGCACACGCGAACTCGTCATATCCACGACACCGTTCATCATCGTTTACCTGGTTCGGGATGATAGCGTCTTCATCGTACGTGTGCTCCATCACGCGCAACAGTGGCCACCCACGTGAACGCGCCTGGGCGATCGGCCCGTCTTTCGTTGTCGCGCCGGGCGGTCTGAGGATCAGGCGCGTCGAGCCGAACCAACTCTCGATTGGGGATCAGGCACGGCGCCCCTGTTCGCCTAGTGGGTCACGCCGCAATTAAATTGGGTTTCTCACGAGAGGCGACAATCTCAGCTATTTGTCGCGTGACCCACTAGTAGTCCGTCATGCGTACTTTGAACAGTTGCTGGGTCGAGGTTGAGCGCGGTGGTACCGGCCATTTCAGCCTTGACAGGCTACTAGTTGGCAACAGAACTGAACATATGGCCACCAGAAATTGAATGGATAGGTACTTGGGGGCGTGCAACTCAACGACCAAAGGGCCCGTTGATCGAGCATGGGGTAGGGCGCCTCACGGTGAAGCGTTCCGACGTGGAGCAGGGCAAATGCGACCGAGACGCCAACACCCGAGAGAGTAACCAATACCTCGACCCGAATCGCTTCAGGTGTGTCTGCCGCGAGCGCTTCTCTGGTTGCCTTGGCGATCTCATCCTCGGAATTGGCCTCCAGGTTTTGAAACAGCCCTGGGAACCGCGGCAGGAAGGCCTGAAGCTTCCAGTTTGCTACGGTCAGGAAGTCCGCACGGGTATACTCGCCATCCCGTTGAACTCCCGCCGCGACCTCTCCGACGACAACCCACTCCGGGTCATCGTCTCGCAATTCTTCTACATAGCGCTTGGCCCAGTAAGGTATGTCCGGCAAGGGGATACGGCATGTAAATGTTGGCACGCTCTGCCTCTACTCCTGCCATAGTCTCATTCAGCGAGCGGTTGTCACCAACTCCAGATCACTCTACTGAAACAAGCCTTGCATAGCGTTGCTGCTCTTGATGGCGTCCCGCCCAAGTTCTGGTCCGTATAGTATTTGATCGTCCACGATCCCGTCAAGCGCCCGATTGAAGCGGCGAAAGTGCTACACGGCGCCCGGTCGCCGTCCATCATGCTCGGCTACGCCGCGCCATCCGGGACTTTGTTGGCATCGCAACTCAACCGATCACGCCGATGCTCAATACCTTCAAGGAGCGATCCGAGCGTTGCCGTCGTGTGGGCGCCCATCCTCTGGACCGGCAGACCAATCGAGGTCTGCCTCTTGCTTGCAGTTCGCTGCGTTGGCCGGTACCCTAGGCACGGACTAAACACAGCATCTCAGCGGATACAAAGGGAAGGATATGACGTTGCTCAAGGGAATACTCAAGGTTGGCCTTATCGGCTGTGGCTCATTTGTGGCGTTGATGGTTCTGCTGGTGGCAGGGCTGCTGGCCTGGGACTACATCGACCAGAAGATGGCCGAACGCGAGGAGAAGAAGGCCGCTTCTAGCGGCGGTCCGGCGTCGGCGGTGGTAACCAACCCCGCATAGGGAGCAAAGCCCCCATCCAATTCGCTACGGCATTGGGTGGGGGCTTGAAACCATTGCCACAATTGCCACAGATGAGGGGAGACGGCATGGCCACTGGTACGCTGCGCAACGTCGTGCGGGTCGAGGACGGTATGGACTTCAGGGGCAACGGCGGATTGGTCAAGCGCGTGCTCTATCCCGAGACCTGTGGTTGCCAAAACGCCACGATGGCGGTCGTCTACCAGAACCCCGGCGAGGAAGTCCGCATCCACCAGCACCCGGAAGAGGAGCTCTATTACGTCGTCGTCGGCAAAGGCCGTATGACACTGGGCGACCAGGAGTTCGCCCTGGAGCCAGGCGTTGCCGTCTACATCCCCGGCGACGTACCACACGGCCAGACCTGCACTGGCCACGAAACGCTGAACATCGTCTGCGTGATCGCCCCGCCCTTCGCCCGCCGCCTGGCCCGCGAGGCGAGTCTGGCAGGACCGGCTTCAGCTCCCGGCGAGTGAGCCGCTGCGGAAAGCACGGGATTGTGTACAGCGTAGGGGATAGCGCTCACGTCATCTCCTGCACGGACCGATCACGCCGATTGGAGGTATTCGTATGGCGCCCCGCACCCTCGCTCCGTGGGCCGAAGCCGTCCCGCAGCAGGCCGACCTGATGACCGCCGACGAGCTGCTGCACCGCCATGATGACTTCTGGTCATTCGAGCTCGTTGAGGGGAGACTGGTCCGAATGCCGCCGGCAGGGTTTGACCACGGGACTCTTGAGGTTGATCTCGGGTCGGTATTGCGTTCGTTTGTCATCGCCCGGGCCTTGGGCGGCGTCGCAACCGGTGAAACCGGCTTCACGCTGAGTCGCCCCGGCGAGCCGGATACCGTGCTCGGGGCGGACATCGCGTTCGTCCGAGCAGGGCGGCTCCCGCCGCGCGGCAGTCTGGAGCGCCGGGGGTTCTTGCGCCTCGCGCCGGACCTGATCGTGGAGGTTGCCTCGCCGGACCAATACCATCCCGAAATGGCAGAAAAGGCACGCATGTGGCTCGCCGCCGGCGTTCGATTGCTCTGGCTTGTCTGGCCGCGCTCCAAGCAGGTCGAGGTCTGGCGACCGGGAAGCGATGTGCCAGTGGCAACGCTGGGTGGCGCTGATGCGCTTGATGGTTTGGACGTCGTGCCCGGCTTCTTCTACCCCGTGAGTCGGCTGTTTGAGTAGATTAGAGGTTTCACCAAAGGGTACCGCCTGCGTTGCCTGGCAGTCCCGACGTTCCCTTGACGGGGCAGCCTTGAATACGGGATAGTTTGTTCTCAGATGCATGCGTTGACCGACTGCGCGTGCCCGAAGGGTGAAACGCGCAAGCGCTCTGCCTACTGCTGCTGGGGGTTGCATGGCCTTACTCGCACTGGAAGACGGCGCCGTTTGGGAAGGTGACGGCTTCGGTGCCGTCACCGAGCGCGTCGGTGAAGTCGTTTTCAATACCGCCCTCTCCGGCTACCAGGAGGTCCTCACCGATCCGTCCTACTCTGGCCAGATGGTGGTGATGACCGCCCCCCAAATCGGCAACACCGGCATCAACTTGGAAGACGTCGAATCGAGCCGGCCGGCAGTCGAAGCCTTCCTCGTGCGGGAACTCAGCCCCGTCGCCTCCAACTGGCGCAGCAGCCAAGCGCTGGCCGATTACCTGGCGGCCGGCGGTGTGCCCGGCATCTCCGGCATCAACACGCGGGCCCTGACCCTGCACCTGCGCACCTACGGCGCGCTGCGCGGCGCGATCTCCACGCTACCGGACGCCGACGCGCGGGCGCTTGTCGCCGCTGCCCGAGCCTGGCCCGGCCTGGGCGGACGTGACCTGGCTCAGGGCGTGTCCTGCACCGCACCCTACGCCTGGAGTGACGCCGGCGATGCCCAGTGGGGACTTTCGGCACAGGCCACGGGAGTACGGCCGCGGGTTGCGCTCTTTGATTACGGCGCGAAACGCAACATCATGCGCCGCCTGACTGCCCTTGGCTGCGACGTGATGGTGATGCCGGCTGCCACCAGCCTGGACGCTGCCGACGAGTTACAGCCTGCCGGCTGGGTGCTCTCCAACGGCCCCGGCGACCCGGAAGGGCTGCCTTACGCCGTCCAAACGACGGAGCGCCTGCTGGAACGCGGCTCGCCCACGCTCGGCATTTGCCTGGGCCACCAGTTGATCGGTCTGGCCTTGCAGGGCCGCACCTTCAAACTGAAGTTCGGTCACCACGGGTCCAACCAGCCGGTGAAGGAACTGGGCAGCGGCAAGGTCCGCATTACTTCGCAGAACCACAACTATGCAGTCGATCCTGCCAGCCTGCCGGCGATGGCGGAGTTGACGGAACGCAACCTCAACGACGGCACGCTGGAAGGGCTACGCCTGCGCGATCGGCCGGTGTGGGCGGTGCAGTATCACCCCGAAGCGTCGCCAGGTCCGCACGACGCCGACGACGTGCTCGCTCAGTTTGTCCGCCATCTACAGGAGCCCGCCGCCTGATGCGCCGGCGGCACACCAGGGTTAGCGAGGTTCCGAATGCCACGCCGTGACGACTTGCGCTGCGTCCTGGTCCTCGGCTCCGGCCCGATCGTCATCGGCCAGGCCGCCGAGTTCGACTATTCCGGCACCCAGGCCGTCAAAGCGCTGAAGCGTGAAGGCTTGCGCGTCGTGCTCGTCAATTCTAACCCGGCGACGATCATGACCGACCCGGAGCTGGCCGATGCCACCTACGTTGAGCCGCTCACCGTGCCGGTGCTGGAGCAGATCATCGCCCACGAACGTCCCGACGCGCTGCTGCCGACGGTCGGTGGGCAGACAGCGCTCAACCTGACGGTCGAGCTGGCGGAAGCCGGCGTGCTGGAGCGCTACGGCGTCCAACTCATCGGCGCTTCCATCCGCGCCATCCAGGTCGCCGAAGACCGCATCCTCTTCAAGAATGCGATGGCGGCGGCGGGGATGGAGATGCCGCGGGGCGGCGAGGTCCAGGCGCTGGCCGAAGCGAAGGCACTGGCGGACGAGCTCGGCTTTCCGCTTCTTTGCCGCCCTTCCTTCACGCTGGGTGGCACCGGCGGCGGCATCGCCTACTCCTGGACCGACCTGGAGGCAGTGGTGGAGCACGGGCTGCGCGAGAGTCCGATCCATCAGGTGCTGATCGAGGAGTCGGTGCTGGGTTGGAAAGAGTTCGAGCTGGAGGTGATGGCCGACAGCGCCGGCGGCTTCGTGGTGGTCTGTTCCATCGAGAACGTCGACCCGATGGG
>DHIZ01000245.1:27728-30422 GCA_002404055.1 Chloroflexi bacterium UBA4733
GGCGGCTCCAACGTGCAGTTCGCCGTCAACCCGGCCGACGGCCGAACCCTGGTGATCGAGATGAACCCCCGCGTCAGCCGCTCCAGCGCGCTGGCCTCCAAGGCGACGGGCTTCCCCATCGCCAAGCTGGCCGCCCTGGTCGCCCTCGGCTACACGCTGGACGAACTGAAGAACGACATCACCGGCGAGACGGTCGCCGCCTACGAACCGTCGCTGGACTACGTCGTCGTCAAGATCCCGCGTTGGAGTTTCGAGAAGTTCCCCGGCGCCAGCGTCACGCTCGGTCCGCAGATGAAATCGGTTGGCGAGGTGATGGCGATCGGACGCACCTTCAAGGAGGCGCTGCAGAAGGCGGTGCGCTCGCTAGAAGACGGCCGCGACGGCCTGGGCCGCGTCGATCCAACCAAACCCGGTGCGGCGCTTGGCGCGTCAATACCGGGCCCGCAACGTCTCTACGCTGTCTACAGCGCGCTCCTGGACGGTCAGAGCGTGACGGCGCTGGCAAGCGAGACCGGCATCGACTGCTGGTTCCTGGAACATATGGCGCAGATCGCGGCCATGGAAGGCGAGATTCAGACAGCGACCCATGATCCGATGCTTCAACGTCTATGGACGATGCTCGCCTTGACGGGGGCCACAACGGTCACCGGCGATGACGCGTCGGACCTGCTCACCAGGGCCTTACCCCGTGGCCTCCTCTGGCGAGCGAAGTCCTACGGCTTCTCCGACCACCAACTGGCCCGCCTCTGCCACGTGACGGAAGACGCCATGCGGCAGCATCGCCAGCGGTTGGCTGTGCTGCCCTCCTTCGCGCGCGTCGACACCTGCGCCGCCGAGTTCGCCGCCCAGACGCCCTACCTCTACTCCACCTACGAACGCGCTGTGACCCAGTTGACGGCCCACGACATCACGCCGCTGAACGTCGTCGAGGAAGCGCCACGCACCGGCCGCCGCTCGGTCATGATCCTCGGCAGCGGACCCAACCGCATCGGCCAGGGGATCGAGTTCGACTACTGCTGCTGCCACGCCGCCTTCGCGCTGCACGACCTGGGGCTGGAAACCATCATGGTCAACTGCAACCCCGAGACGGTCAGCACCGACTACGACACCAGCGACCGCCTCTACTTCGAGCCGCTGACGCTGGAGGACGTGTTGGCGATTGTGCAACGCGAACAGCCGGCCGGCGTCGTGTTGCAGTTTGGCGGGCAGACGCCGCTCAAGCTGGCCAGGGATCTGCAAGCGGCGGGCGTGCCGATCTGGGGCACGTCATTCGACGCCATCGACCTGGCCGAAGACCGCGAACGCTTCGGGCAACTGCTGGACGAACTTCACATCCCACAGTCGGAGCACGGCTTCGCCTATACTCTGGACGAGGCGCGTCAGGTAGCGACGACTATCGGCTACCCGCTGCTCGTGCGGCCCTCCTACGTGCTGGGCGGCCGCGCCATGGCCATCGTCTACGACGACGCGGCGCTCAGCATCTTCGGTGAAGAAGCCAAGGTCGCCGCCGAGGGCCGCGCCTTCCTGCTCGACCGCTACCTGGAAGACGCCGTCGAGCTGGACGTCGACGCTGTCGGAGACGGCAGTCAGGTCATTATCGGCGGCGTAATGGAGCACATCGAGGAGGCCGGCGTCCATTCCGGCGACTCCGCCTGCGTACTGCCGCCCTTCCGCGTGCCGGCGGCGGAACTGGCGGTCGTGCGCGACTACACCATCCGGCTGGGGCAGGCGCTCGGCGTGCGCGGCCTGCTCAACGTGCAGTTCGCCATCCAGGGCCATCGCGTCTACGTGCTGGAAGTGAACCCGCGCGCCAGCCGCACAGTGCCCTTCGTCAGCAAGGCGACCGGCGTACCCCTGGCCAAAGTAGCAGCCCGCGTCATGGCCGGCCTATCGCTTCAAGAAGCCGGGCTGGCCGTCGAGCCGCCACTCAACGGCTACTTCGTCAAAGAAGCCGTGCTCCCTTTCCGCAAGCTGCCGGGCAGCGACGCCCGGTTGGGACCGGAAATGCACTCCACCGGCGAAGTTATGGGCCACGCCCCCGACTTCGCCCACGCCTTCGCCAAGGCCTCGCTCGGCGCGGGTGAGGGCCTGCCCGATGGCGGCATGGCGCTCCTCTCCGTCAACGACAGCGACAAGCGCTTCATCGTCAGCCTCGCCCGAGACCTGCACGAGCTCGGCTTCGGCCTGATCGCCACCCACGGCACGGCAGCGAGATTGGCGGCAGCGGGCCTACCCGTGCGCTCGGTGAACAAAGTCGCCCAGGGCTCGCCCCACGTCGTCGACCTGCTGCGCCAGGGCGAAGTCCAGATGGTCATCAACACGCCGATCGGCTCCATGGCCTTCGAGGACGGCGCCGAAATCCGCCTCACCACCCTCCGCCAGCGCATCCCCCTCATCACCACCATCTCCGCCGCCCTGGCAGTCACCGGCGCCATCCGCGCCCTACGCAACGAAGCGCTGCAAGTGCGCAGCCTGCAAGAGCACTACCGACTGAGCCGGGAGGCGGAGGGGGAGGGCTCGTCGTAAAGGTGGCGACGCTCGCCTGGCGACTGAAGTCGCGGCTACCAAAGCGAAGTCCGCCTGCGCGGACTCGTTTTCAGCCCGCGAAGGCGGGCTTCGCCGCATTAGGACCCGTCACGAAATAACTTTGACAAATGGGCAAGGTAGCGGTAGGGTTCGGGGATGGACGAGGAT
>DHIZ01000353.1 GCA_002404055.1 Chloroflexi bacterium UBA4733
TTCCCTTTGGCTCTCTCCCGTCAGGGGGAGAGCGCCCAAAGGGCGCCCGGAAGCCAGAGAGGGGTCTCCATGCTACGCTTTGCGTCACCAGAAAGCGAGGCAGCATGCGCGCCGAAATCGCCACTCTAGACTGGACTCCCGACCTCTTCGACAGTGAAGAACAGGATGAACCTTTGGCCGGGCAGGACCACCGTGACACCATCGACAGCCTCTCCTACCCCTTGCGCGGACGCCTGTCCGGTTCCGCATGCTTCGTCGCCGCTGAACTGCGGGTCCACCGCGATCCCGTCGATTTGCGCGATTACCGCGAGCCCGATATCCTCGTGGCCCTTGGCGTGCCGGACCGCGTCCGTCCGCGCTACGACCTCTGGGTCGAACCCAAAGCGCCGGACCTGGTAATTGAAGTGCTCTCCCCGTCTTCGCTGAAGAACAAAGACCTCACGGAGAAGCGCGACTGGTACCGTCGCGTGGGGGTGCGCGAGTATGTAGTGCTAGACCCCAGTGGAGACTTTGCGCCGGAACCTCGGCTGCAAGCCTGGCAACTGGGCGCCCGCTGGGATGGCGGGGACCTGCACCGCGTGGTCAGTGAGGGCGAGACGCTCTGGAGCGAGTTGATCCCGTTTGGTTGGCGCGTGCTCGACAACTTGGTGCGGGTGGTGGACCAGGCGAGCGGAGAGGTGTTCCCGCTGATCTGGGACGTGGAGCCGCAGTTGCGCATGGAGATCGCGCTGCGCCATTCTGCGCAAGATGAGGCGCGGGCGGCGCAGGAGCAAGCGCGGGCGGCGCAGGAGCAAGCGCGGGTGGCGCACGAGCGTGCTAGGCAGTGGCAAGAACGTGCCGAGCGTCTGGAACAGGAACTGGCGCGCCTGCGTGGGCAACGAGAGTAGGCGCGGCTCAAAGGGCACGCATAGGACCCTTGCGCCCCCCGTGAACCTGTGCGTATTTCGCTCTTGTATTGAGCCTGTTTGCCCGCCTCGCTTACTCCTGCTCGAACTGGGGCGGCGGCAGTTTGAGGGTGCGGCTGTTCTCGACGACCGTCCGCACTGCCTGCTCGGGGATGCCGTCCGGCGCGTCCACGTCGATATGGAGCGTGACGCGCACTGAAGCGTTGGGCAGTGCCGCGAGGCTCTGCAGGATCTCTTCGGCGATGCTGCGCACGTCGCGCGCCAGCCGGAGTGGATCAATGTCCATCGTGCCGTGGTAGCGTCGCAGCACCTTCGGTCGCGGGGTGGGCGGAGGGGGCTGCGGCGGGTCGCCGGTGTTGCCCGCCGTATCTGGGCCTAGGTTTGAATCTTTTCCTTGCGTGACGGGCGAGCTGGTTCCTCCCGTTTTGCCCTGGACGGCTGCTTCCTGCTCCTGCCGGCGCTGCGCCTCTTCGCGCTGCCGCCGTTCCTCCTCGTCCAGGGCCGCGCTGGGTTTGACCAGGACGCTGCTGCCATCCAGGGTCAAGCTGCTGGCGGTGCGCGCCTCACCGAATACCAGGCCGCGGTAGCGTCCGTCGTCGCCCACTGCGTCGGCGTAGCCGAAGTAGTCGCGCGTGCGCAGCCCTTGCGCCACAGCCTCCAGCAGCACGTCGGCGTCACGCAGGCGCGGCAGGTAGCCGTAGGTGCAGAGGTATTCCCAGAACTTGCGGAGCAAGAGGTGCGGGCCGTCCTTCCAGAGCAGGTCTTGCAGCGCGCGTTGCATCTCCTCCAGCGCGCGCTGGAGGTGGAAGGCGGATATCTTTCCGTACATGTACTCATTCGCTTCGGCCCGCTGGGCAGCGCGCTGAACGAGGCTGCCCTCACCCGGCGGCAGCCGGACGTCTTCCCAGAGCCATGTAGAGGCGGTATCCTGGCGCGGAACCAGCAACCAGCAATACGTTTCCCGGAGGCGCGTGTCAAAGGTCAGTTCAGCGTGGCTGATGCCTTCATCGGCTTCCAGCTGGCGGTAGCGGTCAAGGTTCAGGGCATCGGTATCGCGCTGGATCGACTTCCAGGCCAGGAAACGGCGCACCTCCGCATCCAGGCCGGGCAGCCCTTCGCTATCCGGGGCCAGAAAGAGCAGCGTGTTGCGGTAGATGCGCGCCGCGTTGCCGCGCTTTTCCAGCAGCTCGCCGGCCATCTGGCGGGCGGCCGACTGCTGCTGGCCGCGCCGGTGGCCGGCGCTGGGTGGCAACACCACCAGCCGGCCGAACTGCTCGTCGGGAATATCGGCGCCGACCGGTTCGCCGCTGCGGTCCGACGGCCAGTGGACTGCGTGAAAGACGCCACGGTCGGCCCTACGCCGGTCGGCTTCGCGCGGCGCCTGTTCCTGACGCAGGCGGCTGATGATCTCCTGGGTGACTTCGTGTACTTCCAGTCGGCGGGCGCGGTCGTCCGCCTCCCGGCGCAGGTTCGGTTGGATATCGAACCAGTAGCGCTTGTTGGCGACATAGAGGTAGGTGAGCTGCTCTGTCAGCCGGCCAATGGCGTCGTTGAACACCGCCAACGACTCGCCTGGCTGAGCCACACCTAGGCGGACGTGCGCATCGTCGATGCCGCGCACGCTCTGTTGCGTCACGTGCGGCGCGCTGCCCAGGAAGATCGTGCGCGCCACGCGACTGGCGGCCACAAGCTGGCCCAGGCGGGGGTTCTCCTCGTCGATCTTGCGCGGCTGGGAGTGGGGACCGTCGACGTCGTGGTCGATCACGGCGTTCCAGCCCTCCGGCAGATAGCGCTGCAGGTCGTCGCGCAGGCGCGGCACGTCCAGCGGCAGCGTCCCTGGTTGGATCAGCAAGGAGCGGTCGTTACGCTCCCAGAGCGCATGGATGGCGGCGGCCAGCAGGCGCAGCACGCCTCGCGTGCGCTGGAAGCGCTCTAACGTGCTCCAGTCGTCGTAGAGGCGGTCGAACACCTCCGGGTGAATTGGGTAGGCGGCGCGCAGCCGCTCCAGGTAGTCGGCCTGGCGGCACTCGCCCGGAAAGTCGGTGGAATCGCCGGCGTAGAGGCGGGAGTAGGCCAGGCAGACGGCCTCGCGGGCAGCCTCGTCGCGCACCGGACCGAACAGGCGGCGGCGCACCACCTCGAATGCTTCTCGTGCGCCAACAGGCTTCCACACCGCCTCCAGGCGGCCGAAGGTGTGCTCGATGCGGGCCAGCGTTTCCCGACCGCCCGCAGCGCCAATTTCCACGTCCGATTCGGGGATGGATGCCACAACGATACTGGCTTTGGAGCGCTTGGCAGCTTCTGTGAGTGACTGGATGAAGGTCATCACCGACTCGAAGGTGCCTGACGGCAGCGGGGTCGGGTTTTGATAGTTATAGATACGGCGGGCGTAGGCTACCAACTCGTCGATGAGCACCACGCAAGGGCCGAAGTCATCAAACAGCTTGATCAGTGTGGCTGCGCCGGGTTCGACCCCGGCCAGGTCCGCCGGACGAACGAGGTCATACGCCGACTTGCCGCCGAGTTGGGCGGCCATCTCGCCCCACAGGGTACGTACCTCAATCCCGCTGCCGCCAGCGGCGAGATGCGGCGCCGTGGCATTCAGGTCGGTACCGACCAGCACGGCGACCTTGATTTTCGGCAGCTTTGCTACCCCTGCCCCGGCCAGGACTTCGGCAGCGCCGCTCATGTGGGCCAGTTTGCCCTGATTGTTGACCAGGTGATACAGCGCCAGCATGGTGTGCGTCTTGCCGCCACCGAAGGAGGTTTTCAACTGGATCACCGGCTCCCCGCCTTTGCCGGCCAGCCGTTCCACCGCGGCCGTGAGCAGCAAACGCGTCCCTTCCGTGAGGAAGGTACGCTGAAAGAACTCGACGGGGTCCTGGTACTCCGAGGTCGCCTTGCCGGCCAGCACCTGGGCCAGGTCGGCGGCGAACTGCGCCTGCTGAAACTTGCCGCGCGCGACGTCGTCGTGGGGGACGATCACGTCCCGCCAGGGTTTCAGCGCGCCGGGACTTGCTGCGGCTTTTCCGGCAGTGGCAACCGCCGGCGTCTTGATCACCGGTGCAGGCGGCAGGGGCGCCGCATAGGTAACGGCGCGCACCTCCTTGGCCAGCGCCTCGACCTCCCGCGCCACTGTCGGCTGCACCTGCTCCAACAGCCGAGTCATCGTATCCAGCGCCCGCCAGGCGTCATTTTCCGCCCAGTCCTTGCTGGCGCTGTGTGCCCAGTCATTCCGCACGCCGATCAGCTCGTTGACGTAGGTGCGCGCCTGCTGGTCCAGTTCCTTGCCGAAGACGTCGTTCCAGCGCCGGGCGATGAGGTTGAGCTGAGCAGCCGGATCAAGGCGCTCCACCAGGTCCTTCGTCTGGCCCACCTGAGGCAGGCTATTGCGCTGCGCGTCGCTGACGCCCATCAGCACGCCTTCCGTCCACCACTTGTTGTGGTAAACCCGCATCATCTCCCGATAGATGAACGGCGTCAGGGCATTCTGGGTGATTTTCAGGCCGCGCCCGACGCGGTCGTAGTTGGGGGTTTCAGCGGTGGCCATGGGGTGATACCTCCGAGTGCGTTGTGCTACGTATTATGCCAACAATAGGGGAGGACGGTTGGGGTGGCTGAGGGATAGTGGTTGGGGGAGTACAGGGCCGCGATTGCGATCGGCGGCCAAGCGACGGGGGGCGACTGCGGTCGCTTGGGTCTGCCGTCAACGGT
>DHIZ01000201.1:0-2456 GCA_002404055.1 Chloroflexi bacterium UBA4733
CAGGAGTGGGACCGGGCCATCGAGCAGGAGACCCAACCGCTGCATCCGGCGAGCCCCCACGGCGTGGTCCTCTGCGGAGTAGCGAAGCCCGAACTGCGTCCCGGCGTCTCCAGCCGGTTCTTTGAGCGCCTGCTGACGGAACTGCAGCGCCGCTATCGCTACGTGGTGCTGGACGTCGGCAGTGAAGTCGTAGGGGCAGAGTGGGCGGTGCACCGCGCGGCGCTGGCCCTGGCCCAGCAGGTGCTGCTGGTCACCTCGGCCGACCTGCTGGGACTGCACAGCGCCCGGATGGCGCTCGAGCTGTGGCAGACGCACATCGGTCTGGCCCCGGAGCGGCTGGCGCTGGTTATCAACAAGGACGACCGTCGCTACCACTACGGGCGCGCCGACATCGCATGGAGCCTGCAGGCGCCGGTTGCCGGCATCGTGCCCTACGACTATCACCACACCCAACGGGCCCTGGCGGCGCAACGTCCGCTGCTCCTGGAGCGATCGAGCCGGGCGGCGGGTGCGCTGCTCGACCTTGCCACCCGCCTGCACGCCGGCACGATCGTCCTGCCGGAGGATGCTCAGCCGGCTCAGTCGAGCCACTGGCCGCCACACTTGGCTTTAGGGCCTGCCGATCAGTGGCGACACCGCCGCACGCCGGCCATGCAGAAAGGTGGCGCCAGACCATGAGCGTGTCCCTGCCGGCTGTGAACGGCCGCCCCCCCGCCGCCATCGACCGGGGAGTGGAGCGCACCCTGCGGGCGGAGGTCCAGGCGGCGGTCAGTCAGTTGCTGGATGATCGCCAGTTGCTGGCGCCCGGCTCCGAGGAGGAAAGCCAGATTCGCGTCCTGATCCGCGAGCGGGTTGCCGCCTACCAGCGCCGCGCTGCGACCACCAACGCCGCTGTGCTGGTCGACCCGGCCGGCGTCGAGCAGCGGCTCTTTGATGGCATGCTGCGCCTGGGCGTCTTGCAGCCATATATGGACGACCCCGCCATCGAGGAGATCATCTGCAACGGGCCCAGCAGGATTTTCGTGATTGAGGACGGTCGGAAGCGGCTGCTGCCGGACGTCTACCTGGACGACGATGCTGAACTGCTCGCCTTGATCAAGCGGCTGATCGGTCCGCTGGGCCGGCGCCTGGACGAAAGTTCGCCCCTGGTGGATGCGCGGTTGCCGGACGGCAGCCGGCTCAATGCCGCCATTCCTCCCGCCACCACCGGCTGGTGTGCGCTCACCCTGCGCAAATTCATCTTGCGCGCCACATCCCTCGACCGACTGGTGGCACTGGGAACGCTGCATGCGTCTGCGGCCCAATTCCTGGATGCAGCGGTGCAGGGCGGCCTCAATATCCTGATCAGCGGACCGACCGGGTCCGGCAAAACCACCTTCCTCAACGCCCTCGGCGCCAGCATCGCCTCGCCGGACGAGCGCGTCGTGACCGTGGAAGAAGTCGCCGAATTACAGCTCGCCCGTCAACTGCCGGACTGCGTCCCGCTGCAAGCGCGAGCGGCCAACGTGGAAGGTATCGGCGAGATCCGCATCCGGGAACTGGTGAAGAACGCGCTGCGCATGCGACCGACCAGAATTATCGTGGGAGAGGTGCGTGGAGGAGAAGCATTAGACATGCTCCTCGCTATGAACACCGGCCATGACGGCAGTATGACGACGATCCACGGTTCCTCACCGCGCGACGCCCTCGACCGCTTGATCACCCTGGCGATGATGGCGGGCGAACGGCTGTCCGATCAGGTCTTGACCAAGATGGTCGCGCACACCATCGAGTTGGTGGTGCAACTGCGCTTCGAGCCCGCCTCCGGTCGGCGCCGGGTGGTCAGCATCTACGAGGTTGCCGGGGTGGAAACGACCGGCGGCGAATCTTCGGTCATCACCGGAAACGAGCTCTGGAGTCTGGATGCCCAGCGGGATCGTCTGGTCTGGACGGGCATCCCGCCGAGGAGCCTGGGCAAGATTGCGGCGAAGGGCGTGCGTTACGCGCTGCCACCGGCCGCCGAGCGTCAGCCGTGACCAGCGTGGTACGGCAGCGCTCCAGCCGGCGCTGCTGCTGTTCGGGAAGAAGTGCCGGAAGGACCGTGGGAACCGGGAGCCGCTTGCGCTACATACTTCAGGGACCGAAACAAGTAGCGCAAGNNCGCCGACGCACCGGCGCCGGCTGCGCTGGGTGGAGGAGTGGCTGCTGCGCGCCGGGCTACGCGAGGTCACGCCGCGCGACTTCGCGCTCTTCTCCCTGGCGACCGGACTGGTGAGCGGGCTGATTGCCCAACTCTGGTTGGCCTGGGCCGTGGTCAGCGTCTGTGCCGCCCTGTTGGGCGCCCTGATACCGACGCTGTACTACCGCCAGCGCCACGACCGCCGGCGAGCCGCCCTCCAGGACGCGCTCGTGGAAGCCATCACGCAGTTACGCGACGGCATTCGCGCCGGCTTGTCGGTGCAGGAGGCACTGCTGGG
>DHIZ01000201.1:2694-3836 GCA_002404055.1 Chloroflexi bacterium UBA4733
CGGCATGCGTGACCGTCTGGCTGATCCAGTCTTCGACATAGTGGTGACCAGCCTCGTCTGGAACGACCGCATGGGCGGTCGCAATATCAGTCAGGTCCTCGATCGACTGGCGCACGCCACCCGCGAACAGTTGCGCCTCCAGCATGAACTGCGCGCCTATCAGGCCAAGAACGTGCTCGCCGCCCGCATCGTGGCGGCGGTGCCGCTGGCAGTACTTGTCGGTGTTCGCCAGGTCGACGCGCCCTACCTCAGCGTCTTCAACAGTTTTTCCGGCCAACTGCTGTTGGCCGGCTGTGTGGCGAGTATCGCGCTCGGTTACGCCGCCATGCTCTGGCTCACCCGCCTGCCGGGGGAGCGGCGGATTTTGCAATGATCGCGCTGCCGTTTGATCCGAGTGTACTCCAGTTGCGGGTGCTGATCTGGCCGCTGCTCTTCGGCCTGGGGGCGTATCTGCTGCTCACGGCCCAGCCCATCGGCCGGCCGAAGCCGGACCTGCTGGAGCGCCTGCAACGGCTGGATGTGGATGAGCGCATCCGGTTGGAACTGGGACGCCGGGAGATTCGTCCGATCTTTCGGTCACCCCTGCTGGAAGGCATGCTGCGGCCGCTGCTCGACGACGCGGGAAAACTCCTGACGACCTGGCTCGGGCAGGTCGGGCTCGCCGGCGGTCAGGAGCTGGAGCGCAAGCTGGCGCTGGCCCGACCAGGGGTGGCGGTGGTCCAGTTCTTCGGCGAGAAGCTGCTGAGCGCCCTGATCGGCGCCGCCCTCTTCCCGCTTATGGACGGCCTGGGCGTGCAGCCGTTCGGACGCTGGCCGGTCTGGCTGTGGCTACTTGGCGGCATCAGCGGCTTCCTCGCGCCCGATTGGCGCCTGGAAGCCTTCCTGGCCCAACGGCGCACGTTGCTCGTCATGGAGTTGCCCATCGTCCTCGACCTGCTCTGCCTGGCGACCTCGGCGGGGCTGGCGTTGGAGCAGGCCGTGCTGCAGGTCGCCCGGCAAAGCAGCGGCGTGGTGGGCCAGGAGTTGCAACAGGTGAGCCGGGAGTTGGCGCTGGGGCAGCGCTCGCTGGTGGAGGCGCTGGAGGGGATGGCGGAACGCGCCGGGGCGCCGGAACTCTGGAGCCTGGCCAGCCAGTTGCGGGC
>DHIZ01000201.1:4036-4424 GCA_002404055.1 Chloroflexi bacterium UBA4733
GTGCGCATGCTGTTGCCGGTCGCCGTCCTGATCTTGCCGGTGCTCTTCGTGGTCATCCTGTACCCGGCCGGCGTGCAGTTGTTGCAGCTGGGTGGGTAGGTGATGGGTGGGCGTCGCGTTGGCGCCCGAGGAAAGGAGTGGATGCAAATGTGGTGGCGAATCGGGGTGCCGTATCTCCAGTTGCTGACCTTGTTGCACGTGCAGGGAGCGCGCCTCGGCCGGGAGGGCCGGCGGCTGGCGCAGGGAGAGGCCGGTCAGAGCACGGTCGAGTATGCCGTGGTGGTGGCCCTGATTGTGATTGCCTCGATGGCGGCGATCCAGGTCTTTGGTCAAGGGATCACGACGGTGTTCCAGAACATCGTGCGTCGCGTCCAGGGTATCGGCTAGC
>DHIZ01000201.1:4637-6205 GCA_002404055.1 Chloroflexi bacterium UBA4733
GAGGCCAGGCGCTCGTGGAGAGCGCCATCGCCTTCCCGGTACTGCTGCTGATCGCCCTGGCGCTGGTGCAACTGGCGCTGTACGTCCACGCGGAGAACGTGACGATCGGGGCCTGTCAGGACGGGGCGCGGGTGGCGGCGGCAGCCGATGGCACGGTCGGCGACGGCGTGGCGACGGCGCAAGCCTTGCTGCAGGCCGGCCTGGGGAGGAGCGCCAGTGACGTTCGGGTCCAGGGCAATACGGCTGCCGGCAGCGTCGTGTTGGAAGCACAGGGACGGCTCCGATTGATCTTGCCCTGGCTCGGCAATCCCACACTGCCGCTGCACGCGCGGGTACTGATGATACAGGAGGGGTTCTATGCCGGACCGGGGAGTTAGGCGGTCCCAGGCCGGCCAGGCGGTGGTGGAACTGGCCCTGGTCGCGCCGCTGTTGCTGTTCCTGGCCTTCGGCGTCGTCGCCATCGGCCGGGTCGCCCAGGCCACGATGGCGGTCAGCGCTGTGGCGGACGAAGCGGCGCGAACCGCCGCCCTCGCTCCCACTGCCGGGACTGCCGTTGCCGGCGGGATCGAGCGCGGGCAGCAGGTGGCGAAGGGCTATGGCCTGGCGGCGAGCGCGCTGCAGTTGACGGTCGATGCCCGTGCTTTCGGACGCGGCGGTCAGATCCGGGCGACCGCCCGGTACATCGTCGATGTGCAGGACTTGCCGCTCCTCGGTTGGGCGACGATTGCCGTCACCAGGACCCGCCTGGCGCCCATCGACATGTACGCGAGCGCGTGGCCGGTGGGGAGCACACCGTGAAGGCAGGCTATCGGCGCCAGCGCGGCCAGGTCATCATCTGGGTCGTGGTGATGCTGCCCTTCTTCCTGGCCATCATCGGCCTCGCCAGTGATGGCGGCCTCGTCTTCGAGCAGCGCCGGGAGTTGCAGGCGCTGGCCGATGGGGCGGCGCGGGTCGGCGCCAATCAACTGGACCAGGCAGCATACCGAGCAGATGGCGTGACAGCGCTCGACCCGGCTGCGGCCCGAGCGGCGGCCGAGGCCTATCTGCTGGCGCAATCCCCCGGGCTGGCGGGCACGGTCGTCGCCGACCAGCGGCGGGTAGTCGTCCATGTGCAGCGCCAGATGCCGACCGGCTTCTTGCGGATCGTGCGTATTACGACCGTGACGATTGGCGCGACCGCCGTGGCGGAAGTGCGCCACGGCATCAAGCGGGGGACATCGTGATCACAGACGCTGCCGGTACATCCCGGACGGTGGCGCCACCGGGGTGGCAACTTTGCGTCGAGATCGAGCGCGGGAAGCGTTCCCGGAGAGGAGAGCAGACGTGCTGAAGGAACAACCGCCGGTACCGGCGAGTGCAGAACCGGACCGGGAGCCGCCAATGGTGCGGGACTACCGCCTGGCGGCAATGCTGGTCGTGGTGCTGGTTGTGGTCTTGCTTGCTGCGGCCTGTACGGTCAGCCGGCAAGTCCAGGGACCGGTGGGGAGCGCCACACCGGAACCGGCGATGGGCACGCGTATAGCGGCAGCCCAGGCGCGAGTGGACGCGGCCCGCGCAGCGAAGTCCCC
>DHIZ01000307.1 GCA_002404055.1 Chloroflexi bacterium UBA4733
GCGAAAACTTGTGGCGCACTTCCCGAAGGCTTATGAGAATCTTCAGTTCGGATAGTACTATACAATCCATATGAGCCGAACACCCTGCTTTGGGAGCCGGATTTTAGGAGGACGAGACAATGATGTGCGTCATTTGCAAGAGTGGCGAGCTTGAACCGGGCAAGGTGACAGTGACTCTTACCCGTGCTCGGATGACGCTCGTCATCCGCTCAATGCCCGCCCGTGTTTGTGAGAATTGCTGCGAGGAATATGTTGACGCAGTCACCGCGTCTGGACTGCTCCAAACACTGGAAGGGGCAGCACGCGCCGGCGTCGAGGTAGATGTACGGGAGTACATGGCGGCCTAGCTACGAGCGTGAGCTCGGGTGGCGGGAAGCCACCAGGTATTGGCATATGCGCACGGGCCACCCCTTCCTCTGGGGCCGCCGCCGCCATCAGCCCCGCCTCCTCGGCGGTGCCATCGGCCGGACCGGAGCAAAAGGGGCGACGGGTGTGGCCCACCCCACACTGGCTATTGTGCTCCAGACCATTGGCTCGGTAGCGTAAGGCATGGTGCTTTCGGTTCGGCGCGTGCTTGTTGCTGCTATCCTGCTTGTCGCCTTGCTGCGCGGCGTGCAGACGGTCGTGGCTGCGGCGGCGCTTGGCCTGCCGGGGCTGGTGGGGGGCGACTTCATCGCCTATGAGACTGCCGGCCGGATCGTCGATCAGGGCGCGGTACGGCGCCTCTATGACCTTGACCTGCAGCAGCAGGTGGGCAAGGCGATTGAGGTGGCGGGCGGTGTTCCTGCCGACCAGTATTTTCGGTTAGCGTTCGATAACCCGCCGCTGGTCGCGCTGCTGTTTGCGCCCCTCGCCCTATTGCCACCGGCACTTGGACTGGCGATATGGACGATTTTCAATGTTGCCTGTACCGTCGTTGTGGCCTGGCTCTTCCTCCGCGCTTTGCCCGTACCGAGCGCGTCGGTGCTGTTTACCCTCGTCCTCGGCTTGCTGCTCTTCTGGCCCGACTTCCTCGGTTACTTCTACGGTCAGATGATGGGATTGGTCCTATTGCTCTACGCTCTGACGGCATACTGGCTGCAACGGCGTCACGATGTCGCTGCCGGCATCGCGCTCGCCTTGCTGGCAGCACTGAAGCCCCAGTACGCGTTGCTGCTGCTGCTGATCGTCTGCATGCAATGGCGGCGTCGCACCCTGCCGGTCATGCTTCTTGCCGGCGGCGTGCTGGCCCTAATTTCCCTTGCGTTAGTCGGCCTCGACGGCCTGAGAGCCTACGTGGGGGAACTCGGCGCGTTGGACCCGTATGCCGGGAATGGTGCGTATCTCATTGATCCGGGAGCGATGATTAACTGGCGCGCCTTCCTCCTGCAATTCTTGCCGGGCCTACCTGCCACCGCCGGCTTCCTGCTGACCAACATCCTGGCTGTCGTGACCATAATCGTCGCCCTCGTAGTCTGGCGGCGTACAGAAAACCGTGGGCTCGACCCTTTCGGTTGGCCCTTCCTTGTGGTGACCGCTGCCACGCTGCTGGCGACCTACCACAGCCACATCCATGGCGCGATGCTGCTGCTTGTGCCGTACCTGCTCCTGCAAGGCAAGCCGACGCCTGCCTTCCGGAGCCTGGTGGTCGCCGTGTTCTGGCCGCCGGTCATTGCCCTCGCCTTGCTGGGCCCGGCGGTGTTCGCCCTGCGACCGGCGCTGTCGCTCTATGTCATGCTCTGGCTCGTCGTTGCGATGCTGGTTGGGTGGTACAAGACGGCCACGGCGGTAAGGGTGCCCCTCCAAAGTAGGTCGGTCGGGCAGGTACTCGTGGCGACAAACGGTGGAACGGAGTAGCAGGATGCCGACTCCGCTAGAGCGCCGGTCAAGAAGTGACGCCATTGACGATAGGCAGGATAGCCCGGTCACAGGGCCGGAGCCAGGGGCAGCCATCACCTCCGCCGCGGCGTTCGTTCGTCGCCACGCTTTCACTCTGGCTGCGCTGGCGACGGTGCTCCTGGCCGCCCTCCTTCGCTTCTGGCGCCTGGACCTGGCGGAGTTCAAAGGCGACGAGCTCGCGGTGACCCGGCTCGCCTTCGCCCTGGCCCAGCAGGGGCGGTGGCCGGATCGCGGCATCGTCAGTTCGCTGGGTACCTATAACTCGGCGCTGTTCGTTTACGTGGAGGCGCTGCCGGCGCTGCTGTGGGCATCGCCGCTGGCGCTGACTGCCCTGGTAGCGGCGCTGAATGTGCTGGCAGTTGCGCTGGCGATTGGTCTTGCCCGGCGGTATTTCGGATCTGTGACGGCGCTGGTGTCCGGCTTGCTGTTCGCCAGTACACCCTGGGCTGTCGTGTTCTCGCGCAAGATTTGGGAACAGGACCTGCTGCCACCGGTCGTGCTGATCTTCTTCCTGGCCCTCTTTGCCGTCGTCATTGATCGCAAACCGCGCGGCATGCTGGTCTGCGGTGTGGCGGCTGCGGTGGCCATCCAACTCCACCCTTCGGCGGTTGTGTTGCCGGTGGTGGCGCTGTTCGCCCTGCTGCTCTGGCCGGAACGCTTTCCCTGGCGCTACGTCGCGGCGGCCTGCGCGCTTGCCATCGTCGTGCTGCTGCTTTATGTGTGGGCGGAGTGGTGGCATGGTTTCGCCGACTGGCAGTTTGCTCTCCAGGGCGGCACGAACAGCGGGCTCGGTCCGCTGCTGGGGCTGGTCGTTGCCTTGATCAACTGGCTGGAAGCCGCCTCCGGCTGGCAGGTGCTCGGGCAGTTCACCCCCACCGGATTGAGCCACAATGACCCAATTTATGTGACGCTGGCGGACATCTCAACCTGGGTTATGCTGGCCCTCGCCGCCGTCTATCTGCTCGCCCAGTGCCGCCGGCTGCTGGCGACCGGCGCGCACCGGAACGACCGGACGGCGCAGGCGCTCCTCCTGTTGACGTTCTGGCTGCTCGTACCGCCGCTGCTGTTGGGCATCAGCAGCCTCCTCACCTATCCCCATTACTTCATCGTCAGCTACCCGGCGCCGTTTCTGGCGATCGGCGTTTTCGCAGCGATGCTGATCAATCAGGGACGCGGCCGCCGCGATGCGGTCCTGACGGTAATTGCTCTGGTTGCCATGCTCAATACGGCGACCGTCGCGCGCTACTTGCTCTCCGTGGACCGCAGCACGTTTCCCAACGTGTATGGCCTGCCGTTGGCGTTCGACAACCAGATTGCCGCGGCCATCGCGCAAGACGCTGCCGGCCGTCCCTTTCGCGTCAGTGTTGACCCGGCGTTCCGCGATGGCCAGCAGGTAATTGATCAAATGGTCGCCTGGAGCCAGGCCGATGGATCAGCGCGGCACGGCAGTGACGCGGCCGCTACGTTGGTGTACTGGGTGACGCCCCTACCCACGGTCCCTCAGACCGACGCTCGGCGCATCCTGTCAATGGGCGCTCCGGGTGGGAAGCCACTCCTGACCGTCTGGGAGTCAACACATGCCGGCTAAACTGCTTCCAACCCATCCGGCGGCGCCGGCGTTAGTGCAAACGCCAGGCACACCCTCGGTCCTGCGGCGACTCCTGCGCCGCCGGCAGTTCCAGCAGGCGAGGCTGCCGGTCGCACTTCGGCGATGGCTGCTGATGGGCTACGGGAGTCTTGGTCTCGCCTTCTGGCTCTTGCTTGCTATGCAGGAGGGCGGCCTCTTTCGCGGCAGCATGGGCGCGGACTTTGCGGCCTTCTGGGCAGCGACGCATGCCTTCGTTGCCGAGGGCGCGGCCGCGGCCTACTCACCAGCGTCGATTGCCACCTATGCCGCTCATCTGCCTGGACTCAACGTGTTTTCTCACGACGGCTCTCTGCAAGTGCTGCCGGCACCGTACCCGCCCATCTTCTTCGCCATGTTCGTGCCGTTTGCCTTCCTACCCCCGACACTCGGCTTCGCTGCATGGACTGCCGTCAACCTGGTGGCGATCGTCGTCGTTTGTCGCCGGCTCAGTACACGGTACGAAACGAGCGCTCTGGCCCTCGTGCTGGCGAGCGGCGCGTTCTACCCACTGGCCATCAGCCTGTATACAGGACAGCCGGGTGGTCTGGTGCTGTTGTTGTTCGAGCTCGCCTATACGAACCTCGTGCTGGGACGGGAGTTCACTGCAGGAATCTGGCTTGGCGTGTTGCTCATAAAGCCACAATATGCCGCCTTGTTGCTTCTGATGATCGTCGTCCAGAAGAGATGGACAACGTTCCGCGGCGTCGTCATTGCCGGGAGCATGGTCGTGCTCTCCAGTCCGCTCATCCTCGGGTTGGCGGGGCTTCGTACCTACGATGCGGTGCTTGGATCTCTCCTGAGCTTCCGCGCCGCTCCGGCGGGTGTCTATCCGGCCATGATGACGAGCTGGCGCGGGCTACTGGTCAACCTGCTCCCCGGCACAGGCGAGCAAGTGGGCATCGCGCTTTCCGTCCTGCTCTCTCTCCTCACCGTCGCGCTCACCCTCTGGATCGTGCGGCAGCCGAGGAATGCCACCGAGCCAGTGTTTGCCGAGCGCATGTGTTTGCTCATGTGCGCGACACTCCTTACCGCATTCTATGGGCAGATCCATGGCGCGGTGCTCCTCATCGTCCCCTTCGTGGCACTGCTCGGGAGCCGCAGGGCAGGACACTTTCCGGTACTGGTGGTGATAGTAGGGTTGCTTCTGCCGTACGCCGTGCTCTTGATGCTCCACCATGCTGCGTTCGTCCCGATCACCTTCACGTCGCTCGTACTGGTTACCTTTGGCTACCTTGCGGTACGAGCGCTAGTGAACCCCAGCGAGACTGTTCACCCCGCGTCACAGACAGGTCCGGCCAACGGCAGGTGGCAGGAACAATCGTGAAAGCGACTCGAATCGACGCTCGCTCAGCCGCCGGGATTGCCGAAGCCGTTCCTCGAAGCGCCGAGCGTCCGGCCGCGCTTGTCGCGCTGGTCGCTGTCAGCGTGTCAATAGCGCTGCTGACGTACCTGTTCGCCGCCCCAACGGGGAAGATCGGTGGTCGGTTCGCCGACGTCACCACCTACTATCACGCGGGAGAGGACTTCCTGCAGGGCCGGGACATCTACGCCTCCGGGCTTTTCCGGCAGTGGCCACTGGCCGCGGCCCTCTGCGCGCCGCTCGCTCTGCTGCCCATTGGCCTGGCTGATCGCGCCGAAGCGGCTTTGATACTCCTGCTCACAGAAGCCAGCTTCGTTTTGTTGTACCGCCGCCTGAATGCTACGCCACCGGGGTGGAGCTGGCTGCTGGTCGTGTTGGCCGGGCCGCTACTCCTGCTGACCGTCTATCTGGGACAGATGAGCGGGGTCTCCTTCGCTGCCTATGCAGCCGGCCTGGCGCTCTTGAAACGGCGCCCGGCAAGCGCCGGGATCTGCTTCGCGGCAATGGCAATAAAGCCGCATCTGGCGCTGTTGGCGATCCCCGCGCTCGCCGGCGCCGCCCCGGCGGCCAGCGTGGCCTTTCTGCTTGGCCTGCTGATCTGGCCCATCGGCTCAGTCGTCGTCCGCGGCCTATCGGGAATGAAAGAGTACATCCTCTTGCTCCTGCGCATCCATGATGGCAGCGCTGGTCTCGTTACCGTGCGCCTGAGCGGGTTACTGCCGGTCAGCGGGGCCGTATTTACGCTGCTCCAGGCCGTGTTTGGGGGGCTGCTGGTGGTGTTTCTCGTGGTGCTCTGGCTGAGATGCCAGCTAGGGCGCCGGACGCTCGGGCCCGGCGCGGTTGATGCGGCAACGGCGGTAGCCCTGGTGGCTCTGCCCTGGGCCGTGCTCTATGATCTTCAGTTTGCGGCGACAGCGCTGCTCCGCCTCGGCTATCGTGGCGGTCGGCTGTCGTACACCGTATGGATCGCCTGGTGGATGTGTCCGTTGTGCGCGCTGTTGTTCCGCCCCTACGGCCTGGGAGGCATTGTGGCCCTTCTACCCCTGGCCCTGGCTGCAACGCTTTTGGGGCGGGCCCATTCCCTGAGCGAGCGGTCAGGGCAGATGGCGGCCGGTGGTGTTCGTGTCGCGACAGAAACGTGAGGGCGTGAAGGCGGCAGAGACGGTTTCCAGCGCCAGGGCACGTGCGGCGCTCTTTGCGATCCTTCTCGCCTTCGCAGCGTTCTGGAGCGTGCTGGTCATACGCTCCAACGGCATCTTTGCCGGCAGTTTCAGCGTGGACTTTCGCTCTTTTTGGGCGGCTGATCAGGCCTTCATCACCAGCGGCCCTGCATCTGCCTACGATTTGGGTCGAGCGAACGTACTGATCCAGCAACTCAGCCGCTACAACGGGCCAGGTGGCGGATCGTTAGAGGCGGCGCCGGCCCCGTATCCACCGCCTTTCTTTCTCATCTTCGCACCGTTCGCCCTGCTGCCGCCGCCCATTGGACTCGGGTTGTGGACGCTCTTCAACCTGGGCCTGGCCGTCGGAGCCGTCTGGCCGTTGCTGCGCACGGCCCGAACGCCCTGGCTTGCGCTCATGGCTGCCTTGCTTTTCTTCCCGCTGGCCTTCTCGCTTTACGCCGGTCAACCGAGCGGCATCCTGCTCTTCGGCCTCGCGCAGGTGTATCGCTCACTGCAGCATGAGCAGGATTTCCGGGCCGGACTCTGGCTCGGCGTGCTGCTGTTGAAACCGCAGTACGCCTTCGGGTTGGTCCTGGTCCTGCTGCTGAAGCGGCGCTGGCCGGCGCTATCCGGCGTCGCGCTGGCCGGCGTCTTGTTGGCAGTCGTCAGCCTGGCGCTGGTCGGCATCCAGGGACTGCTGGCATACCGGGCGATGCTGTCGTCGGTGGCCGGTTTTCGCTCGGCGCCGGCCGGCATTGCGCCCAACATCATGATTAGCTGGCGCAGCTTCTTGCTCAACCTTCTGCCGGGGCTGACCGACCGAACCGGACTGCTCTTGACGCTCGTGTGTTCCGTGCTGACGGTCCTCTGTATCCCCATCCTCTGGCGAGGGCAGTGGCAACCACGTAGGGCGGACTTCGCCACTCGCTTCTTGGGCACGATGATCGTCACCCTTCTCGCCGCCTACCATAGCCACATCTACGGCGCCTCGTTGCTGCTCGTCCCCGGCGCCTACCTGGCGATCAGCGATGCGCGGGGTCCCCTTCGCCGGACGCTCTTCCTGGGGCTGCTTGCGCCGCCGTTTCTGCTGCTGGTCACCGGGTCCACGATCGCCGTCGCGCTGCTCCTGGTCATCCTTATGACCACTACGCTGGCCCTGCTCCTCGTTTGGAACGGGGCAGGTCGGCCCTCGCGTGGGACGAGTGGCGAATCGGGTAACGCGCAAGGCGTCGCCCTTGCCGCAACATCCAGAGACCAACTGGTGCGGAGTTGACAGGCGGGCCAGAGCGGCTGTGCTGGTCGGTCACAGGCCGACCAGAGCCACAACGCTTGTCGGGGAACGTCGGGTGGTACTAATGGCGTCGGCAGAGGCCACAGTTTGGGTCATTGATTCGTCGTCGCCGTTCTGTTTCCCTATAGTGATGTAACGATAGTCGCGGACGCTATTGCGGGGGCGATAGCGAACCGGCGCCGGAGTGAGGAGCAGGCGATGAATGCACAGGCGTTGACGGCTCAGGAGCAGTGGTCGAAGATCCTGCCGTTTCCTGCTCCGGTCGTCATCACACCGGAAGTCTCCATCGTCATGCCTTGCCTCAACGAGGAAGAGACCATCGGGCGCTGTGTACGGAAGTCGCTGGACGTGTTGCAACGTCACGGCATTGATGGCGAAGTGGTCGTCGCCGACAACGGGTCCACTGACCATTCCGTGGAGATAGCCGAGGCGTTGGGGGCGCGCGTCGTCCACCAGCCCCTACGCGGCTACGGCAATGCCTATCTGAAGGGGCTTGCTGAGGCGCGCGGCCAGTATCTAGTTATGGTCGATTCCGACGACACCTATGAGTTTGAGGACATTCCGAACTTCGTCGCTCTCCTGCGCGCGGGCAAAGAGTTTGTCAACGGCAACCGTTTCAAGGGCATCATGGCTGCGGGGTCAATGACCTGGTCCCATCGCTACATCGGCAACCCGCTGCTCTCCGGCCTGCTGAACATCTTCTTTCACACTGGTTTGGGTGACGCCCACTGCGGCATGCGCGCCTTCACGCGGGAAGCCTACGAGCGGATGCACGTGGAGACGCCGGGGATGGAGTTTGCCTCGGAGATGGTCATCCACGCCACCAAGTCCGGGCTAGAGATTGCCGAACTGCCGACCAACTATTACCCGCGCGAGGGAGAGTCCAAGCTACACTCGATCCGTGATGGCTGGCGGCACCTGCGCTTTCTGCTGGTGTACAGCCCGACGCACCTCTTCCTGCTGCCTGGGTTGTTCTTCTTCTGTCTCGGGTTGCTGGGAATGGGCCTCCTCCTGCGTGGTCCCTTCGTCGCCTTCGGCCGTGGCTGGGACGTTCACGTGATGATCCTCTCGGCGCTGGTGACGCTGCTAGGCTATCAGGTGATGAGCCTGGGCATTTACGCCAAGACCTTCTCGTTGACGCTGCAGTTCGACGACCATGATGCGGTGCTGGACAAGCTGATGCGGCTTTTCACACTGGAACGCGGACTGGCTGTGGGCGCAGCCTTCCTACTGTTTGGCCTTGCCTGCCTCGGCTCGGTATATCTCCAGTGGGTCGGCAACAACTTCGGCGCGCTGGATGCCATTCGACCGTCGCTGCTGGGAATGACGTTGATGACCATCGGTGGCCAGACCGTCTTTTCGTCCTTCCTCTTGAGTCTGTTCAACTTTCGGAAGCTGCGGTGAGCCAATGACGGACCGGCTGCACATCCTGTTCGTCGTTGAGTATTACTTCCCGCACATCGGCGGCGGCGAGATCGTCTTTCAGCAGCTTGCCGAAGGACTCGCCGCCTGCGGCGTCAGCGTCGATGTGGTCACCTGCTTGCTGCCGGGGACGCTACCGCGCGAAGTCCTGAACGGCGTCGCCGTCCACCGTGTGCGCGTGCCGCAGCGCGGCCGCCGCCATTGGTTCAGTGCGATGGCCTTGCCCACGGTCATGCGCTTGACTCGGCGGCACACGATCATCCACACCAACACACATAACGGTGCATTCCCGGCGTGGCTGGCAGCTCGTCTACGCAGGGTGCCTTGCGTGATGACGGTGTATGAGGTATTTGGTCCCCAATGGGCGTTGCTGGCTGGAATCGGTAAGCCGGCGGCGCTCCTGTATCGCACCTTTGAATCGGTCGCCGTGCGATTGCCCTTCGATTGGCAAATTTGCATCTCGCAGTACACGCAGCGCAAACTGGAGGAGTTCTATCCCTCAAGTCGCCGCAGGAGTTCCGTTATCTACGTCGGAGTGGACGAGCAACTCTTCGACCTGACGCACGCCGATGGCACACGAGTTCGCAGCGCAATGGACGCTGAGGACCGTTTCTTGGTTCTCTACTTCGGCCGCCCCGGCTATGCCAAGGGACTCGACTACCTCATCGACGCTATTCCAGAAATGGCGGACCGAATACCACACCTGCTGGTGCTGTTTCTGCTGGCCGACGAGCCACGCAAGCTGTACGATGCGGCGATGCACCGCCTGCACGGCTTGGTGGAGCGGGGAGTAGTCCAGGTCAAGGCGCCGGTAGCGCGGGCCGAGTTGCCCAACTATCTAGCCGCCGCGGACTGTGTGGTAATTCCATCGCTTTCCGAGGGCTTCGGACTCAGCGCGGCGGAGGCGTGTGCAATGGGCCGGCCGGTGGTGGCAACGACCGGTGGGGCGTTGCCGGAAGTGGTGTCCGGGTGGACCATAATGGTGCCGCCACGTGATTCGCCAGCGCTAGCCCACGCAGTGTACAGTATTTCATCAGGAAACGTGACGCAGCGGCGCATCAGGCACTTCGAATGGGATCACATAATTGAGAAACATCTAAACATCTTTGCGACCACACAGCAAGGAATTATGCACGTGACGGTGCCCCGTACGTTGTAAGTTATCGAAATAGCTTGGTTAAAGTGGGCCATAATCCTCACGAAAGGCGGCACAATAGTCGTCTTACGCAGAAAGCGGTCGAACGGTTTGATACAAGAGATGGCGAGACGAGGGGAGAAGCGCCAATGGCGTAACATCGTGTCGTCGCTGGGCTACGTATGTTCTTTAGCTTTCGTCGTCCTGCTTGTTTGGCGCGTCGGCCCAAGCCGACTTAACGCGACGTTTTCCAATGCGAGGCCCAGCGCGCTGCTCCTAGGCGCGATTACAGCGCTCCTCGGATGGGTCCTGGTGGCCACGAAGTGGCGTGCGGTTCTTCGGTCGCTCGGCTCGAGTCGACCAATAGCGCGACTCTTGTCGCTGACGCTCGCCTCGCAACTCTGGGGGCTACTGCTGCCCGTGCCCTTCAGTGACGAACTGTACCGTGGTGGGCAACTGGCGGCATCAGACACGCCGCTCGGGGTGATCGCGCGTGCGGCGTTTCTGGATAGAGTGACCACGTTGGTTGTGACTGCCGTACTAGGCCTATGCGCAGCGATCCTTAACCGCAGCGCTATGCTCGACGAAAGACTGATAGCTACCCTTGCTGCAGCGGCCGCTGCACCATTCCTGGGCTACGTGCTCCTCCGGCGTCCGGTGTTCGCCAGATTTGCGTTGTCGCCTGTACGCCGCGTGTTGCCTCCTGCCCGCTTTCAAGAAGTTGAACATGGCGTAGCTTGGTTACTGGCTCATCCGGGAGCGCTTTTGGTCTTCCTCGGCCTAGCTGCGGGGGGCCAACTCGTGTTTGTGGCAGCGATGACCGAGTGGGCCCAAGGCCTCGGTGTGCCACTCAGTGTGGAACAGATTGCATGGGCCATGTTGGCTTCCGCGCTTGTGCCCTATCTACTGCCACTTCCTGGGATGTCCATTATTGTTCAGCAAGGGTCGTTCGTCTACTTGCTCGTCGCTATGGGCGCCACGACGGACCAGGCGGGCGCGGTATCACTATCGTCACTGGCGCTCCTCGTATTGTTTGGTGCTGCTGGGGCATTGTGGGAAGTGGGCCGCACGCTAGTCGGACGCAAATGGCCCCGTGTACACAAGGACGGGCTTGCGGGGAACGGAGTAACTCGTTGACATTACCCTTCACCGGCGAGCGATGCGTCCCGGGAGTCACACCACACGAGGTGTTTGACCAACATGCCAGTCGCTACCGTTTCGCGGCGCGAACGTTTCGTCCAGACAGCGCTATTCTGGACGTCGGTTCGGGGTCTGGTATAGGCGCGTCGCTCTTTAGCTCAAACTATCCGTCCGTTGTCGGCATTGAACTCGATGCACCGAGCGTGGCCTTCGCCCGTCGCCGGTACGCGACCAGCGCGTCCAACCTCTCGTTCGTCCGCGGCGATGCACAATGTCTGCCCTTGGCCGATGAAACGTTTGATGGGGCAACCCTGTTTGAGGTCATCGAACACGTACCAGAGCCCGCGCGCGTGCTGAATGAAATTCGGCGTGTCCTGCGTCCGAACGGCCTCCTTTTGGCGTCGACACCCGCCGGAGAATTCGACCGTTTTTTGGAAAACCCGTATCACATCTCGCGATTCTCACGAGAGGACTTTCGCTCGGCAGTCTTGAAGTACTTTGATGTAGAAGCAGAACACTATCAAGGAATTATTACGAAACGTCAACTCATGAGTGCGCGCTGGCAGGCCCATCTTCGACGATACGGCCCAAGCGCCGTGGCACTGCGCGCGTTGTTAGCGCTTTGGCCGCCAAGCCGCCGGCAGTCAATTGGTCAGTCAGCCGACGAGTTCGCCGCACGCCCCTCCGGGATCGACTCGTGGCCGGTGACACCTATGGTCCACCTTACCGCTGGCACCGTGCCCTACATTATCGTCATCCAATGCAGACGGCGGTAATGCGGAAAAGCTTATGGAGAGTGGCGCGTGATATGTGATATCGACGTTAGTAACATTGCCAGTGCGAACTCTCGTGCCAAACGAGTCGTTGCTGCCATCGTCAGCTTTAACACATGTGAGCTACTGCGAGACTGCCTCCTGAGCATCGTTGACCAGGTATTGGCGCTAGGTGGCCACGTTACAGTGGTTGATAATGCCTCGTCTGACGGGTCAGCAGAAATGGTCCGGACGGACTTTCCGACTGTCAAGCTGCTGCCTCTCGATGAGAACGTCGGATTCGGCCGCGCCATGAACCTCGCGTTCAGGACAGAAGGCGGCCCAGAGGTCGAGTATCTGCTGCTGCTAAACAGCGACGCACTGTTCCCGCCGACCGGCCTTGCCGAATTAATAGCTTTTGCAGAGCGACATCCCGATATCGGGGTCTTCACCTGCCTGTTGCGCGCGCCCGACGGGAGTATCGAGAGGAACTGTATCCATCATCCGGCTTTGCTTCGCCGGTTGGCCGAGGCCTTCGCGCTGCACCGGTTGCGAAAAGGCATCGGCCTAGAGTATGCCGACTGGCCGTTCACGGTAGAGCGTGAGGTAGAAAGCATCAGTGGTGCAGTGATGCTCGTGCGGGCAAACATTTGGTTTCGCATGGGCGGTTTCGAGGACCGCTTCTTCATGTACCTCGAAGATACCGACTTCTGTTGGAGGTTGCGGAAACAAGGATTGCGAATCGTGATGTGGCCCGGCCTTACCGTCACGCACCACTTCGGCTCAAGCAGTCCTACACCGGCTTACAAGGTGAACCTATACCTCACAAGTCAAACAGTAGCGTATCGTAAGTGGTATGGTCGGCCCGGAGCGGTGCTCATTCAGTTATTAGAGGCCACTTACACGACCATTTACTCCGTCGAGGTCTGGTACCGGGTGAAGTACCAAGGCGATGATACGATGGCCGTGCGCCTGAAGTCAAATGCGTACACACTTCGTTGGATCATCACCGGCAAGTGGCTTCGATTGCTGGTTTAGCCATGGCATACGGAGTCAACAAGTGAACATTGGTATCGACTATCGGGCGGCGCTACGGCCTCATGGGACAGGTGTTTCCCGCTACGTGCGCGATCTCGTACCCGCTCTCGCTGGATTGGATGGTTGTCTACAGCTAACCCTGTTTCACGACGAGGGCAGAGGTGCCACAGTGCCAATCGGCCCGCGTCTCCGCCACCTATCTAGCCGTCCCGTCTTCCGGCGGAATGGCCTTCGCCAAGTCTGGGAGGAGGTGTGGTTACCGGCGGCCATTGCGCGCCGCTGCATTGACGTGTACCACGGTCCGCACGCCTTTCTGCCCTATATCTTGCCGAGCCCTGTGGCTGCTGCTGTCACAGTTCACGATGTCATTCACCGTGCCGTGCCGGACAGTGTGAGTCGGTTCTTTCGAACCCGACTGGATGCCGGACTACGCCACAGCATCAAGCGGGCGGACATCGTCGTTGCAGACTCGATGAATACTGCACGGGATCTCGCCGTGTACTACCGCGTGCCCGACAACCTCATAACGGTCATCTATCCAGGGGTCGCGTCGTCATTTCCCCCGAGTTCCGAGGAGGATGCCCGCCAATACGTAGCTGGAAACCTCGGCATGCATGCTCCTTTCATTCTATACGTTGGTGGCTTAGGCGCGCGAAAGAATGTCCTGACCTTACTGGAGGCGTTCGCTACGCTTCGAAATGTGATACCAGGCGATCTACATCTAGTCTTGGTAGGGGCTAAGTCAGGCACCACAGAGCTTGTCCAGTTCGTCGAACGCAATCGTATGCAAGAAGTTGTACACTTTCCGGGATACATCGCCGATGTCGAGCTGCCAATGTTATACAGCGCAGCGACGGTTTTCGCCTATCCATCGCTCTACGAAGGCTTCGGTTATCCGGTGGTTGAGGCCATGGCGTGCGGCGCCCCAGTCGTCTGCTCCAATAGTTCCTCGTTGCCCGAGGTGGTCGGAACGGCGGGACACATCGTGTCGGCCACAGACATTGGCGCGTGGGTACAGGCGCTCCGGTCGGTTGTTCTAGCGCCTGACGATGGGCGGCCTCTTCGAAGTGCGAGCTTGCAGCAAGCTGCACGCTTCAGCTTGGAAAATGAGGCGCGCCTTACGCACGACGCTTACGCTGAGGCGAAAAGGCGCGCCAGAACTCGTTCGGGGATCGCCGACGGCCATGCACATCTTAACCGAAAAATGCGGTGACGTCGACCGTGCGTGAGCCGAGGTTGCCAAAGTGCATGGATGCTTCTTACGCGCACTTAGCGCGCGGGGCGCCGCGCATACAGCACAAAACTCGTCCCGGCGTCGGGGTTGTCCGCAAACTCGCGCACCGGCGCGTATTGCTGAGCGAAGCGCGGGTCCGCCCATAGAGCGCGAGCGTAAAAGTGGATGGACGACAGCGCGCCAGTGGGCTCGTGGACGACATGCGCAAGGAGTACGTACTGCGGCTTACGGCCGAGGACGTACGTCACATCGAACTTGTCGAAGGGGCCGCCCGGCAGATGCGCCAGGTGGGTATCCATCAACCCGAACATGTCCAGCACGCGCACGTTGGCGTAGTACGGGATAATCCCGGCCTCGCCCAACGCCACCAGATCGGCGCTTGGGACGTTGGCCTGCATCCAGCGGGCGACAGCGTAGTAGTTCGGATCTACCAAAGAGGTGGGCGCCATGGGTGTGCCAACCCCCGGCACTTCGTGATTGATCGTTAGCTGACCCCCGAGGACAGCCGACAGGCAGGCGATGGTAATCACGGTGCCGCGCAGTAAGCTGCCCCACTGGCGGGGCGGGCATAGCGTCATGCAACCATCCTGGAAGAGTAACGCGAGCCACGGCAGCGTCGGTACGAGGAATCGGTAGCCGGGCATCCAGTCCCCGCCTTCGTACACGGCGATGCCGACCTGAGCCGCGAACAGCAGGAGCACGAGGCGGTAGTGAGGCGAGGTGCGGCGCGCGAGCAGCGGGATCATGGCGACGAGGCACAACCCCCCCAGTCCGAGCACCAGCAGGCCAGATAGGACGTACCAGGCGCCGGCCAGGGCGGTGAGACCGTGAGAGGTAACTTCGCCGACCTTAGCGTAGTAGGTGTTGGGTAACAGGTTGCCGTAGTACCGGAGTCGCCAGAGCAAGAAGCTCCCGTAGGGCAGCGCGAAGAGCACACAGGCCAGCGCGTCGCTGCCCAGTCCGGCAAGCGCCCGCCTGCGCAGCCGCCCGCCTGTTCGATAGAGCAGCACCAGCCCGAACAGCAGTAACGGCTCCGGGCGGGTGAGCGCCGCCAGGACAAAGCAGCCGCCCCACCAGGGCGCGCGTTCCGCCCGAAGGAGGCAATAGCCCGCCAGAACCAACAAGAACGTAACAAGTGGGGTCTCTAGTCCACTGACCGACCAGGCCGCGAACGCTCCCGAGGCAGCGAGCGCCCACGGGGCGGCGGCGGTGATCGGCCCCATGGCGCTGTTACTGGCGGAGCGGTAGCGGCGCCCCATCTGCCAGAGCAGTAAAATCGTGCCGACGCTCAGGATTACGCCGAGACCCTTGGCGACGAGCAACATGCCGAACGGGAAACGGTCAGCGCCGAGGAGCGCCGGGAGGGCCATGAGCACCGTCCACAGAAAATTGGTGTAGCCCTCGACGTGCTCACCGAGGTTGAAGAGGAGACCGTGCCCCAACGCGAGGTTACGAGCATAGCGGAACGAGATGAAGGCGTCGTCGATCGTGAAGCCCAGGTAGAGATATTCCTGGATCAGCAGGAGCGCGAAGCTGCCCGCCGCAAGCATGGCTTGCCAGGGGAGGACGACGGTACGCCGTGCGCCGCGCATTACAACGAGTACTGCCACCGTGATCTCTCCTCTTGGTTCGCAGTGTAGGCGACAGGCTCCCACACCCAAACTGAAGACCCCGGCTGGGCTGGGGCGAAAGTCCCGTACAGCGGCGCCACGTCACCCTTTGCTCAGTGCGCGCTAGTGCGCGCCCGTGAGCGATTGGTACAACAGCTCCAACCTCGCGCCGATCACGGTCAGGCCGAATTCTTCTTGCACGACCTGTGAACCAGGACGCCCGTCGCTTTCCAATGGCCTGCTACAGCGGTCGACCAGTGACGCAGCGAGCGACGGTACGTCCGAGGGCGGCACAACACCGCCGAGCGCTTGATTGGGCAGATAGGAGGCGAGAGCCACGATGTCGGTTACAACCACCGGAGATCCGCACGCCATCGCTTCCGCCGCCACAATGCCGAAGCCCTCCTGTTCAGCCGCCGTGGAAGGCAGTACAAAGGCGGTGCAGCGCCGGTAGAGAGTCAGCAAGTCTGCCTGCGGCACGAATCCGCGAAACTCGACCTGGGACTCCAAATTGAGTCGCCGCGCCAGGCCCGCAAACTCAGCTTGCAGTGGGCCGCTCCCCCCGACGATCAACTTTGCCGTCGGTATCTCCCGGACGACCAGTGCCATCGCACGTAGCAAGACGCCCAGCCCCTTGTAGCGATGGTACTCGTCCAATATGCTCAGGAAAAAGAACGTCGCCGGCCACCGAGGGCCACCGTCCGGCGCAAAGCGGGAAGTATCAATGCCCGGCGGGACGACCCGCAGCTTGTGCCGAAACGGGGCAAGTTGGGGCGACTTCTCGGCGTACCAGGGGTTGAGCACCAGAATCGCGTCCGCGGCGCGCAACGTCATGTTCAGCAGCAGTCTGTTGTATGCCGTGGCGACGACTGCCGCCGACCCCTGCCCGACAATATGGTTGTCATAAGAAAGTACGACCGGCACCCCCCGTAACTTGCCGATGATCGCTGACCAATCGGCGCTCCAGGGCGTCGGCAAGAAGGTGTGCAGGATGTCCGCCTCCACTCGCGCCAGGTGTAACGGCAGGCCCGGGGTGACGTTCGTGTTGGCGACCTTGAGCGCGGTTTGGCAGCGGCGCACCGGTATGCCGTCGACGCGGGGCAGCGGCGCCCCTTCGTCGGCGCAGCAGATCGATACCTGGTGGCCACGTCGCTGCAGTTCGCGCGCGTAGCCTCGGCAGTGCTCCTCCACGCCGCCAACGTAGGGGGCGTAGCGGGGCGGGGTATAGAGAATGCGCAGGTGGGCCGGATCGACGGGTGTACGGCGGCGCTTGCTTACACTCAACGTTGCTCCTTGCTCGGCACGAAACGATAGACCTGCACGTTCGCGGCATCATAGACCACGGTGAGGTCTTCCCTCCCAAACCGGGCAAAAGCTGCGGCCTCGCGTTGCGCCTCCAAGGGAGCGAACTGCTGTCGCCAGGTCAGGTCGGTCTGATCCACTAACACGTAGCCGATTCCCGCACGTTGGAGCAGGGCCGCGGTCCGGGCCAGCGAGCCGGGGTCCAGGAAGACCCGCCGCTCCAGGTCGTAGGAACTGTCCAGTAGGACGGGGAGATGGACGTAATAGCCGCGACTATCGCCCAGCGCCAGCACGCGTTGGCCGGCCGGCAATACCGACTGGAGGTAGGCATAAGCGCCGTACACGTTGACTTGCCGCCGTAGAAAGGCGTCTTTGCTTTCCTGGCCGCTGAGCACAGGGAGCGGATTATAGACAGCCGCTACCAGCAGCGCCTCGGCCAGGGCAATCATCAGCACAGCGACGACGGCAACCGCGGTCAGCGCGACGCCAGGCGACGGTCGCTCGGCGTTGCCGGCGCAAGCGGCCAACGCGCAGCCGGCCAGCAGTGCCAGGATGGGGAACAACGGTAACAGGTAGCGCAACTCCTGCCCGCCGACCGCCCAGGCGCCAAGGGCCAGGGCTGCAAACAAGGCGAGGTGCCAGGTGCGACGCCAGTTCGCGCGTGTGCATAATGCCAAAGGCGCCAGCAAGAAAAGGAAACCTGGGCGGCCGTAGGTTTCCAGATCGCCGCGGCTGTAGAGGCGAAGCGGTAGGGCCAGGTAATCTTGCCAGGACCGCCCGGCCACGGACATGTCGTTCTCGGATTGCAGCAGGCGCCAGGGGATCAACAAAGCAGCCTGCCAGTGCCGTGCCGTCGTCGGTGTCGGCGGCGTGACAGCAGGTTGGCTGACAAGCGAAGGATCTACGTACTCCGCCGCCAGCAGTGGGTAAACGGGGTCGTGCAGGAGGATCAGGTTCTTGAGGTACCAGGGCGATGCCACCCCAACGGCGATCCCCGTGAGGAGCACGGCGGCGTGGAGTCCTGCGAGGAGGTCGCGACGACTGCGACAGGTCGCCGCCAGCATTGTCATGACGAGGATTACCAGATAGATCGCTGCAGTGTATTTGGAGGCCAGTGCCATCCCGGTGGCGCCGCCGGCCAGGAGCAGCCAGCAATGGTCGCGGTCCGTCAGCCAGACTACCACGCTATACAGTGCGAGAAAGACGTAACAGGCCAGCCCCAGGTCTATGTTGGGTAGCGGCGCCCAGTGCAACAGGTCCGACGACGTGATGAGTGCCGCGACCGAGAACCAGGCCACGCGAGGTCCCAGCAGGCGCCGGGCGAAGGACCACGTTGCCAGCGTCAGTAGCACGGCGCATGTCAGATGAACTAGGGCCGGACCAGTCTGCACGTCGAACATCAAGCAGATGGCGTAGAGCATCTCGATCGCGATCGGCATATTTGCCAGTGGCAAAGCCGGCAGCGCGACGAGACGGTGCTGCTGCAGTAAGGCCTGAGGGGCGGCCAGGTGATACCACAGGGCATCGTAGCTAAAGGGTGGCAGGAGGGCGATGCTCACCGAGATGAGCAGCAGCAACGCAGCGATTGCGCTGACGCCTGTGGCTACCCGTTGTTGGCCGAAGGAAACATGACGAAGCGACCGGACGCTCTGGGCGAATAGGACGGCACACGTACTGAGTTCTCGCCTTACCAGCATCGACAAAATTATCAACGCCCCGGCGCCAACCGCCGCGTTCAGCAGGCCGAGACAGGCGAGGGTAAACGTCAGATAGGACAGCACCGCCAGTCCACAAGCGATGCCAAAGACCGCCGCTTCGACCTGGCTCTGCCACGGGATGGCAAGCGCCCCAAGCAGACGAGCACCGATGGCCCAGGCCAGCAGGAACAGCGCGCCCACAAAGAGCAGCGAGAACAGTGAGTCCAGCGACACAAACAGGGAACTGGCGCTGATCGGTAAGCGCGAGTCATACCAGTGAGCGGCGGTCAACAGTAGCGCCGCTGTGGCCCTGCACGCCGCCACCACGACGCGGCGCGACGTGGCCCGACACGGACGAGCAGGCGCCAGTGCGGGTGTGTCGATCATCCCGCCGACGCCGCACCAGTCAGGCGGTAGACCTGCAACTGGTAGCCACGAAAGACCTCCACGAGATATCGCTGCTGAAACCGCCCCAAGGCCGCTGTTGACTGTGCCACCTGTTCGGGCGCAATCGCTGCCTGGAATTGGATGTCCTGCTCGTTCACGATGAGGTAGCCTACGCCGGCTTGTGTGAGCAGGCGCGCGGCCGCCTCCGGGTTGCCGGTGTCGACAAAGACGCGCGTGGCGAGGTCGCGGGACCCGTCGATGATGAATGGAAACGGCGCGTAGTAGCTGCGGGATTCGCCAATGGCAAGCACGCGCTGACCCGGTTGGATCACACCGGCCAGGTAGGCCATCGCGCTGTAGCTGGTCACCACACGCCGCAAAAAAGCGTCCTTGCTTTGGAACCCCGCCAACACCGGCGCTGGCTGCATGGCACGGACCAGATAGGTGTCTTCCGCTAGCGTCACAGCGAGTAGCATCGTCACCGGTAGGAGCACGAGCAGCCTGGCTGCTCGCTTGCTCTGGCAACGCGAGGTCAGCCACAGGAGGACAACGGCGCTGAGCAGGGCGTAGATGGGAAACACCGGGACGAGATACCGCAACTCTTGCGGCCCCAGTGCCCAGACGATCGACAGCACCAGGCCGACGAAGCCCATCCGCAACACGACTGGCCGTCGGTCGACCAGCAGCGTGAGCGGCGCCAACAGGAACAGCAGGCTGGGATGGCCGTACATTTCCAGATCACCTTGCAGGTAGACCTGTAGCGGCAGTTGCAGATAGTCCTGCAGACTGCGCCCGGTCAGCGATAGGTCGCTGCCGCTCTGGAGCACATGCAACGGCAGGAGCGCCAGCGATGCCAGGCTCGATGCTTCGGGCGGCGCGACTGCGGCGGACGCTGGCGGCAAGGCCAGCCCGGGATCGACATAAGGAGGACTGAGCAGCGGATAGAGCGGGTTGTGGAAGATCACCAGGTTCTTGAGATACCAGGGGGAGGCCACTAGTAAGGCGCAGACCAGGAACGCGACCAGCGGTCGGACGCCCGCGCGTACCTTGTGCAGCCCGAACCCACCGGCAAAGAGGATGAGGGGGCACAGCGGTGCCAGCAAAGCGAGTGCCGTGTATTTGCTGCCTATGGCGAAGCCGGCCATCGCCGCCGCCAGGTACAACCAGCCGGGTTTGCGCTCCTCCAGCCAGACCAGCAAGGCGTACAGCGCCAGGAACGTAAACAGCATGAGCGCTAGATCAATGTCGGCGATAGCGCCGAGTTTGTGGAGGTCCGAAGCGGTCAGCAGGCCCGCCACGCCCAGCCAGCCGACTCGGCTATCGAAATATCGCGCGCCCAACGACCAGACAGCAAAGGCCGTCAACACGGCCAGGCTGAGGTGCAGGACCGCCGGCGTAGCGTCACTGCCGAAGGCCAGCAGGAGCGTGTAGAGCATCTCGACGGTGAAAGGGAAATTCGCCTGTTGGATTGCTGGGAGCACCACAAAGCTGTGCTGTTGCAAAAAGAGGCGCGGCGCTGCCAGGTGGTACCAGAGCGCGTCGTAGGCAAAGGGCGGAAGTAAGGCCACCAGCGAGAGCAACACAAGGACCAGTACACCGCCGCCGACAAGCCAGGGAACCGGTGCATACCGCCAGCAGGCTGCTCGCGGGAGACGCACGCTGGTAGCGCGCAGGATCGCGACGAGTTCGCCAACGTCGGCGCGCAGAAGGATCAATGTCAACGTGGCCAGTACTGCCAGGAGTGGCGCAAAGAGCAGGTGGCACAGCGCCAGAGCCAGGACTGCATAGGCCAGGGTTCCCAGCCCCAGGGCCACACTGAAAACGGTTTGCTCTGCCGCGTTGTGCCAGCGGATGCCGCTGCAGCGCAAGAGCCGGCTGCCCAGTGCCCATGCCAGCACAAGCACACCGAACACGAGAGCCAGCGTGAAAACACTATCCACGGGGGCGAGCGGCGTCGCCTGTTGCAACGGCAGACGCCCCACCCCGACGTGTACAGCCGTCACGGCCAGTGCTGCAACGGCGGCAACTGCGACCATCAGACGGTGCTTGCGGCTCACCGGCCAGGAGGAGGCGCGCTGAACAACACGCGACGTTCTGGTCTGCATCACCGTTCGCCGCTGGCTGGAATAGGGGCGTGAAACGTGGCAAAGGTGTTGGACGTTTGGTCGCCGGTAACCACTCCTGCTACACCCTTCACAATGCTTGCCGTTTCCAGGCGGCTAGCATCGGCGTGCCAGATGGCGATCAGCAGCAGGAGCAATCCGGGCACGGCCAGGAAGGTCCAGACGTTCAACCAGTTCAGGGCAAAGATACCCAGAAGCAGCCAGGTGAGCCCGGGCCCAACGACCAGCAGCAGCGCGGCTCCCGGCAAGGCCAGATCACCGAGCGCTGAGGCGACCGAATGGCTGCGGAGTTCCTTCGACCGTTGATTGCCATGCAGAGGCGCCTGAGACCATACGTGCGGTAGGACACCAATCAGAACCGGCAGCGCCGCCACAACCGGCGGCAGGAGGATCACCAGGTCCTGGTAGTGACTGTGGTAGCCGGCCACAAGTCCGGCCGCGGTCAGCCCGAGGTAGAGCGGCGCAAAGTCGAGATGCCTGTGCCGGCGCATACTGAGAGCGAGAGCCGCCCCGATGGTCGCTACGGCCGCGCTGGCAGTCAGGAGGAGCGCGGTCTCGCCATCAATTCCGGGAAGCGCCGTGATCCAAGCTCGCCAGTTGATCATGGCCCCGGTGCGAACCGAGAAGGTCGTGTTACCGAGCGCAGGGTCAATCTTGCTGAGGAGGCCGAGGTAGGCGACCAGACCCGGGATACCAACCACGACAAGCGACACCAGGAGCAACGCGAAGCCCGTCGCTGCGGCGCCCAGGAGCGCTCGTGGGCGCCGCAAGACCAGCAAGCCGAGCAGCGGGACGAGCACGAGTTGCGGTTTGAACACGGCGAGCAGGCCGAGCCAGGCTCCCCCTTTCGCGTCCTCCTGAGCCGTGAATGCCCGGAAGGAGATCGCCGCAAACAAGAGCATGAGACCTACCGGCTGACCGGACAGCAGGCCCCAATCCACGGGGAACAGGAGAGTGAGCGCCAACGGGCTAAAACGCCAGCGTTGCAGCGTGCGGCAGGAGACGATTGCGCCGGCCCCGTTCAGCGCCAGCCAGAACCAGACGGCGATCGTCGCCGGCACTAAGGCGAAGGGCAGGAACAGCAGTACTGCCGGGGGTGGGTAGTCGAAGGGAATCATCGTCGGTCTGCCGCTGGTCAGCCCGCTGTGCTGAAGGAGCGCCTGCTGGTAGGGGAGTTGCGCCGATAGTTCGTACAGGTGCTGCCCGTCACCGGCGAGCATTAGCTTGCCGGCGCCGTAGTAGGCGATGAAGTCGCCACCAAGCGCGCCTGGCGCGCCGTGCGAACCGAGCACAACGGCGGCAAAGAGCAACTGGAGGCAGGCCAAAGGGACGGCTATGCGAATGACCCGATCAATCGACGGCAACGGAGCTCCGCGCGCTCGATGCGATAGGAATTAGCATGGTCTTCCTTCCTCGCCACTCCCATCAGGACGTAGCAACCCACCACTCGGCGTCCGTTGGCTCGCCACCGGGCGCTTCAATGAGACCATACCGAGCTAAACACATGCGACGTGCGCGGACGATTGTCTAGCCCATTTGATGGGGCCAATCGTACGGGTGCGCACGTACACCTGGCCGCTGCAGCCGCGCTTCCATCCATCACGTTCATGGCAACGTTATCCCCATGTCCGTATTCCGCCGCCATTACCTCAGCCAGCGCTTGCTGACGCCTGGCGTCCATCAACCGCGCCAGTCCACCCGCGTTCAGGATGGCTCCAGCGTGGCGACTCGGCCGCTGGCTGGAGCGACCCCCTCGGCGCCGCGCAAACTCGAGCAGACGATGGCCAGCGCGCTGACCACCGCGCCGAAGAGGAAGATCTCGTGGAAGCCAGCCATGAAGGCCAGCGTATCCAGTGCGGAACTGCCGGTCCCAGCTCCGGTAAAGAGCTCAGTCAGCAGTCCGTAGGACATCGTGGTTGAGAGGAACACCATGGACACGGCGATCGCCACCGTCCGCCCGCTGTTGTTCAGCAAGGTCCGGACGCCGCTGGCGACCCCTCGCCGGTTGGGCGGCACGCTCCCCATCACGGCGCGCGTGTTGGGCGCGTTGAACAGGCCGTTCCCAATCCCCAGCACGGCCAGGGCCGCCGCCAGCAGCCCGTAGGGGATGTCGACGGGGAAGGTCACGATCCACGCCTGGGCCGCCAGCGTGCAGCCCAGGCCGAGCGTGCTGAGCCAGCGCGACCCCAGCCGGTCGGAGAGGAAGCCGGCGACGGGCGAGATCCCCAGCATCGTCACGACCATAGGTAAGGTTTTGAGCCCGGAGAGGAGCGGGGAGTCGCCCAGCACCGCCTGGAAGTACCAGCTCATGATGAACATGGTCGCCCCGCGCGACAGCGCGTTCAGGCAAAGGCTGGCATTGCCGGCCCAGAACACCCGAATGCGGAACAGGGTGAGGTCCATCATGGGCGAGCTTACCCGGCGCTCGATGCCCAGGAACAGGACGAACAGCACGACGCCGGCGACGACCAGCCCGTTGGTGAGTGCCTGGCCCGCCCGCCCCATCACCACCAGGGTGAGGCCGACGAGGAGGCTCGCCATGGCCAGCGGGAACGCCAGCATGCCACCGAGATCGAAGCGCGCGGCGCGTTCGGGGGCGACTATCTCGTGCAGCTTCACGTAGGCCCACGCCGTGGCAAAGATGCCGAAGGGCAGATTGATGAAGAAGACGTAGCGCCAGCCGAAGAATTCCGTCAGGATGCCGCCGAGGACCGTGCCGAGGATGAACCCGCTGTTGGCCGCCACCATGTTGATGCTCAGGGCAAACCCGCGCTGGGCGGTAGGAAAGGCGTCGGTGATGAGCGCTGTGCTGTTGGCGAACAGCAAGGCGGCGCCGATGCCCTGCAGCAGCCGAAAGATAACGAGCTGGGTCCCCGTCTGGGCGAGGCCGCACAGCACCGACGCGCCAGTGAAGACGGCGAAGCCCAGGTTGTAGGAGCGGACGCGGCCCTTCATGTCGGCCACGCGTGAGAACGGCAGCAGCAAGGCCGTGATGACCAACTGATAGCCCATCAGGATCCACATCGACTCAGGTACCGAGGCGTGGAGGGAGCGGGTGATGTTCGGCAGCGCGATCGTCGTGATGGAACTGTCTAGCGCCGACATGAGCACGCCGATGGTCGTGTTGATCAACACCACCCACTTGTAGGCGAGAAGGTCCCGGTTGCCTTCGCTGGTGCGCATGCTCAACTCTCCTCCCAGCAACTGACGCCCGTGAACACTTACCGCGTCTGGACTACAGGTGCAGCCAAAATCCCTTCGGCACTCCCTTCCGTCACGAATTGCGCCTCATAGAGGCGGCGGTAGAGGCCGGACTGCTGGAGCAGCGAGTCGTGGGTGCCCTGCTCCACAATCCGGCCGCCATTGATAACCAGGATCTGGTTGGCCCGCTGGATGGTGGAGAGGCGGTGGGCGATCGCGATCACGGTCCGGCCTTGCAGCAGCCGGTCAAGCGCCAACTGAATGAGCCGTTCGGCCTGAGAATCGAGTGAACTCGTCGCTTCGTCGAGCAGCAGATAGGGCGCCCTCTGCAGCAGCGCCCTGGCGATGGCGACCCGTTGCTTCTCTCCGCCGGAGAGGCGATACCCCCGCTCACCCACCACCGTGTCCAGCCCCTCGGACAGTCGATCGACGAGCTCGCGCAGTTGGGCGGCCTCGATGACGGCGTTGACGTCGTCGTCGCTCACGCTCTCGGCGCCGTAGCGGAGATTGCTGCGCAGCGTTGAGTGGAACAGGAAGACCTCCTGGGTGACGATCGCCAGGCGGCTGCGCAGGTCGGGGAAGGCAACCTGCCGCAGGTCCACCCCGTCGAGCCTGATGCGCCCTTGGGTGGGATCGTAGAAGCGCGCCGCGAGCGACAGGATCGTGCTCTTGCCTGCGCCACTCGGCCCGACGAGCGCCGTCAAGCTGCCAACCGGGGCGACGAATGAGACGTCGTACAGCACCGGCTGTGGTCCCAGCTTGCTGTTCGGATAGCTGAACGAAACGTGCTCGAAGGCGATCCCATCGCGCGGCGACGGCGGCAGCAGTGTGGGCTGCCGTGACTCCGCCACTGCAATCGGCAGGTCCAGAAACTGGAACACGCGGTCGAACAGCGCCAGTCCACCCAGAAGCGTAGTGTTCGTGCCCGCCAGCGAGGCGGCCGGGCGGTAGAGCTGGGTCAGGTACGCCGCGAAGGCGACGACTGTGCCGATCCTGACCTGCTGGGTGATGACCAGGTAGGCGCCGTAGCTGTACAGCACCGCCGGGCCCAGCGCGGCCAGGGCCTGCACGACCACCGACGACCACTGCCCGACGAGCGTCTGCTCCACCTGGCTTGTTCTCACCCGCTCGTTGACCTCGCCGAAACGGCGCGCTTCCTGCGCCTCGGTGCCGAAGCTCTTCACCACGATGGCGCCCGAGAGCGAGAGGGTCTCTTCGAGCACGACAGACAGCTCGCCGAGGGCGCGCTGGGCGCGGTCCGCCGCACCATAGCGCTGCTTGCCGAAGTGCAAGACCGGAAAAGCAAGCGCCGGCAGGGCGAGGCAAGCGACGATGGTGAGCTTCCAGTTCAGGCTGGCCATCACGACGATGGCGAACACCAGCGTGACGAGGTTCGCCATCGTGCCGAGGATCGACTGCGTGAGGACGTTCGGGAGGTTGCCGGCGTCGTTGGTGAAGCGCGTGTGAATCTCGCCCGCCCGCGTCGAAGTGAAGAAGTCCAGCCCCAGCTTCTGGATGTGCTCGTACAGGCTCTTGCGCAAGTCGGCGATCAGGCTCTGGCTCAGCATCGCGCTGACCAGGTTCTGGCCCAGATTGATCGTCGCCGCCCCGCCGGGAAACAGGAACATCCCGATCCCAAGGAGGATGACGAGTCGGACGTTGCGCTGCGGGATCGCCACGTTGAGCAGGGCCTGGATCAGCAGTGGAGGCACGAGGCTCGCGCCGACACCAAGCACCACGAGCAAGATGCCCAGCAACAGACGCAGCCGGTAGGGACGGACCATTCGCCATACCCTGCCGAGGGTGCGCCGGGCGTCCGGCTTGCCGCTCTCCAGGTAGCCGAGCGAGCGCCGGTAGTTACCCGTGCCAAAGTCGCCGGAGCCGTGAACCATTCGTGCTGTGCTCCTCTATTCGCGCATTACGGAGGAGGGCGCAGCGCAGCCAGTTGAGGTGTCCCCACCATGCTCCGCCTCCGCTCACGTGCCCCAGGAATTGCGCGCACGCCGTAGCCCAATCGGCGGGGCCAACACGGCGCTGCCAGCACGATAATGCTGCCCACGCAGAGCCGCAATGACACTATACTCTATGGTCGGGTCGCGTGCTCCAGCCTCGGTCAGCATACCGAGACAACGTGCAGGCCGCTCGCGTCCCAACCGGCCAGGCGGACGAGGGTGCATACTCCATTCGCGGCTGAGTCAAGTGCTCCGCCGAAGGCCTCATCCTCGGTTGTCACGATGATCTGGCCCTGCCGCGCTTCTGCCGCCAGCACCGCCGCCAGCGCTTGCTGGCGCCCGGCGTCCATCGACTGCGCCGGGTCGTCCAGCAGCCGGAAGGCGAGGTGGTGCTGCGGTTGCCGGCCCAGCGCCAGGAACACCGCCAGGGCCGCCACATGCATCTGCGTGTGCGAGAGCCTGGTCGGCAGGAAGGTGGCGTGCTGCAACTCGGGGTCGTGCGCCAGCAGCGCGTAGATGTTGGATCCACGCTGCATCTGTGGTTGTAAGGTAAGCGCCGCGTAGGTCGGGTGTCCACCAAGCCGGTCGAAATAGGCGTTGGCCGCCGGTACCACCGTCTCCAGCGCTCGCTGCAGGCGTTCCTCACTCAGCGCCAGGGCGGCAGCATGGATGGCCTGGAGTGCCGTCTGGAGGCGCAGCAGCTGCTCGTGCCTCGTCTGCAGCACCGTCAGGTGCTGTTCGGCGCCCAACCGGTCGGCTTCGATGCGTTCGACGTTGGCCTTGAGGTCGAGGAAGTCGCCGATGGCCGTCGCCGTGGCCAGGTCGCTGTCGAGCTGGACTGCCTGCAGTCCCCATTGGTCAAGGCTCGCCAACTCGGCAGCAAGGTCCGCCTGGCGAACCCCGGCCAGACGCGACAGGTCACGCTCGGCGGCGCCCGTCGGGGTGCTGACGAGATCAGCGAGCGTCGCTGCGGCGGCTCGTTGGGCGGCGGAGCGTTGGCGCTGGACCTGGTGCTGCTGTTCCTGGAGGCGCAGCGCGTCGCGCAGTTCGGCGCGCCGCGCTTCCAGCGCCGGCGACGAGTCAGGTTGCGCCGGCAGCGCAGCCAGCGTGGCGCTGCCGGCGTCATCATCGAGCATGGCACGCCAGGCAGTGCGAACGGCAGCAAGGCTGCTGCGGCGGGCCGCCACCTCGGACTGTGCAGCTTCCAGGCTCGCCTGCGCTTCCAGGCGCCGCCGACGTTGCTCATCTTGCCCCCGGTAGCGCCGGCGCAGTTCCTCCAGCCGGCGCGCGTCCTGATGGGAAGCGATTTCCGCCTGCAGGTGCTGGAGCACCGTTGCCTGGTTCATCGGCTGATCGCACACCGGACAGCGGTCTTGTAGGCCGCCCTGGAGGGTTTCCAGCGCGTCGTTGAGCAACGTCGCCCGGCTGCGCAGGCGCCTTCCCTCGGACGTCAATGCTTCCAGCTCGCGCTGCAGGCGTAGCAGCGTCACCTCGCTATCGGCGCCTACACTCTGTTGGACGCTGTGCAAGCGCTGCTCGGCGGCCGCCATGGCGGCGCTGATTTCGGCTTCCTCCCGCTGCAACGTTTGCCGCTGCGCTTCACGCTGCCGAGCGCGGCTGAGTCGTTGCTCGACGTTCGCCAGCTCCTCCTGCAGGTCTTCCGGTGCAGTCGGTACCAGCGCAGCATCCTGCGCTGGTACCGACTGCTCGGGGTCCAGGCGCGCCAGAGCCACGGCCAGTTGGGCCCGTTGCTCCTGCACCTGGCGCACGGCTTCCTCCCGGCGGCGCTGGAAAACCGGCAGCAGACGGCGAAGCTCCGCCAGCCGGGCCGACCGCGACGCCGGCAACGTCGCAGGGGGCAGCCCCAGGGCGGTCATCCCTGTCGCGAACGTCGCTGCCACCTGGGCGAGCAAGTCTTCCAGGCTGCGTGTGCTCAACTGGACAGCATTGATTTGCCGGTCCCGCAAGGCATCCTCGCGTTGGGTCAGCAGCAGGCGCAGTTCCACGGCCGTGGTCAGACCGCCGGCACGCTGCGCCTCAAGCTGTTGCGCCAGCCGGTTGACTTCCCGGCTGACCTGGCTGATGGCGAGGTTTTCCGCAAGGTCGCGCAGCGCCGCGATGCCCAGCAGGCGGTCGATCGTCGCTGACCGTTCCTCATGTTCAGCGCTGGCCAGCGAACGGCTGGCATCCTGCGGTAGGTAGACCGCCGAGTGAAACTCCGCGACGGAAACCCCCAGCAGGCGGGTGATGGCCTCCTGGCCAGCAGGATCGCGCCAGACCTCGCCACCGCTGCTGACGACCAGGTCGCTCCGTGCGGTGGTGCTGCGTCCCAGGCGGCGCGTGCGCTCCAGCGTCATCACCTGCTCGCCGTCGGTCAGCGTCAGGCGCACCAGGGCGCGGCTGGCGGTGCTGAAGGCGTTGACCAGGGCATCCTCCCGCCGAAACTCGGCCTGGCCGCCAACGGGGAGGGTGCCGAACAGTGCCCATTCCACAGCCTGGAGCAGGCTGCTCTTGCCGGCGCCGTTGCCGCCGGCGATGACGGTGAGCCCCTCCGCCAAGGCGAGATCAAACGGCTGGTTGATGCCACGGAAACCCGCCGCCTCCAGGCGCGCCAGCCGGAAGCCCATCAGGCGCCTTCACCAAGCACAGCTCGTAGGCGTACACGTATCTCCTCCTTCACCGCCGGGCCAGCGCCCTCCGCCAGGCGGTCGAGCAGCGCGCGCAGCAGTCGGCGCTGCTCGTCGTCGGCCAGACGCGGCGCCAGTTCGGCGTAGAAGTCAACGGCGGGGCTCGCCGGCGGCTCACTCATCGTACACACCGGCCGCCAGTTTCCACCGTGGTCAGCGGCTGAACGCCGCGTCGAAGGCCAGGGCCGACGGCGCGAAGTCCCACCCCTTCACCAGGCGCACCGCCTCGGCGGCGCCGTGCAGGCGATCCATACCGGAGTCCTCCCACTCCACGGATAATGGCCCGTCGTAGCCGGTGCGGTTGAGGGCGCGAATAATGGGCTCGAACTGCACGTCACCGTGGCCCGGCGACACGAAATCCCAACCCCGGCGACGGTCGCCGAAGTTGAGGTGCGAGGAGAGGATGCCGCTGTCCCCGTCAACCAGCACCTTGGCGTCCTTGACGTGGACGTGGTAGATGCGGTCGGCGAAGCGGTAGATGAACTTCGCCGAGTCGATCCCCTGCCAGACCAGGTGGCTCGGGTCGAAGTTGAAGCCGAACTCCGGCCGCCGGCCGATGGCCTCCAGCGTCCGCTCGGCCGAATAGGTGTCGTAGGCGATCTCGCTGGGATGGACCTCCAACGCAAACTTGACGCCGTATTTGCCGAACTCGTCCAGGATCGGGTTCCAGCGCTGGGCGAACTGCTGGTAGCCGGCTTCAATTTGCGCCGGTACCTGCGGGGGGAAGGGGAACCAGAGGTGCCAGATCGGCGAGCCGGTGAAGCCGGTCACCACCTGCACCCCCATGTTCTTGGCAGCAGCCGGGGCGGCCATGCAGAACTCCGTGGCCCAGCGGCGGATAGCGTCCGGCTGGCCCTTCAGCTCGGGCGGCGCGAGCTGGTCGTGCCGTTCGTCCAGCGGCTCATCGCAGACGATCTGCCCGGCCAGGTGGATGCTGAAGGCGAACAGCTTCAGGTTGTATTTAGCGAGTAGGGCCTTGCGCTCTTCGCAATAGGCGGTGTCCTTCGCCGCGCGCAGCACGTCGAAGTGGTCCCCCCAGGAGGCCAGTTCCAGGCCGTCGTAGCCCCACTCCGCGGCCTTCTGCGCCACGGTTTCCAACGGCAGGTCGGCCCACTGGCCGGT
>DHIZ01000418.1:0-38262 GCA_002404055.1 Chloroflexi bacterium UBA4733
AAGGTTTCTCCCGTCAGGGGGAACCCTGGCGAGTAGTGCGAGCCGGAAGGGGTCTCCTCCGCTGCCCGCATGGCTGCGCTTGTCAGGCAAAGAGACAACGCATTACCTGCTCACCCCTCCTTGAGTTGTGGAACTATAGTTCTATACTCTCTATCCAGGAGGGGCAAACACATGGTCGCACGCCGGATCGGCTGCCTGTGGGTTCCGCAGTTCCCCGTCTGGGTGCTGCGCCGACGGCGGCCGGAGTTGCAGCAGCGACCGCTGATCGTCGGCGGGACGCCGGCTGACGCGCGGCGGACGGTCGTTGCCTTTTCGGCGGAGGCGAAGGCGGTGGGCGTGCGCCTCGGCATGGTGCTGCGCGAGGCCCAACTGCGCTGCCCCGACGCCGTTTTTCTGCCTGCCGCCGAGGAGGCGGAACAGGCGGTCCAGGAGCAACTGCTGGCCCTGCTGGAACTGTTCAGCCCCAACCTGGAGAGCATCCGGCCCGGTGTGTTGCTGTTCGACGCCGCCGGACTGGAGCAGCACTACGCCTCGGAGGAGGCCCTGGCCCAGAAGATTGTCGCGACTGTCGAAGGCGAGTTGACGGCGCAGGTGCGCGTCGGCCTGGCCGGCGGCCGCTTCTGCGCGCGTGTGGCCGCCGCCTACGGTGCGCCGGTGCTGGTCGTCCCGCCCGGCGGCGAACGCCAATTTCTGGCCCCCCTGCCGGTTGAGCACCTGCCCGACCTGGAACCCTGGCGCTGGCGACTGCAGTTCCTGGGCATCCGCACCATCGGCGATTACGCCGATCGCCTGCCCTACAACGATGTCGTCGTGCGCTACGGTCCGGCGGCGGCGCAGGCGCATATGCTGGCGCGCGGCCTTGATCCGGCGCCGTTACAGCCGCGACGCCTCCTGGAGCCGCCCACGGCGACCCAGCGCTTTGAGCCGGCAGAGGAACGCCTGGAGCCGCTGGTCTTCACGCTGAAGCGCCATCTGGACCACCTCTGCGCGCAACTGGCGCATGCAGGCTGGCTCTGCGGTCTGCTGCGCCTGCGCTGCCGCTGCGACGGAGGGGGGGACGTGACCCTCACCCTGCGTCCAGCAGAACCCTCGGCCTCGGCAGCGCGGCTGCGCGACCTGCTGCGTTGGAACCTCGAGCGACGCCTGCTGGCAGCGGAGCAAGCCGGTGGGCGCCTCTTTGGCGGCGGCATCACGCAGTTCGAGTTGCAACTGGACGGCCTGATCCCCGCGGTCGGGCAGGCGCTCGACCTGTTCAGCGCCGGCCGGGCCGGCAAGCGCAACGTCCTGGGCGCCATCGAGCGACTGGAAGCGCTGCTCGGCCCGGAGAGCGTGCGCCGCGCCATACCGGCCGCCGGCCGCCGCCCGGAAGAATCCTTCACCTGGGCGCCATATCGGCCCGAAGCGCTGGCCCCGCGTAAAACGCCCCGCCGGTCGGACGTAACAGGCGCCCACGCGACAGGGACAGGCCGCCTGCCATCGCCCGGCCCCCCCAGCCCGGCGGCTGCCCGTGTCCAACCACTGCCGCTGCCTGTGATGGCCGATGGCCGACCTTCGCCATGGGACGGCACAGCCGGTCGGCATGCGCCGGCGCTCCGGCTGTTCGATCCGCCCTATGCTGTGCAGGTGCGTGAGCAGGACGGCGCGCTGACCGCGCTCAGCGCCGGCCGCGGCCAGGAAGCGATCACCGTCTGCGCCGGTCCCTGGCGGCTGGACGAGCGCTGGTGGGGTGCCGGCGCGGCGGCACGCGACTACTTTCAGGTCGCAACCCGCCTGGGCCGCGTGTATCTGGTCTACCGGGAAGGCGAAGTCTGGTTTGCTCAGGGCGTGTTCGATTAGCCATACGTGGCCCGCCAGCCGCTGATTAGCCCTTCATCCCCGTCAGGGCGATACCGCGTATGAACAGGTTCTGGGCGACGAAGAACACGACCAGCAGCGGGAGCAGGACCAGCAGGGAGACCGCCATCATCTGCGGGAAGTTGGTGTAGTACTGCCCCTGGAACAGCAGCAACCCCAGCGCCAGCGTGAACTTGTCTGGCGAGTTGAGGTAGATGAGCGGCGCCAGGAAGTCGTTCCAGTTCGCCATGAAGGAGAAGATCGCCACCGTCGCCAGCGCCGGCTTGGCCAGCGGCAAGATGATGTTCCAGAAGATGCGTAGCGTCGAGCAGCCGTCGATGCGGGCGGCATCGTCGAGGTCGAGGGGGAGGGTCATGAAGAACTGACGCAGCAGGAAGATGAAGAAGGGCCAACCGAACCAGGCCGGCACGGTGAGCGCCTTGAGCGTATTCACCCAGCCCAGGTACTTGAACAGGATGAACGTCGGGATCAGCGTCACCTGCTGCGGAATCATCATCGTCGAGAGCATGAGCGCGAAGCAAACACCGCGGAAGCGCGAGCGCATGCGCGAGAAAGCGAAAGCTGCGAGGCTACAGGACACCAGATTGCCGACCACATTGTTGGTAACGATGATGAGCGTGTTCTTCAGATAGGTGTTGAAGGGCAGGATCGTCCAGCCGTCGAGGAAATTGCTCCAGACGAAGCGCGACGGTATCAACTGCGGCGGGAAGGTGAACACCTCGTTCTGCGGCTTCAGCGCGGTCGAGACCATCCAGATCAGCGGGATGAGCATCACGATACTGCCGGCGACGAGCAACACGTAGGTAATCAGGGTAGCCACCAGCCGCGGCCGCGCGATCGCGCGGGGGCGCGTCGCCGCGGACGACGTGGCGGCGGCCTGGATGTTCTGCATCGCCTATCTCCTCTGCTCGCCTTCATAATAGACCCAGCGCGGCGCGAAAATGAACTGGATGGCCGTGAAGAACATGATGACCAGGAATAGGATCCAGGCCAGCGCCGACGCGTAGCCCATGTTGAAGTCCTGGAAGGCCTTCTGATAGAGGTAGATCACGTACACCAGGGTCGAGTTCGCCGGCCCACCCTGGGTCATGACGTAGATGTTGGTGAACACCTGGAAGGAGCCGATGATGGACAGCACCAGATTGAAGAAGATTACGGGACTGATGAGCGGGATGGTCACGTGCCGGAACTTGGTGAACACGCCCGCGCCATCGATCGCCGCCGCCTCATAGAGATGCCCTGGGACGCTCTGCAGCCCGGCCAGGTAGATCAGCATCGACCCGCCGATGCTCCACAGGCTCATGATGATCATCGCCGGCATCGACCAGGTGAGGCTGAACAGCCACTCCGGGCCTTGAATGCCGAAGAGTCCCAGGAAGAAGTTGATAAGACCGAACTGGGGGTGGAACAGCCAGGCCCAGAGGATAGCGACGGCCACGCCGGAGATGACGGAGGGCAGGTAGAAAATGGTGCGGAAGAGATAGATGCCCCGCACCTTCTGGTTCATCAGCATGGCGATGAGCAGGGCCAGGATCATCCCCAGCGGCACGCTCACGCCTGTGTAGTAGATCGTGTTGAGCAGCGCTTTGTAGAAGAGTGGGTCGTTGGTGATCAGGGTGACGTAGTTCGACAGGCCGATCCACACCGGCGCCTTGACCATGGACCACTGCGTAAAGCTGAGCACGATCGTCGCCAGAATCGGTCCGGCATTGAAGACGAGGAAGCCGATGAGCCACAGGCCGACGAACAGGAAAAACTCGACCTCTTCGCGCAGCGTTATGCCGCGGCGGCGGGCGCGGGCCGTCGCCGCCGGGCGTGCCATCGCGTGCATGTGTTGCCCTCTCTGTCGAATGGCCGGCAGTCTGAGTTAGAGCGTCCCGGCGGGAGGGGGGAGAGGACCTGCTCCGTCCCCCTCCCGCCACCAGCGTGACCAGCAGCGGCCGATCGGCCGTGTCTCGGGGCGCGATGGTGCTGCGGCCGTTAGCCGAAGAGCCCCACGTAGGGCTTGTTCTTTTCGAGGACCGGGCCGAGCTCCGTGCCGATCCTGCTGAGCGCGTCCTTGGCGCCCATCTGCCCGAGGAGGACCAGGTCCCAGCTTTGCCCGGCGACACGGCTGATCTCCGCGCCGTTGGGGCTCTGGATCACGTCGGCCCCGTCGCCATAGGTGAGCAGGGCGTCGTAGATCAATTTGGCGCTCTTGGGAGCGAGCGGGGACTTGAAGTAGGACTGCCAGGCGGCCTTGCGGGCCGGGCTGCCCCGGCCGGTCTCACCCCACATGAACTCGACGCCCTTCTCGCCCAGGTAGGCGCTCTGATACGTCCAGGCCGCGTCGCGATCCTTACTGTCTTTGGTGATGCCGTAGCCGGAGCCTTCCGCGGCGGTGACATGCTTCTTGGGGCCGGCCGGGAAGGGCGCGACATCGTACTGGAACTTGGCCTGTTCGTGCAGCCAGGGCACCGACCAGGAGCCGGAATACATCATGGCGGTCTTGTTGAAGGCGAAGGGATCGCCTGCGACGACCTTGGTGTCGGCGGGGGTCGGGTTCACTTTGGACTTCAGGCGCAGATCGGCCCACCACTGCAACGCCGTGGCCGCTTCCGACGTGTCGGCCATGAAGGTCACTTCGTCCTTGTCCAGGAAGCGAGCGCCGAACGGCATGGTGTAGTTGGTGTTGGCCTCGCCGCCGAAGTTGCCGGGGCTCCCTTCGTAGCCCCAGGTCTGATTCACGCCGGTTCCCTGCGTGAGCTTCACCGCCGCGGCGAGCATGTCGTCGAAGGTCCAGTCAGTCTTCGGCAGCGGGACCCCGAACTTGTTGAACATGTCGACGTTGTAGAAGATGATCAGCGGCCCGGTGTCGTAGGGGACGATGTATATGTCGCCTTTGTAGCGGTAGGTGGGGAGGGACACCTGGGTGAAGTTGTCGAGCGAGAACTCCGCGTTCTTGTTCATGTAGGGCTGCTCGTTGATGAACGCGCCCTCGTAGATGAAGTGACGGGCGTCGGCGAACTGGCAGTACTGGACATCCGGGGCGGCGTTGCCCGCGAGCTCGGTGGAGAATTTGGTCACGTGCTGCCCCCAGGGCACGTTATCCGCCTCGATCTTGATGTCGGGATGCTCCTTCATGAAGTTGGTGTCGAAGGCCTGCTGCGTTTTCCAGAAGACGGCATCCCAGGAGTGCGCTGTACGGATGACCGTCTGGCCGGACGCGGGCGCCTTCGCTGCCGCCGAGCTCTGTGTTACCGTGGCGACTGACGACTGCGCCGTCGATGCGACGGCTTGGGGTGCTGCACTCGATGTCACATTGCTGGTGGCCGGGGCGGGGGCGACGTTGGCCGCGCCGCCGACCCCACACGCGGCCAGCAACGACGTGGTCAGGAGCAGACCGGCCGCTCCACACGCCCGGAGTACCGCGCGCCGACTATGGACTTGGTGCTTCATTCGACTGCCTCTCTTTCACATTCGGAACGGAGAAACTGGCCAGCATCATGGTGATCCGGCCGAAGGCCAGCATCAAGCTGGCATCCCTTATTCTGCGCAGTTGCCCCCCTTCTTGAGAGCTACGGCGACCGCCGACCCGTCGTAGCAAGTGGGATCAGTCCGTGGAATCAGTTCCATGGGCGGGTAGAGTATCGCATGATTGCCGCTTCTTGACAAGGTGAATGTGGGTGAAGGCCAGCACCGTTTCGTCGCGCTGGTTCAGAGCAATGCACTGCTCGTCTACGAAACCGTGCTCCGGCCGCTTGGGATCGTCGCGCATCGCCCGAATGGACGCTTCAACGTGGACCGTGTCCCCGATGAAGACCGGCTTGACAAAGCGAATGCGGTCATAGCCGTAGCTGAAAGCTACCGGGTTGATGCGATCGGCTGTGAGGCCGACGGCAACGGAAAGCACCAACGTCCCGTGTGCGATACGCTGCCCGAACGGCTGCGTCTTGCACCACTCGGCATCCATATGATGCGGGAAGAAATCGCCTGTCTGACCGGCGTGCAAAACGATGTCGGTTTCCGTGATGGTGCGTCCGATCGTCTGGCGCGTGGCGCCAATCACGTAGTCCTCGAAGTAGGTCGTGATAACGCTCATGTATCTTCACCCGCCAGTGGCCTGTGCTGATCCAGCCGTGGCGCCGCGACCGGCGATTTCAGGACCTCGCCATCGATGCGCACCGGGCAACGCGTCGTGCGGAAGCGGCATTCTCCACTACCAACCTCCTGCACCATATCGATGGCCTGGAAGGCTTCCTCTTTCACGAGCCGTTCCCAGTCGTAAACGTCGGCGCACCAGACACCGGCAGGTTCGAGCAGGTCGAGCCAATGCCGTGTCGGTTTCTGCCGCAAGCGAAGCGCAATGGACTGTTTGATGGCGTCCCGCTTGTCAAACCAGGAGTCCGGTGACGTATAGTTCCGGAGGATCGGTAGGTCGATGAGTTCGCCAAGGTCCGGCACCGGCGTCATCGCCAGGGCCAGGTAGCCGTCAGCCGTCGCATAGATGCCGTAGGGCGCAGGGATGTAGGCATGGGCCGCCGCGAGTGTGCTCCGTCGCGGCGAAGCATCCCCATCATTCAGGAACGCTGTCAAGACCTCGAACTGGAAGTCGAGCGCTGACTCCAGCAGGCTCACCTCGACCCGCCCGCCCCGGCCGCTGATGCCACGCCGCACGAGACAGGCCAGTACCCCCTCCAGGAGGTGGCAACCGGCCAGGGTATCGACGATCGACAGCCCGATGGCCGTGGGTGGATCCTCCGCGCGCCCATTGAGCCAGGCGAGGCCCGACACCGCTTGCACGAGGAGGTCCTGTCCCGGCTTGGCTCGCCAAGGCCCATGCGAGCCGTAGCCGCTGACCGAGGCGTAGACCAGCCGGGAGTTCCCGGCCAGCGTCTGCTCGTAGCCCAGTCCGAGCCGCTCCATCACGCCGGGCCGAAAGCTCTGGATCAGGACGTCGGCCTGTGTCACAAGGTTGCGCACGATGGCGAGGTCCGCCGGATCCTTGAAGTCGGCGGCCAAACTCTCCTTGTTGCGATTGATGGTATGAAAGAGCAAACTGTCCTGGCCCAGGCGCTGCTTCGCCAGGACTAACTGGCGACTGGCATCTCCGCCGACTTTGCGCTCCACCTTGATGACGCGTGCTCCCCAATCAGCCATGCGCAGACTGGCGGATGGACCAGCCAGAAACTGGCTGAAGTCAACGACGAGTAACCCTTCAAGCGGTAAGGCGATGGGCATCATTCCCACTCCATCGCTCTATTGGCGCCCATCCGCACGTCACCCCGACTCACAGCTCCCCCTCCGGTGCTTGCTCCTCGAGGACGAGCAGCGCATTGGTCGTCATCGGCGACACGTGGACGCGCCAGCCATCTGGGGTCGGCTCGAGGGGACAGGTTGCGCCCGTCACGGCCTCGTAGGCGCGCGTGAGGCGCGCCTCCAGGTGCAGGTCCACCGTGCAGGCCGGCAAGGGGGTGGGATCCTCGAAGTACTGGGGATGCTCGCCCACGCGCGGCAACGGCGAGCAATTGACGATATGGACCAGGTAGCGCGCCGGGCGGCCCGCGGCGCGAGTTTGATAGGTCACGCTCAGTTCGGCGCTGAGGGGCGCGCTGCTGCGCACAAATTGCTGGGGGTAGACTGCCTGGACGAGCTGTTGAAATAGCTTCCGATACACCCAGTAGCCATATTGATCGTAGCTCGTCCCCAGCGGGAACGTCACCGCCCCAAAGCGGTCGCGCTGGATGATGGCCGGGTACTCCGTCGCATGATCAAAGGGCGTCTGCGCATGGCTCGTGTAGTGCTCCCCACTCCTCTGGAAGAGGGGCTCGCCCAGGCGGGCGAGCACCTTCGCGTCAGAACGGTTCTCTTGCCAGTAGTCTGCCCCGGAATAGAGGGCATATTCGTAGGGCGGCACGTCCAGCCCACTGTCCTTTCGGACGCACAGGTAACAGGGCTGGTACGGTGACTCGCCGACAAATGTCAGCCCGAGGTCGGCCAGCCAGGGTTGGGTACTTTCTTCACAACGCAGCGACCGGCCCAGGCTCAGCACCGCACCGCCGACTGCCAGATGATGGTTGAGCCGCTCGGCCAGGCGAACGTCGACACGGAGCCAGTCCGGCAGGAGCAAGAGGCGGTAACGCTCAAAGGGTGCGTCCACTTCCACCACGTCGAACTGCAGGCGTTGCTCAATCAGCAGTTTCGTGAGGCCGATAACGCTACGAGCGAGTGGCGTCGTGGGGCGGCCGATATCGGTGAGCGGCAGCCCGCCGACGACAATCGCCGCTTCGACCGCTGGCGCGGCTCCCTCCAGGAACGGTTCCAGGCGCTCAATCTCGGCGTAGGCTTGACCAATGGTTTCGTAGACCGCCGCATCAAGCCGGCCTGACGGCGGCATCTGGTCGCCGATACCACACTGCGCACCCTGGGCGACGATGCCGGCCAGTTCAATCCGTAATTGCGTGGGATGTTTCAGACCGCCGAAGTCCGCCCAGGACTTTTGAAAACGCCCGGTCATGCCACAGATCGACGTACCAAGAGTGCGGGCGTAGCGGGCATTCACCGGAAAGTAGAGGTAGCCCCAGCCGCCCGTCGGCAACGCTTCGATGTCGATGTTATCGAGGAAGGTAGCACGCTCCGGGAGACCGAGGTTGGTCTGGTTATTCTGGTCCACCTGGCAGCCCGGCCGGAGCGTATGCGCCAGTTCCGCGCTGCGTCGCAGGAAGGTGGTCAGGAGTTGCTGCTTATGCACGCGTTGGGCGGCCTCGTCGAAGGGCGACTCGCCGGTGAGGCGAAATGCCGCTAAACACGTCGGACAGAAACACTCTCCACCGCGCGGCATCGGCATGTCGTACCAAATGCCATCAATCGGGTAGCGCTGGAGAATCTCCTGAGAGTGCTCGAGCACGAGTTGCACAAAGTCGTCGTTGGCGAGGCACAGCGCGGTCCAGCTCGGTGGTTCACCGAAGCGTGGCAGGTAGGTCGTCCGGTCGCGTTTCCACACCAACCATTCTGGATGATGCTCCGCGAGGTAGTTATCCCATGTCACACAGTAGTAGGCATACACCCGTATGCCGTGCGCTCGACATGCTGCCACCTGCTCGCCCAGCAAATCACGGCTTAACCCTGGGTGAACGGGACCGAAGACGCTCGGATAGTAGAAGTAGCCATGCATGTCCTTGGCGAAGACGGTGACGGCGTCGACGTGCCCCTGACGCAGTGTTTCCACGAAGGCATCGGGATCGAACGTCTCCCCAATATGCGGCATATGCCGACTGTTATGAAAGTCGAGGTGGATCTTCCGCCATGGCCGCCGGGGACGGCTACCGTAGGACGGATCAATCCAGAGCCCCGTTCGCGCTATCGCCTCGTCCACGGTTGACTGCCTTTCACGACAGAGGAAACGGAACCCATGCAACCACGTCCGCCGTTGAAATGGGATCGTTCCCATCATCTTGGACAACTTGGGCGGATAATAACAGCCGCGGCCAGTTCTGTCAAGACCCCTCGGCAAGGGGGCAAGGGGGTTCACGCCTAATAGGTGCTTCGGCGTCGACGGGTATCGTATCCGGCGCCTTGCCATGCGCTGCACCATGCCGTATAATCGTTGGGATCGGTCCCACCATTAAGACAAGGTTCAGCCCGCGCTCGGACGGACATGACAGTTTGGGACGGTCTACCAGAGGGAAGGGCGGCCAAAGTGTAAAGTCGGTTTGAACCATGCCTAAGGGATGGTTCAATCGGGTGTGACAGTTTGACGGCCTTTCCCTCTGGTACACGGCCCCAAACTGTCACATCGTACCGCGCCTGGCTTGAACCATGTCTAAGGTGGGCGTCATCCTGGCTACGGATGGGGCATTTGGCACCCACGGCCAGCACTGGTACAACTAGAAAGGCACGCCATGCAGGACCGCCTCGGCAAGGAGCAGCACCAGTGCGCGATGGAGCACGACGGAAGACACCAGGGGTGACGATACTTGATGTGGCGCGACGGGCTGGGGTCTCACGGTCCACGGTGTCACGGGTGCTGACGGAGCACCCGAATGTCAGCCGGCGCGCCCGTGACGCTGTCGAACAAGCCGTGCAGGTGACGGGCTTTCACCCGAATGGCGTCGCCCGTTCACTGGTGTCTGGCCGCTCCACGCTGGTGGCCATCGTGGTGCCGAGTATCAGTCACGATTTCTATGCCGATCTCGCCCGCGGCGTCGAAAAGGCGCTCGCGGACGACTTTGCGCTCGTGGTCATGACGACCGACGACGACCCCGAGCGCGAGCGCCGCGCCCTGGCGCATCTTCAAGAATCCCGCGTGGCCGGTGTCATCGTGTCGACCGTGCATGTGGATTCGCTGGATCACTTCGGCCGCGACACGCCGGTCGTCTTTGTCAATCGCGGGCCCCGCCAGGCGAAGCACAGCGTGGTGGTATCCGACAACTTCCGGGGCGGCTACCTCGCCACCAATCTGCTGCTCCAGAGCGGGCACGAGCGCATCGGCCACGTCAGCCTCGCCCTTGACTTGCCGACGTCGCGCCGTCGGCACGATGGCTACCTGCAAGCACTTGGCGAGGCCGGCATCACGCCGCTACCTGAATGGAGCTTTCAGGCCGGTTTACGTATACCGGACGGCATCAGTCTGGGTGAGCGCCTGCTTGCTGAGAGGACGGGGGTCACCGCGCTCTTCACCGATAGCGACACGCAGGCGGTCGGCATCATTGAGGCACTCTGGCGCCAGGGGCTGCGCGTTCCGCGCGATCTGAGTCTCGTCGGCTACGATGATGGTCCGCTCGCGGCGCTCTCCCCTTTTGCGCTCACGAGTGTCCACACTCCTCGTGAATTGATGGGCGAACTGGCGGGTCGGCTGCTCAAGCAGGGGATACAGGTGGGCCGGCCGCTGGAAGCGCAGGAGATCGTGCTGCCCGTGGAGCTCATCACCCGAGCGTCGGTTGGTAAGCCACGCCGTCAGCGGAAGCTAGGCTCGACGACCACGAGTGACGACGTTGAGTGAGGCGGGCGGCCATGATCCACTGCCGACCTCAGACCGGAGGAGCGAGCCGATGATTGAACTTCGCGGTATAACCTGGGACCACCCGCGCGGGCTTGCTCCGCTGGTCGCCACGGCCCACGTCCTCCAACTGGCGGATCCCTCGCTTTCGATCCGCTGGGAGGCCCGATCACTGCACGCCTTTGGCGCCCAGCCCCTCTCAGCGCTTGCCGGAGAGTTCGATCTGCTCGTCCTGGACCATCCCTTTGTTGGCACCGTCGCTCTGGAGCAGAGCCTGCTTCCCCTGGAAACGGTGCTGCCGGCGCCGTTTCTGACGGAGCAAGCGACAGACAGCGTTGGACAGAGCCATGCGAGCTACCGATATGGTGGACACCAGTGGGCGTTGGCCATCGATGCGGCGACACAGGTGAGCGCGTACCGCCCCGACCTCCTGGCAGCACTGGGTTGTTCCCCACCGTGTTCCTGGCCGGAGGTGTTGCAGTTCGCACAGACGTTCCCAACGCGTTTGGCCCTTCCCCTGACACCGGTGAACGCCATCTCCTGTTTCTTGACGCTCTGCGCGGCCAGGGGCGAGACACCCATGGCAGCAAACGACCACGTCGTTTCCCGCCAACAGGGCAGCGACGCCCTCCATTGGCTGATAGGCCTGTTGCGCGCCGCGCATCCGGCGTCGCTGCAACTTGATCCCCCAACGGCGCTGGAGCAGTTGAGCGCGTCCGATTCGATCGCCTTCATTCCGCTCGTTTTCGGCTACTCCAACTACAGCCGCCCGAACCAGCAGGGCCATCCCTGCCGGTTCGGGCCCCCGCCCGTCATGCCACCCTGCAGCCGACCGCGCGGCTCGCTCCTCGGCGGCGCTGGCCTTGCTATATCAGCACGCTGCCAGCACGTCGAAGCGGCCGTGCGCTTCGCCCGGCTCGCCGCAGACCCGACCTGGCAACGCACGGGCTACGTCCTCGCCGGCGGGCAGCCGGGCAATCGGCAAGCCTGGGTCGATCCGCTCGTGAATGCTGCCACGGGCGGTTTCTTTAGCGCTACCCTGGAAGCGCACGAACTGGCCTATCTGCGCCCCCGCTATCCTGGGTATCCGGCTTTTCAGGACGAACTGGGGCACCTCCTCCACCGCTTTTTGCGCGAAGGAGGGGAGCCTGATGAGCTACTGGACCGATTCGATTGGCTCTATCGGAGCAGTCTGGAGCGCACGGGCGGCGCTCCGGCGTCCTGAATGTGCAGCGTGAGGCCTGGCCGATACGGCCTGGTACCGACCGTGCAGCGCACTTGGGCGGTGTCCGCATGGGGAAGAAGGAGCGATGTATGGCCGCCACAGGGACGCTTTCCCTCGCCTATCGCCAATTTGGCGGCTTTGAGCGAGCGCTGACCCAACAGGCACAGGCCTACGCCAAGTTCGTTCCCGGCTTTGCCCTCGCCATGGCCCCGTTCGACGTGCAGGATCTTTATAGAGAGTTGACGCGGGGCGACGGCTGCCGGTCGGGCAGGTACGACCTCGTGATGGCTCCCACCGACTGGCTGCCGGAACTCATGCAGTTGCGTCTGCTCCAGCCACTCAATGAATTGCTCGCGGCAGATCCGCCGCCCGATTGGCCACAGGGCTGGTCACCCTCCATGCGCGCCTTACAAACAGCCGACGGTGGCGGGATCTATGGCCTCCCCTACCACGACGGCCCGGAAGTCTTTATGTACCGTACTGACCTCTTCGACGATCCAGACGAGCAAGCTCGGTTTCAGCAACGCACCGGGCATGCGCTGCAGCCACCGCAGACGTGGTCGGCATTCCTTGAGGTTGCCCGCTTCTTTACCCGTCCAGAGCGCGACCTCTATGGCTGTGTGGTCGCGGCCAAAGCCGATGGGCATAACAACGTCTACGATTTCCTGCTGCACCTGTGGACTCGCGGCGGACAACTCCTGCACGACGGCCGGCCCGCCTTCGCCAGTCCGATTGGGGAGCAGGCGCTCCAGTACTACATCGATCTTATGCATGCCCACCGGGTCACGCAACCTGAGCCATGGCAGTACGATAGCGTGGCGTCGGGCGAGTACTATGCCTCAGGGCGCGCCGCGATGATGTGGAACTGGTGCGGCTTCCAGGCGGTGGCCGACACCCCTTCCCTCTCGCGCATTTCAGGGCGGACGCGGGCGACCTTCCTGCCCCGTGGCGACGACGTTGGCGGCAGATCGGTGAGTCTCAACATCTATTGGGTGCTGGCGATTCCCTCCGGTTGTCGCGATGTGAACGCCGCCTACAGATTCCTGCGCCATCTCGCCACGCCCGCCATGGACCGGCTCACGACGCTTGCTGGAGGAAATGGGACGCGACTGTCGACCTGGCGCGACCCGGAGGTTCGCCAGCGCTATCAGTACTACGAGATTATCGAGCAAGTGCATGCGAACGTGGAGAGCCCGCCGCGACTTGCCCGCTACCCGGAGATCAACGAGGTGCTCAACGACATGATGCAGCGCGCGACGATGTCCGAAGGGAATGCGCATAGTCTCCTCGCGGAGGCGCGCGCGTGCGTTGCCAGCATTCTGGAACCGGACCGACCATCGCTTTGAGGGGCGGCGTTCTCCCGAAGAAAGGAGCGAAGACGGTTGACAACGTCACACGTCACTGGAAAGCGGAGCGATGCTGTCCTGCGGGAGGCACTCGACCTGGACCAGCCGATCCCGATCTCACGGGAAGCGCAGCAGGTTGGCATCGCCTCCATCGGCGCCGGCGCGATCGTCCGCGCCTGCCACCTGCCCGTGTATCGACGGGCCGGGTTGAATCTGCGCGGCGTGTATGACGTGGACCAGGACGCCGCCACTGCGCTGGCACGGGATTTTGGCCTGCCGCGCGTCTACCGGACCCTTGATGAACTGCTCGCTGACCCCGCCGTGCTCGTCGTTGACGTGGCGATTCCGGCCATCGCCCAACCGGCAGTTGCCCACCGGGCGGTTCAGGCAGGGAAGCACTTGCTCTGTCAAAAGCCGCTTGCTGAGGATTGGCAAGTGGCGTGTGATCTGGTGCAGGCAGCACAGGACGCGCACGTCAAACTCGCGGTGAACCAGCAGATGCGCTGGGCTGGCGGTATCAGGGCAGTGAAGGCACTGCTCCGCCAGGAACTGTTGGGACAACCCTTCGCTGCGGCGATCACGGTGAACGTTCGGACCCCGTGGGAGAACTGGCCCTGGTTGCTGGAGAAGCGCATGCACGAGGTCATGTACCACAGCATTCACTATCTGGACAGTCTGCGTTTCCTCCTCGGCGATCCCGCCTGGGTCTACGCACACGGCGCCCGCTTCCCGGGTTTCCCCGCCAAGGGGGAAACGCGCACGGTCATCGTTCTGGAGTATGACTCCCCCGCTGATCTGCGAGCGGTCATCCATGATGAGCACCACAACCAGTCGGACGAACAGGACTGGTCGGCGACTTTCCAGATTGAGGGCACCATGGGAACGGCTCGGGGCACCATCGGCGCACTCTACGACTACCCCCGTGGCCGGACGGACACCCTGGCCTTTTCCTCCCAACGCATCCAGCGAGGCCTGTGGCTTCAGCCGACGTTGAGTACTCGTTGGTTCCCGGATGCCTTCCTGGGTCCGATGGCCTCGCTCCTCTCGGCGATGCTCGAGGACGGTGAACCGGAAACGTCCGGCACCGACAACCTCTTGACCTTGCGCCTGGTATTCGACGCCTATCGGTCCATGCAGGAGCGCTGCGCGATCCGCCTCGCTCCATGATGAGCTCCTCCGGGGAACCTCGGCCGCGGTTATCTGAGCGGAAACGTACGAACTCGCAGCGGTCCGCAGACACAGGGGAATCCTCATCGGAACACGCCATTCGACACCCCCAATCGCAGACGCTTAATCAGCTGGTTCCGGGTCCGAGTCCCGGGCGGCTCAGCACCATTGCCCTCTGGCTGGGGTGCTCTTGGGGCGTGAACAGGACCGTGGCGCGAGCATGCCGCAGGCGGTCAGACAGCCCTACCAGCCCGGCATCCCATTGGCGAACATTCGTGGTATCGTTTCCACGCCGGCATGTGATTGGCACTGCCGTGTCCGCGTGGAACAACAGATTGCAAGGCAAGGCGAGCGATGAGCACGATCCATGATGTTGCGCGCCTGGCCGATGTGGCCAGCGTCACGGTATCGCGGTACCTCAACAGCAATGCGCCGGTCAGTGCTGCCGCTCGCCGGCGCATTGAGGCGGCGATCGCCGAACTCGGCTATGTGCCGAACGCCCTGGCGCAGGGACTGAAGAGCCGCGCCACGCATACGCTCGGGCTGGTCGTGAGCGACGTCACCAATCCCTTCTTCACCACCATCGCCCGCGCCGTGGAGGACACCGCCCAGGCCGCCGGCTACTCGCTGATCCTCTGCAACACCGACGAAGACCCGGAAAAGCAACGCCTCTATCTGGACGTGCTGCGCCGGAAGCGCATCGACGGCATCTTGATCGCCCCGGCCTCGGATGACGGCGCCTCCATCCTGGATTGGCGGCGGCACTGTGGCCCCGTCTGTGTGCTGGACCGAACGCTGCAGCAACAGGCCGATACAGCGAGCGCCGAGATCGACACCGTGCGCGGTGACAGCACGGAGGCGGCGTGCCGCCTCGTCGCCCACCTGGTTGAGCATGGCCACCGCCGCATTGCCGTTATCACCGGCCCGGAACATATTTCCACAGCCACAGAACGTCTGGAGGGTTACGGGCAGGCCCTCAGCGAGGCCGGCATTCCGCTGGACCCGACGCTGATCCAGCGCTGTCCCTTCCGTGTGGAGAGCGGCTATGCTGCCGCCGACGCCTTGCTGCAGCAGGCGCAACCGCCGACCGCCTTCTTCGCCGCCAACAACTTCCTGACCATCGGCGTCCTGGCCGCCATCCGCAACCGTGGTCTGGTCGTGCCCAGGGATATCGCTGTCGTCGACTTCGACGAGATACCGCAGATCGCCCTGGTGCTCCCCTTCCTCACCGTGGCCGCGCAGGCCGTCCAGGAGATCGGCCGCCAGGGCGCGACCTATCTGCTGGAACGTCTGGCCCGCCTGCGCAGCCACGAGACGGCGCCGCTGCCTGGCCGGGAACTGGTGCTGCCGACGGAGATCATCATCCGGCAGTCCTGCGGTTGTCACGCCGATTAGGTACCTTGCCCACTTGCATGACAGGGCTGTCGGATGATACCGTTTCCACGTCAGCGTGAGTCAAGCTGACACGAAAGGATAGCGACGTGGCAATGACCAACGAGGCGATTCGAGAGGGTTCTCAACAGCGGGCGGAGGCCCAGAACGACCCGCGCTTGCAGTGGTTCCGTGAGGCCAAGTTTGGCCTGTTCATCCACTGGGGGTTGTACGCCATCCCCGCCGGGGAATGGAAGGGGCAACAGATCGCCGGCATCGGTGAGTGGATCATGAAGCGCACGCCGATCCCGGTGGCCGAGTACGAACAACTGGCGAAGCAGTTCAACCCGGTCAAGTTCAACGCCGCCGAGTGGGTGGCCATGGCCAAAGCCGCCGGGCAGAAGTACATCGTCATCACGTCCAAGCACCACGACGGCTTCGCTATGTACCAATCCAGCGTCTCCAACTACAACATCGCTGACGCGACATCGTTCAAGCGGGACCCCTTGAAGGAACTGGCAGACGAGTGCCGGAAGCAAGGCATCAAGCTGGGCTTCTACTACTCCCAGACGCAGGATTGGCATCATCCTAACGGCGACGGCAACGACTGGGACTACGTGGAAGCGCAGAAGGACTTCGACGGCTACGTCGAGCAGTACGTCAAGGCGCAGGTGCGCGAGCTGCTGACGGGCTACGGCCCGATCTGCTTGATCTGGTTCGACACTCCCAAGCGCATGACGATCGAGCAGAGCCACGAACTGGCCGACCTGGTCCACGAGTTGCAACCGGACTGCCTGGTGAGCGGGCGCATCGGCAATGCAGTTGGCGATTACGCCGAGGCCGGTGATAACCGAATTCCGGCCGATGCCCTCAATCAGGACTGGGAGACGCCCGCTACCATCAACGACACCTGGGGCTTCAAGTCCTACGACCACAACTGGAAATCGCCAACGGACCTCCTCCACAAGCTGGTGGACATCACCAGCAAGGGCGGCAACTACCTGCTCAACGTCGGGCCGACGGCGGAGGGCGTCATCCCACCGCCCAGCGTGGAGCGGTTGCGGGCCATGGGTGAGTGGTTGGCCGTCAACGGCGAGGCGGTCTACGGCACGCGGCCGGGTCCGCTGCAAGGCCTGGAGTGGTGCCGCACGACCGCCAGGCCCGGCAAGGTCTATCTGCACGTCTTCCAGTGGCCGCAAGGCGGCAAACTTGTGCTAGCGGCGGCGGCGGGTCCGGTGAGCAACGCCTATCTGCTGAGCGACAGCAAGCGGACGACCCTGCCTGTTCGGCGCGAAGGAGACGGCGTGACGATTCAAGGGCCGGCCACAGCGCCGGATGCAGTCGACACGGTCGTCGTGCTGGAAGGGTGACCGTGCTGCCCTGACCGCTACTTCGTGGCCCCCATCACCGTCAGCGTATGACTGCCCAGGGTTACCTGTTGCACGGTGATGGGCAGGTCGGCCGGCGTCAGGCGCAGGCTGGTGGCGATCTGGTTGCGCACCTGGTTGACGATGCTCTGCGGCGCGCTGATGCCGCCGGCCTGGACCCGCAGCACGGTCAGCGTCGGCACCCCGCCCTGCACATCAACGCTGCCCGTGACGGCGATAGGCAGCGTGGTCGGGCCGAAGGCTGCCTGTCCGTTCAGTATCACCTGGCCCGGCAGAATCTGGACGGAGGGCTGCTGCAACGGAAAGTTCGCCTGACTTTCCAGTTCCGGCACAGCGATGGCGTTCACCTCAGCTTCGCTGAGGGTGATCGTCACCAGTTGGTGGCTGCCGGGCGGCGCGCTGGTCGCCGTGTGATCGGCTGCCGCCAGCTTCGCCCGCGCCGTAGCCGCCGCATTGGCATCCGGTGTGGCCGTGGGGACATCCGCAGCGGGTGCAACCGGCGCGACAGTGGACACGGCGACGATCGGTGACGGCGCCGCGCGATTTCCCCCGGCGAACCACAGCACCCCGGCGAAGAGCGCCAGGCAGACGGCGGCAACGACGCACAGGCGCACCAGGCAACCGAACAACGTACTCATTGTGGTGGACCCTTTAGGGCCGCCGCCATGAGCGTCCGGGCGATCGGTGCGGCCACTGTGGCTCCCTCTCCGGCATTCTCCACCAGCACAACCACCTCGACGGTCGGACGATCCGCCGGCGCAAACGACACGAACACGGCGTGCGGCGGCTGCCCGCCGCCCACCTGGGCGGTGCCCGTCTTGCCGGCCACCTTCACTCCGGTGATTCGGGCGTTCGCGCCGGAACCGTTGTCCACCGCACCGACCATCAGCGCAGTCAAGGTACTCGCTGTGCCGGCGCTGATGGCCTGTCGCCAGGGTTGTGCCTCGTGCTGGTATACCACTGTGCCGCTGGGCGTCGTGGCTTTCGCCACCAGGTATGGCTCCATGATCGTGCCGTGATTGGCAACGGCGTCCAGCACCAGCGCCAGTTGCAACGGTGTCACCTCCAGTTGGCCCTGCCCAAAGCCGGTGCTGGCCAGCAGCGGGCCGCTCCAGGCAGCGGTGGGGTCCTTCACCTGGCTCGGCGTCACGAGCAGGCCGATGGGCGGCGCCAGGCCGAAGCCGAACTTGTCGGCATAGCTGGTGAGCGTCGGGGCGCCGAGATGATAGGCCACCTGGGCAAAGATGGCGTTAGCCGATAGCTCCAGCGCGCGCTGGAAATCAAGTTGCGTCGGTATCTGCGGATTCTCGCAGGAGACATGGAAGCCCTCCACCACCCAGTCGCCGATGCAGGTGAACGGCGTCGTCGGCGTCACGGCACCGGTTTCCAGCGCTGCGCTGGCGGTGACCAGCTTGAAGGTCGAGCCGGGCGGGTACACGGCCTGGGTGGCGCGATTGAGCAGCACGCGGTTGGTATCCGTGCTGAGCGCCTGCCAGTTCTGGTCAAGGGTGTTCGGGTCAAAATAGGGCTTGCTCACCAGGGCCAGCACGGCGCCGGTGGCCGGTTGCAACACCAGAACGACGCCCTTGTGGTTGCCCAGGGCAGTATCGGCCAGGCGCTGCAGGCCGACATCTATCGTGAGCGTCAGGTTGTCGCCGCTGCGCGGGATGTGCAGCAGGCCATCCAGCGCCGCCAGACCGGGCAGCACGCCAACCTGGCCATCCAGATAGGCGTTATACGAGGCCTCCAGGTCGGCCCGCCCGTAGCGAACGCTGTCGTAGCCGATCACGTTGGACAGGCTATTCTCGGTGTAGCGGCGAACCTCCGGATGGGCCGGGTCGTTCTGGGCTAACAGCACCCCACGGCTATCGACGATTGTGCCGCGCACGACGTTGCGTTCCGCCTGGACGGTGCGCGGGTTGGCCGGGCTTTGCCCGACGTCGGCGGCGCGGATGACCTGCCAGTAGACAAGGGCCAGCGACAGGACGAGGAACCCCCCGACGAAGAAGAGACCGAGCCGGTACACGTTGCCTGGGACGAGGCCGGACGTGTCTTCAGGCTTCAAAGCGCACCCGCAATCGCCCGAAGCGCAACGTGTCGCCGGCCTTGATCACAACCGGGCGACCGACCTTGCGCTCGTTCGCCCAGGTGCCGTTGGTGCTGCCGGTGTCACTGAGCCACCAGGCCCCCTGTTCGCGCCGCAGGACTGCGTGGTGGGCGGAGATAAACTCGTCTTCGATCACCACGCAGTTGTCCTCGGCGCGCCCAATGGTTGTGGCGGCGGAAACCAGCACAACGTCGCCGGCGGCCGGGCCACCGGTAGCGCCGTCGACAAACACCAGGCGTGGCGAAGCACCGCTCACTGTCCGTTGCGTGCCGGCCCGCAGGTCCGCCCACAGTGCCCTTATCACCCAGGCCAGGAACAGGTAGAGCAGCGCGACCATGGCGAGGCGCAGCGCAACGAGGACGACCTGATCGGCGGTCATGGGGCGATGCGCAATTCTGTGGCGCCCAGCCGAATGCGGTCACCAGGGACCACGCGTGCCCGCTGCACCCGCTGTCCGTTGACGAAGGTGCCGTTGCGGCTGCCCAGGTCCTCAATGAAAAGCCCATCGGCTCGCAGCAGGCGAGCGTGTTCGCGACTCACGCTGAGGCTGTCCAGCACGACATCGTTATCGAGGCCCCGACCGAACCGCAACTCGTCACCGACCATCTGCAGGTGCTGCTCGACGCCGCGCTCGTCGCGAATGGTCAGGGCAATGGGAGCCGAATCGTCGGGCGCGGCTACCACTCGCGGCGGGTTGACCACCGAAAAGACGCTGGTACGGGCCACGGGGGCCTCGCCGGGTGCCCCGAGGCGCTGCGTCGACTCTGTTTCCCTGATCTCCGCGCTGGCCAGGATGTCGCCCTGGCGCAGGGTGGCATCGGCCAGCAGTTCGACGGTGACCGCGCCAACAAAGTCATACTTGCGGCGCTGCGCCTGCCGAATGAGGTCCTGGGCGATCTCGCGCTGCAGTTGGAGCAGAAACGGCTCGCACTGGCGAAAGTCCTGCTCGGCCAGTTGCGCGCGAAACCAGTTGGGGGCATACACGTGGCCGACGCTGACGCGGCGGTTGGCGACCAGTTCTCGGGCGAGCGCGCGGGCGATCTCGACCGGTTGCAGGCGGCTGCCGGCGAGGCGGGTGAACGGGCGTTCGACCGAGCGCTGGAGCAGCCGTTCCAGGCGTTGAAAGACATTCACGCTTTCAGTATGCCGAGTCGTCGCGCAAAACGCGTAGCAACGTGAAGGCCATGATGCGCAGGTCCAACAGTAGGGACCAATTGTCAACGTAGTAGAGGTCATATCGCGTGCGCTCTTCGATAGATGTGTCGCCGCGTAAGCCGTTGACCTGGGCCCAGCCGGTCAAGCCGCACTTCTCGCGGTGGCGGTCCATGTAGCGCGGGATCATCTGCTCGAACTGCTCCACGTACATCGGGCGTTCCGGACGAGGTCCGACAATGCTCATGTCCCCGATGAGGATGTTGATGAACTGGGGCAACTCGTCCAGCGAGAACCGGCGCAGGAAACTCCCCACCAGCGTGCGGCGATCGTCGTCTTTGCGCGTCCAGCCCGGGCCGGCGGCCTCGGCGTCTACCCGCATCGAGCGGAACTTCAGGACCTGGAAGCGATAGCCGTTGTAGCCGACGCGCTCCTGCGCGTAGAGCGCCGGCCCTGATGACGTCACTTTCACCAGCAGCGCAATCGCCAGCATCAGCGGGCTAGCGAGTATCAGCACGGTAAGCGCGAACACCACGTCCATCGCCCGCTTGATCAAACGGTTCCAGCCGCGCAGGGCCCCTTTTTTGACGGTGATCAAGGGTACGCCGCCCAGTTCGTCGATGGAGACGGCGGTCGCCATCAGTTGAAAGAGGTCAGGCGCCACCCGCACGTCGATGCCGTCGGTCGGGATGCGGGCAAGCAACTCCAGGATCTCTTCGTGCGCCGCGCCGGGGAGGGCGATCAGTACCTCATCGACATCGAACTGGCGGAGCACCCGTTCCAAATCGCGCGGCGTGCCGAGAATCGGCACGCCGGCAACCACACGGCCGACGGGCTCGTTGTCGTCGAGGAAGCCTACGGCAAGGTAGCCGTACTTCGGCGTGTGTCCCATCCGTTCCACGATGGCCTGTGCAGTGTCCCCCGCACCGATCAGCAGCACGCGGAGTTGGGCCAGACCGCGCCGCCGTATGGCGTAGAGAAATCGGCGCACGCTCAACCGCTCTACTGTGAGGAAAAGGACAGTGAGGAGCCAGGCAAGCACGGTCGCGACGCGTGGATAGTCGAACTTCAGCAGCAATGTGGCCAGGGTGATCGTGAACACGTAGCTGAGCGTGATCGAACCCGCCAACCGACCGACGTACTCCACGGTAGAAACGCCGCGCTTGACGAGGTAGAGGCCGCGGAACAACAGGGTGCCGACCAATACCGCCGCGCAGAGCCAGCCCATGGCGGCGTAGAGGACCCAGGGGGTGATCGATTGCACGTCGAGCAGATTCGTTTCGAAGCGCAGGTGCCAGGAGAGGGCAAACGCCGCCATCACGGCGCCAATGTCGAGCAGCATAAGCGTCAGGCCGCCAGTGACCGTTCGCACGGCCCGATGATTGCGTCTTGGCGCCGGCGCCGTCTCCTCGACGATGACCGGCGCGAGCACGCGCGCCATACCATTCCTCGTCTTCACCGGAAACCGACACTCAACAACGCGCCATTGGTGCGGCATCGTGCCGATTCTACCAGGCAGTCCGGCGCCTGTTGTTCGCTGGCGTCGATTGTCCACCGTCAATTGCACAGTATGACGCCCGTCACGGCGCAAAGATACGCCGCCGCCGTATGATGGGGGATCATGCTGCGCCTATTGCTGATTCGCCACGGCCAAACGCTCTGGAATAAGGAGCTGCGCTACAACGGCGACACGGACACCGAGCTGACGCCTTTCGGGCGACGGCAAGCGGCAGCCGTGGCCGCCCGTTTACAGCAGCGCCACGTCGACCTGGTGGTCTCCAGCGACCTCCAACGCGCCACTGCGACGGCCGCCATGATCGCCGAAGCCTGCCAATGTCCAAGCCAGGCTGATGCTCGCTGGCGCGAGGTGCACTTCGGCGCCGCCGAGGGCCTGCGCTGGGCCGACGTGGTGGCCCGCTTTCCAGCGGCAGCGCGAGCCTGGGCCGAGAATCAAGCCGACGCCGCCATGCCGGGGGGCGAGTCGCTGCTGGAGGTGGCGGGACGCCTTCAGCCGGCGCTCAGCGAACTGGCGGCGGCGTTCGACAACAAGACGGTGGTCGTGGTGAGCCACGGCGGGCCCTTGCGCGTCGCCCTCTGTCTCTTGCTGCAATCCGACGTCACCCAGCATTGGCGCTACAATGTGGCCCACTGCACGCTCAGCGAAGTCGCCGTCTACGGCTCCGGCGGGGTGCTCAACTTGCTCAACGATGCCTGCCATCTGCGTACGAGGGGCTCGCCAACAGCGGATAGCGAGGAAGAGTAGGGCGTTGCTGAGGCCGCACACCGCCCCATCGGTATACTTGTTCCGCTGGCGTTTGCCCGCACCGACCGTGCGTTTGCTTCTGGGAGGGCATGTGATCCGTTCCTCGGCGTTCGGAGGCGGAGCCGGCGCGGTGACGGCGGTCCAACCTTGAGCTTCTTCAAGTGGATGTATCCCGGCATGCGCGTCAAGCGCTGGCTGGTGTTGCTCACCTTCGGCATCGTGCTCATCAGCCTCGGTCTCGCCTACTTCTCGGTGAGCATCTACCACGTCGAACACTACCCCGCGATCGTCTATTACCTGACCTTACAGTTCTTGAATCACCCGACGCGCGGCGTCCTCTTCGCGATTGTCGGCATCGGTTCCATCGTCATTGCGGTGGTGCAACTCAACCGTTCCATCGTCTCGGTGTTCCTCCCGACAGGGGATCGCCTCGTCGATCTTGTCTATCGGCGGCGGCAATTGGGCCGCGGACCGCGCATTGTCTGCATCGGCGGCGGACACGGCCTTTCCAACCTGCTGCGTGGCCTGAAGGAGTACACAGGCAATCTGGTGGCGATCGTCACCGTGGCCGACGATGGCGGCTCCTCGGGACGGCTGCGCCAGGAGTTGAGCATGCTGCCGCCGGGCGACTTCCGCCAGTGCATCGTCGCTTTGTCCGATGTCGAGCCGCTGATGACAAAGTTGTTTCAGTATCGCTTCGGCTCCGGGGAGGGACTGGATGGCCATAGCTTCGGCAACCTCTTCATTGCCGCCATGATCGGTGTCACGGGCAACTTTGAGCAAGCGGTGCGCGAGAGCAGCCGGGTGCTCAACGTGCGCGGTCAAATTTTGCCCAGCACCCTCTCCGACGTGACCCTCCACGCCGAGTTGACCGATCAACGGGTCGTGGCCGGCGAACACCACATCACGTCCGCCGGCGGCCGCGTCGAGCGCGTCAGCCTGCAACCCGAGCATGTGGAGGCGCACGCCGAGGCAGTTGCCGCCATTCAGAGTGCCGACCTCGTCGTCATCGGTCCCGGCAGCCTGTACACCTCAGTGCTGCCGAACCTGCTGGTAGATGGTATCGCCGCTGCCCTGCGGCACACCGCTGCCCTGCGCGTCTACGTCTGTAATGTGGCGACAGAAGCGGGCGAAACCGATCACTACGACGTGCTTGGCCATGTGGAAGCAATTGAACGCCACGTTGGACCGGGTATGCTTGATATCGTGTTAGTGAATAGTCGCGCCGTCACCGCGCAGCCGGGCAGCGTGGAACGCGTTGCGATGAACGGCGTTGCCTGGATGCGGGACCAGCCCCAACTGGCGCTCGGTGACGTGGTTGACCCCGATCAGCCGGTCTACCACCACCCGGCGAAACTGGCCAAGCGCGTGATCGAGTTGTTCTACGATCGGACGCCTGCCCGTCCCGGCTCGGGCGCGGTGTGACTTACAATTCAAGGAGCGTGCATGGCAACGTTCCCAGGGCATAAAGGAGAGACAATCGGGTGACTGCGCGTATCGGCATCAATGGCTTTGGCCGCATCGGCCGGCAGGTCTTCAAGGCGATCCAGGAGCGACACGGCTCGGAACTGGAAGTCGTGGCCGTCAACGACCTGACGGACACCAAGACCAGCGCCTTCCTGCTCAAGCACGACTCCAACTACGGCGCCTTCCACGGTACGGTGGAGGCCCGGAGCGATGCCATCATCGTCAACGGCAAGCTGGTCAAGGTGTTTGCCCAGCGCGACCCGGCCGCGATTCCCTGGGGCGAGGCCGGTGTGGAGCTGGTCGTCGAGTCGACCGGGTTCTTTACCGACGCCACGAAGGCAGCGGCGCACCGTCACGACAGCGTGCGCAAGGTGATCATTTCCGCCCCTGCCAGGAATGAAGACCTGACGATTGTGCTCGGTGTCAACGAGAAGGTCTACGACCCCGCCAAGCACAACGTGGTCTCCAACGCCTCCTGCACCACGAACGGCCTGGCGCCGGTGGCGAAGGTGCTCCACGACCGCTTCGGCATTGCCAAGGGTCTGCTGACCACCATCCACTCCTACACCAACTCCCAGCGGCTGCTGGATGTGGCGTCACCGGATTTGCGCGATTCCCGTGCCGCGGCGCTGAATATCGTGCCGTCACCGACCGGCGCTGCCCGCGCGGTTGGCCTTGTGATCCCCGAACTGCAAGGCATCTTTACCGGCATGGCCTTCCGCGTGCCAACCTCGACAGTCTCGGTCGTCGACTTCACCGCCGAGCTCAAGCGCGACACGACGGTTGCCGAGGTCAATGCAGCCTTCAAGGAAGCGGCGGAGGGGGAACTGAAGGGCATCATGGAGTACAGCGAAGAGCCGCTGGTGTCGCAAGACCTGAAGGGCAATAGCCACTCCACCATCGTGAGCAGCCTCGACACGCTGCTGGTCGGCGACAACCTGGTCAAAGTGATCTCCTGGTACGACAACGAGTGGGGCTACTCCTGCCGTGTCGCCGACCTCTGCGCCTTCATGGCCGGCAAAGGCTTCTAGCAGGCATGGCAACCCGCAGCGTCCGCGATCTCGATGTCGCCGGCAAGCGCGTCCTGGTGCGCGTGGATTTCAATGTGCCCCTCACGCCTGAGGGAGCGGTCGGTGACGACACGCGCTTGCGCGCCTCGCTGCCGACCATCCAATACCTGCTGGAAAATGGGGCATCGGTCATCCTGATGTCGCACCTGGGCAGGCCCAAGGGGGGGCCAGACCCGAAACTCAGCCTGGCGCCCGTCGCGGTGCACCTCGCCGACCTCTTAGGTAAGCCTGTGCAGTTTGCCGCCGACTGTGTTGGGACAGAAACGCTGGCTCGTGGGCGAGCCCTGCAGCCAGGCCAGGTGTTGTTGCTGGAGAACCTGCGCTTCCACCCGGAAGAGGAAGCGAACGCCCCGACCTTTGCCCGGCAACTGGCGGACCTGGGTGATGCTTACGTCAACGACGCCTTCGGGGCGGCGCACCGTGCGCACGCCTCCACGGAGGCGATCGCCCACTTGCTCCCCAGCGCAGCCGGCCTGCTCATGCAGCGGGAGATTGATGTCCTGGGTGGCCTGCTGGGGGCGCCGAAGCGGCCGTTCGGCGCCATCATCGGCGGCGCCAAGATCTCCAGCAAGATCGGCGTCCTGGAACACCTGCTGACCCGGATCGACCTGCTCGTGCTCGGCGGCGCAATGGCCAACACATTCCTGAAGGCCCAGGGCTACCAGGTCGGCGCGTCGCTGGTGGAAGACGACCAGCTCACCGTAGCCCGCGAAACGCTGACCGCGGCACAGCGGCGCAATGTGCAGGTGATCTTGCCCGTGGACGTGGTTGTGGCCGATCGCTTCGCGGCCGATGCCGCCCATCGGGTCGTGGAAGTCGCCCAGGTTCCGCAGGGCTGGACCATCCTCGATGTCGGCCCGCACAGCGTGGAGTTGATACGTCAGGCGGTGACGCGCTGCGCAACGGTGCTCTGGAACGGCCCCCTCGGCATGTTCGAGTTCCCGGCCTTTGCCGCCGGCACGCTGGCAGTTGCCCAGATGCTGGCAGACACGCCGGGCATCATCTCCGTGGTTGGTGGGGGCGAGTCGGTCGCCGCAGTCGAACAGGCCGGCCTGGCCGACCGAATGACGCACGTCTCCACGGGCGGCGGCGCCTCGTTGGAGTTGCTGGAGGGTAAGACGTTGCCCGGCGTGGCGGCATTGGCGCAAGCCTGAACGGAAAGCAATGGTGACAGTACCGCGCCGGCCCCTCGTTGCCGGCAACTGGAAGATGAACGCCGCGCCGGTGGAGGCGCGCGCGCTCGCCCTCGCCATGCTACCGGAGTTGAGCGACTTCTCGGACGTGGAGAGCGTGCTCTTTCCGCCCTACCTGTCGCTCACGACAGTACGCGACGTGGTGGGGAACGGCCCGGTCAAACTCGGCGCCCAGGATGCCCACGATGTCGATCATGGCGCCTTTACCGGAGCGGTGTCGGCGGCGATGCTGGTCGGTCTCGTCGATTACGTCATTCTCGGCCACTCCGAGCGGCGGCACATCTTCGGTGAAGGCGACGCCGTGGTGGCGCGGAAGACCCAGGCAGCCTTACGCCACGGCCTCACCCCGATCGTCTGCGTGGGCGAGCAACTGGCTGATCGTGACGCGAACCGCACCGCCGACATTGTGCAGGCCCAGTTACAAGGGAGCCTGCACGGACTGCTGGCCGCCCAGTTCGGGCGCGTCGTCATCGCCTACGAGCCGGTCTGGGCGATTGGCACCGGTCGCGCGGCCACAGCCGCGCAGGCGCAGGAGGTCGCTGCCCTGATCCGCGCCGAACTGACGCAGTTGTTCGGCGCCGTCGCGGAAAACACCCGCATCCTCTACGGCGGCAGTGTCACACCTGCCAATTGCGCCGCGATTTTCGCACTGCCCGACATCGACGGCGCCCTTGTTGGCGGAGCCAGCCTCAAACCAGCCGACTTCGTGGCCATCGTGGAGAACTGCGCCGGCACGCTCGGGTCGCGTTTGGAAACGGCGTCGGAGTAGGTCCGCGAGGCAATCCGACGATACGTGACGTTATTGGCAGAACCCCCGGCACCGGCGCATGCGAGGGAACTGGGCGTATGCAATACGCCCCTACGGACTCGGCTGAAGGCATACTCCGGCGCGAGCGGCAATCTCACCACGCACCGTAGGGGCGTATTGCATACGCCCAGTTCGGGTCTACCCAGCGCGGTCAAAGGCCCCACGTTCCCGCAGTTGGTTGAACAGTTCCCGGCCCAACGCCGCGACCAGCGGGCTGCCATCGAGCGCGAGCGTCACCAACTCACTGCGCAGCACAGCGCGCAGGGTTGGTGAGGGGGCGGCGAACTCCCCGGCCAACGTCGCCTCGAATCGCTTCAGCGCCTCCCCTTGAAAAGTGCAGAGGCCGTAGAGGAGGCGCATCGTCAGGCTGGCAGGCGCCGGACCCAGGGCCAGCACCTCGGGCGCCTGTTCGATGAACGGTTCCAACGACCGGACATAGGCGGGCGGTTGGCCGTCCGTTTGGAGTTTCGCCAGCACCGCTCGGGCCTGGGCAACGACCTGACGACGGCGGGCATCGTCGGCCATAGTCGGCGGGGTTGATTCGCGGCGCCAAAAGCGCATCTAGCTTGCCGCGCGCGGGGCCATGTCGCCGCCGGCAGCGCCACGGTTGCGACGCGCGGCGATATCCAGTATGGCGACCACCACTTCCTCGCCGTCGTCGGTGGCGGCCTGGGCCAGGATGACGCCATCAGGCGATATGTCGGAAGGCGAAACGACGCCGCTACGTACACCTTTGCCGCCAGCACCCGAGGCGCCAACCATGCAGGCCCGGACCACGTAGCAGCCGGTCTGTGTTGCCGCCGCCGTGCCGCCGGCGTCCATGCTCGCAGGAGCGCGGTCCGGCAGCACGGCAAGCACGTCCACACTCGTCGTTGCCAGCGCCGCACCCAGCCAGGCGCTCGTTGCATCGTCCTGAATGACGGCAGCCAGGGCTACATCGCCGGCGCTGATCGCCGGCAGCTCGGGGATAGCCAGTAGCTGTCCCGAGGCAACGTAAGCCTGGCCCGGATGCGTGCGTCCGTCGGGGGTGAAGACGTCCGCCACGAGCGCCGACACTGCGTGCTGCGGGACTGGCAGTCCGCCCGTGACAATTGTCAGTTTCCAGCGATGGGCAAGAAACGAGAATGTGCGGTGGTGCAGACGGTGAACGGCAGGGTAAATGCGCAGATACCTTCGGCGGTGAGCGCGAGACAGCGCGTCACCCGGCGCAGCGAAAAACGCTGCACCCAGTTCGACATCGCTCAGGGCATCGACCAACCCCCAGGGCGCGAGCGCCGGAAAAACCACGATCTGGGCGCCCGCCCAGGCGGCAGCCAGAGTAAGCGCGTCACATTGCTCGATCCAGGCGGCCGGGTCATCCGTTTCCTGGTGCGCCATCTGCACGGCAGCGACCCGCAGCACACCGGGTGTGACCGGTAGGTAGGGCCCGGCTGGCGTGGGCGTCAGTATCTCGTCAACGAGCGACGGCCGCGACCGCCAGCGCAGTCGCACCGAGTCGAACACAGATCCCCCACCTGGCGCCAACTGCCCTTGGCCGCAACGCCGCCACTATAGCAGGATGATCATAGCACGGCGTTGCTGACTGGTGCCGTCGGACGTGGCGTGCGCCCGGCGGGTACACTCCCTGCGAAGCACCCTGGCGCACGCGGTAGTTGGTACACGAAGTAGAGGATGTAGTGCCGAGCGGCACGTTGTCAGGCCTGGGGAAACGCCGGCTGCGCTGGTTCCTCGTGCGCTTTCTCTATCGCCTCACCGACATACTCGGCAAGACGCAGCGCCTGCTGCGCCCTCCACCGGCGATACCGCCGGGCGATGACCGCATCCGGCGCATCCTCGTGATCCGGGTCGACCTGCTCGGCGACCTGGTGATGACCTTACCGGCGATCGACGCCTTGCGCGCTCGCTGGCCGCAGGTACACATCGCAGTACTCTGCACGCCGATGGCGGCGGCGATAGCGGAGCGCTGTCCGGCAGTGAATGCCGTCTACACCTATGACCCCAACGTCGTTCGCACGCCGCGCTGGTGGCTACACCCGCGCGGCTTCCAGGAGCTATGGGGAACCGTGGCGCCCCTGCGCCAGGCGCGTTTCGATCTGGCGCTGAGCATGCACGGCGAATTCGCTTGCCTGCTGGCCTGGGCCAGCGGCGCCCGCCACCGGGTCGGCTTCGCCCAGGAAGGCTACCCGGCGTTGCTGACCCTGGCGGTACCCGGTCGGCGCTACGTCCAACCCCTCGGTCACGAGGTGCAGTGGAACGAATACCTCGCCGAAGCGGTGGGGGCGCCATCAGTACATACTGCACCGTACCTGAAGGCCACAGACGATGAAGCAGATTGGCTGACGGCCTTTCTGGGCGATCACTGCGCCAACGGGTACGTCGTGCTGGCGCCGGGGGCGCACAATGGCTCGGCCAAGCGCTACCTCGTCGCCAGTTGGGCGAAGGTCGCCAATGCCCTGGTCCGCAGTCACGGCGTGCGGATCGTCCTCTCCGGCGCCGGCGGCGAGTTGCCCCTGGTGCTCGAGCTGGCCGGGTGCCTGGAGGTACCACCGTTGGTCGCCGCCGGCCAAACAACGGTGCCGCGTCTCCTGGCCCTATTAGGCAAGGCGCGGCTGCTCATGGCCGGGGACTCCGGGCCGGTCCACCTCGCGGCAGCGCTCGGCACGCCGGTCGTCGCCGTGTTTGGGCCGACCGATCCGCGCGTCTACCGCCCCTATACCGACCGGGCGACCGTGATCCGCGCTGCGCTCCCTTGCAGTCCCTGCTACGATTCCCGTGCCACCGCCGAGTGTCGCCTCGGCTACGAGCCGCCGCTTTGCATGACCCTGGTCCCCGCCGCCCATGTCCTGGGCGCCGCCCAACGCTGGCTCGACGCGGCCCCGCCGACGCCGGATGCGCGTCGTCAGACCGGAACGCTGGAACAGGTTCAGCATGTTGTCCTGCCGCTGGGCAGCGGCTAGACTAGCGGGCGCGACAACCGTGTGGTTGGCGCGCTGATGTGGAAGGCAGGAACAATGCAGGAAGATGTAGGCGTCGGTGTCGTCGGCTACGGGCGGGCCGGCGTGAGCCACATGCGCGCGGCCCAACGGGCAAGCGGGGCCCGGCTCGTCGGCGTGGCGGAAAGCTCGGCCGACCGGCGGGCGGAAGTGAGCAAGAACTTTGACTGCCTGACCGTGGCGGACTACCGGGAGTTGCTTGACCGCGCCGATGTACAGATCATCACCATCGCCCTGCCGCACTGGCTGCACGAGCGAGCGGCCGTTGATGCGGCGAACGCCGGCAAGCATATCCTTATCGAGAAGCCCCTCGCAATGGAACCGGACGAGTGCGACCGAATCAACGCCGCCGCGGCGGGGAACGGCGTCAAACTGATGGTCGGTCACAGCCAGCACTACAGTCCCTTCAACCGCCTCGCTCGCCAGCGCTTGCAGGCAGGCGAGATCGGCGACCTCATTTTCCAGACCGTCAACTGGTATAAGCCGCTCGGCCTGGCGGCGCGGCCGGCCTGGGGCATGGACCGCAGCAAAGGCGGCGGCATGCTGCAGATGAACGGCGCACACATGATCGACGTCTGCCGCTGGCTGGCCGATCAGCCGATCGTGGCGGTATCCGGGCGGGTCAACAACGATGTGTTCGGCGATCGCGTCAAGGCTGACGACAGCTTCCTCGCTCAATTGCGCTTTGCCGACGGCAAGTTGGCGGGTCTCGCCCACGTCGCTTACGAGAACGGCGTCGAGATGTACCAGCACGACGTCATCGGCAGTCGTGGTCAGATGCGCGTCGCCTCGTATCCCCCCAACGCCGGCTTCTGGATCAGCAAGGATGGCGCCTATGAGCAGGTCACGGCGGAAGGGCACCGCGGCCAGGGCTTCGCCAACGAACTGGAAGACTTTATCGACGCCATACGCCGCGACGCACCGGTCCCTGTCGATGGCGCCTACGGTCGCGAAATCGTCGTCGCCATGGCGGCGCTGGAGGAATCGACGCGAACGGGCTGCGAGGTCCGCCTGTAGGCAAACGGCGCTGTGGGCGGCAGCCCGGCCAGTAGTCACCCCGCAGTTGACGCCTGGGTTGCGGTTTTCCTGCGCCGGGCATAGAATAGCGGCCGTGGTAACAATCGAAATACGGAGAGGAGTAGCCGGCAATGGGTTTCCTCAAGAAGTTCCTGGGGGGCACGCCAGATCAGGCAGGTCCGCGCGTCCCCACCCGGGCGCAACCGGACACGATCGAGGCGACCGAAATCGTCTGGAAGTGCATGCAGGACCTCGTGGACGAGATCAACAAGAACGGGCCGAGCGGTTCAATCACCGGAACGCCGCTACATGTGCGCGTCAAGCTGCGGGATGAGATCACGGTGATCGGCGAACGCCTGGGCACCAACCGCGCCAAGGTGAAAGCCCGTCCTTCCGAGTACACGTCGCAGTCGGCCGGCGTCTTATGCCGGAATCTTGCCGAGCAAGCGGCGACCGACCCATTCTGTGCGCTACCGCTTGTGCCCACCGATGCCGCGTCCGCATCGATCGTCGATACCTGCAAGGACTACGCCGACCGTGTCCAGAAGATGGAACGCGACGTCGAGCGTGATCGCCGCCTGGCGCACGACCAGAATCGGTTGTAGCCAAAGCACTCGGACGGCTTCTGTTTCTTTATTTTGCTTTAGCTGAGCTTTATCTCTGCTCCGTATCATGGCCACCTGGAAGGCGGTAAGCACACAGCGAGCAGCCGGTACGTCAACCTGGGAAGGGGCGACATGCGCGCGGATCTTGATCTACTCACGCCGGTCGACGGCGTTGCGGGACTGATCTGTCGTGGCTTCACGATGCGCCAGATCGGGGTACTGCTCGTCCTTCGTACACGCTACCAGGCGGCGCCCGACCACGATTGCCGTTCCAGGACGGCACGCCCGAGGCGGCATCGCCACCCGCGTGTAGAACGGCGGCGATGGCCAAGATACTGATCGGCGCCTGTAGCTGGACCGATCACACCCCCTTTTATCCTTCGTCTTATGGCGCTGCGCGCATGCGCAGCCGGCGCATTTCCTACTACGCCCAGTTTTTCCCCCTGGTGGAAGTCGATTCCACGTTCTACGCGCTCCAACCGGACCGCAACTTTCGGCTCTGGGCCGAGCGGACGCCGGAGCATTTCACCTTCAACGTCAAAGCCTATGGCGAGATGACGTGGCACCATCGCGACGACCAGAAGCGTGCCATCGTGCCGAGCGCCGAGATATTCGAACGCTTCTCCACGATGATCCAACCCTTGCGTGCCGCGGGCAAGCTCGGCGCAGTACACTTCCAGTTTCCGCCCTGGTTCACCTATGGCGACGAGAACCTCGCCTATCTCGCCACGGTGCGCGAGTTGCTCCCGCAGGATCGGCTGGCTGTCGAGTTTCGTCACCGGAGCTGGCTGGAGCCGGAACGCCGGGACGCAACCTTCGGCGCCTTGCACGACAGTGGTCTGAGTTATGTCATGGTGGATGAGCCGCAGATCGGTTCAGGCAGCGTGCCGCCCGTCGTGGCAGTCACCGATCCCCATCTGGCGATCATCCGCTTTCACGGCCGCAATCGCCAGAAGTGGTACGTGCGCGATGCCGTCAGTAGCGCCGACCGCTTCGACTACCTGTACAGCAAGCCGGAGCTGGCCGAGTGGACGCCGCGCGTCGAGCAGATCGCCGAACAGACTGCCGAAATCCACCTGTTGACGAACAACAACCGCAGCAACTACGCCCTGGTGAACGCCTTTGATCTCGCCGAGTTACTCCAGGTACCGCTGCCCCTACCCCCGCCGCCGGCCGTGCTGGAGACCATCGAGCAGCGCGAACGCGGCGAAATCGGCGGCCCGCGCTAAGCGGCGCTCGCCCCCGTACATCCCAGCCTCTCCCCGCGACTCTATGATATGGGGGCTGAGGTGGAAACGACGCTGGTATTTCCCACCGCGGCGGAAAGTGCCGTGGTCGCTGACGAATTCGCCGGCTACCTGGCGCGCGCGCGCCGGCTGGACGCAGCAGCGTGGGACTACCTCTATAGCAAGACCTTCGCGCAGGTCTACCGCTACGTGGCCGCCAGGGTGCCCAGCAGACAGGAAGCGGAGGACGTCACCGAGGAAGTCTTCGTCGGCGCTTTGCACTCGGCCGGCGGTTTGCGCGCCGGCGACGAGGCAGGCTTTCTGGCCTGGCTCTACCAGATCGCCCGCTACAAGCTAGCCGACCGCCTGCGCCAGCAGTACCGCCGCCCTACTGTGCCGCTCGATCCAACCCTGGACGTGGCCGACGACGACCCGACGCCGGAAGATGCAGCTCTGGGAGCGGACACTCGCGACGCCGTTCGTGCCGCGATGGCCGAACTCACTCCTGAGCAGCAGGAGGTCATCACCATGAAGTTCATCCTGGAATACGACAACGCCAAAGCCGCGAGCATCATGGGCAAGAGTCCAGGTGCGATTAATCAGTTGCAGCATCGTGCCCTGGCGCAACTTCGCAAGATACTGACGAAGAAAGGAGCGTGAGGCAGATGGACCAGAGAATAGACACCGTACTGGAGGACTGCCGGCAGCGCCTGTCACGCGGCCAGTCGGCGGAGCAGTGCCTGGCTGTTTATCCGGCACACGCTGCCGAGCTGCGCAGTCTTTTGCCCCTTTTGACGCCGTTGCGACAACTCATCGAAGCGCCGGATGCCGCCTTTGTTGCGGCGGCGAGGCAGCGGTTCCATAGCCGGTTGCGGGAGGCGCAGGCGTTGCAACCGGCACGCGACCGCCGTGCTGCGCCGCTGCGCTGGCTACAGCGGCTTGCCATCCCTGTTGCTGCGGTCGTCGCCCTGGGCGGATCGGGCTTTGGCCTCGTCACCGCCTCTGCCGACGCCTTGCCCGGCAGCCCGCTGTTTTCTATCCAGCAGGCTCGGGAACAGGTTGTCCAGCGGCTGGCGCACAGCCCGGAACAGCAGGTCACCTACCAGCTTGGTCTGGTCGCCCACCGCCTCAAGCTGGTACACCAGGCCGAGGTCGAGCACGCCTCGCCGGTGGTGATCGACGAGTTGACGGCGAGCATGGTACAGGCGACGTCGCGCGCCGCCCAGGAACTGCAGGCGGTGCCGGAACCGCAACGTCAACGCATCCTCACGCGAGCAGCGCCGCTGCTGACGCAAGAAGAACGAATCCTCGCTCAGGATGGAGGACAGCGGACCAGTCCATCTCCGGCAATCATTGCGCAGCGGCGCGCGCAGTTCCTTGCCGCCCAGCAGCGCTTGCGGGCCGAACAGGCTGCGGCGGCAACGCCGCGGGCGGTTCCGACCCGTCAACCGAGCGCGACACCACTCGCCGGCGCCACTCCCCGACCGGCGATACGTCGCATCCCGAGGCTCGTGGCGACGCACACCGCACGGCTGCGCCAGTACCTGAACCGGCACGGGGCAGCAACGCCCCAGCCCGTACATACCGCCGCGCCCTAGCGACTAAGGGAGAGAACCGGTCACTGCGGTCAAGCGCCACAGGGCGACGGGCCCTCGCCCCTCGGACGCCAGACGGCAGCAACAGTCAACCTGAGTATTTCGCAGATAACGACAGTATGGAAAGGATGCCACCGATGCCTCACACCTTCATTCGCCGTTTCATCCTCGTCGTCTCGGCCACGGCGCTTGGCATGTTCTTCCTGAGCAGTGCCGCTTTCGCGCAGGCCGTTCCCAAAGCGGCTGCCCAGCCAAAGGTTTGCGACTGGGGCCACCGCATCTGGAGCGTGCCGCAATCCTTCCACGCCGGCAGCGCCGATGGTTACTACATCTGGTGCGGACCATCGGAGACCGGTGCCACGGACCGCGAACTCCACCTCCGCACGACAGACCAGAAGGGCGCCTTTGTCTACTCCGGTACGCTGCGCACCGACGGCGCCTTCAAGGATGTTGAGAAGGTTCGTGACGAGCAGGACGATCACGTGGACATCATCGACAACGGCCACGAGATCAAGTTCTCCTTCGTGACATACTCCGGCATCGACGGCTTCAACTTCAACGTTGATGGCGGCACGAAGGTGCGCTACAAGCTGGACCAGAGTGGTACGCCGATCAGCACGTCGAGCATCTTCCTGGGCCAGGACAGCGTCCACCCCAAGCACAACCCGATGCAGATCCATCGCCTGCACGAGCGCACGCCCGTGGCCAAGCCGGCCAAGCGTACGACCACCACGAGCACGAGCACGGCCACCGCACCGGCACAGTAACCACTGAGCCAACAGCAAGGGGGCGGGTGCGCCAATGGCGCACCCGCCCCCTTTTGCTGCCTGGGCCGGCGAATGCTACGTGATCGGCTGTATACTTTGGGTCACGAGAAACAGCATAGATGCTCGCGATTTGAGAAGGGCAAGATTCCTTATGGTTCAATCCACGGCTGAACGGAGCAGCGGGGCGACGGAAACGGCGCACAAGTGGGTGTATCTCTTCGCTGAGGGCAACGCGCAGATGCGTGACCTGCTGGGCGGCAAGGGAGCCGGTTGCGCCGAGATGACGCGCGCCGGGTTGCCGGTGCCGCCGGGCTTCACCATCACCACGGAAGCCTGCAACGCCTACTATTCCTCCGGCCGACGCCTGCCTGATGACCTGTGGGAGCAAGCGCTCCAGGCGCTGCGCAACGTCGAGCAGCAGACCGGCAAGTCCTTTGGCAGCGACAGTGACCCCCTACTGGTATCCGTGCGCTCCGGCGCCAAGTTCTCCATGCCGGGCATGATGGACACCGTGCTCAACCTCGGTCTCAACGATCAGGCGGTAACCGGCTTCGGCAAGCTGGCGGGCGACGAGCGCTTCGCCTACGACTCCTATCGCCGCTTCATCCAGATGTTCTCCAAGGTGGTACTGCAAATTGACGTTGACCACTTTGAGCATGCCCTGGCCCAGAAGCGGCAGCAGGCGGGCGTCCAGACCGACGCCGAACTGCCGGCGGCGGCCCTGAAGGAACTGGTCACCGAGTACAAAGGGATCGTCCGGCGCGAAGCGGCCAAGGAGTTCCCATCGGACCCCTACGCGCAGTTGCGCCTGTCCATTGAGGCGGTCTTTTCCAGTTGGAACAACAAGCGCGCCATCGACTACCGCAACAATCAGGGCATCGCCCACGACCTGGGCACTGCGGTTAATGTGCAGACGATGGTCTTCGGCAACGCCGGCAACGACTCCGGCACCGGCGTGGCCTTCACCCGCGATCCCTCCACCGGCGAAAAGAAGCTCTACGGCGAGTATCTGCTGAACGCGCAAGGGGAGGACGTCGTCGCCGGCATCCGTACTCCCAGCAAGATCTCCACCCTGGAACGTGACGCCCCCCAGGTCTATCAACAGTTCGTGACCATCGCCGACCAGATGGAGCAGCACTACCGCGACGTGCAGGATCTGGAGTTCACCATCGAGCATGGCAAGCTCTACATGCTGCAGACGCGGTCAGCGAAGCGGACGGCGGCCGCAGCGGTCAAATCGGCAGTTGATATGGTCAACGAAGGCTTAATCACCCGCAAGGAGGCGATCCAGCGCATCGAGCCGGCAGCGATCAACCAGTTGTTGCTGCCGCAGTTTGACGATGCCGATAAGGCTGCGGCCGGTAAGGCCGGTCGTTTGCTGACGAAGGGGCTCAACGCCTGTCCCGGCGCCGCCACCGGCGCCGCTGTCTTCGACGCCGACGAGGCGGAACGGCGCGGCAAGGCCGGCGAGAGCGTGATCCTGGTGCGCCAGGAGACCAGCCCGGACGATGTCCACGGCATGCTCGTCGCCAAAGGCATCCTGACGCAACGCGGCGGCGCCACCAGCCACGCGGCAGTGGTCGCCCGCCAGCTCGGTTTGCCCTGTGTGGCCGGCGCAGGTGACCTCACCGTTGACGTGGAGCACAAGCGCTTTACCACGGTGGACGGCAAGGTCATCAACGAGTCCGACCCCATTTCCATCGACGGCAGCACCGGAGAGGTCATCGCCGGGAATATCAAGACCCTGGAGCCGGTGCTGAGCGAGGACTTCCGCACCCTGCTGGCCTGGTGCGACGACGTCAAGCGGCTCGGCGTGTGGGCCAACGGCGATTACCCACGCGACGCCATACGGGCGCGTGACTTCGGCGCGAAGGGCATCGGCCTCTGCCGCACCGAGCACATGTTCATGGAGACGGAGCGCCTGCCGATCGTCCAGGCCATGATCCTGGCAGCGCAGGAGGCGACCCGCCTGGACGACGCCGTCGCCACTGCCGAGCAGGCAGTCGAAGCCGCCGATGGCGCCGAGCGCGGTCGCCGCGAGACTGCATTGCAGGCGGTCAAGCAGCAGATGGCGCAGTCTACAGCGCACCACACCTACCACGACAACCTGAAGCAGTTGCTGGAGTTTCAGCGCGGCGACTTCATCGGCATCTTCGAGGCAATGGATGGCCTGCCGGTGGTCGTGCGGCTAATTGACCCGCCGCTGCACGAGTTCCTGCCCAGCTACGAGGAGCTATTGGTCGATGTCACCACGCTTCGCCTGAAGGGCGGTCAGGCGTCGGAACTGCAGGAGAAAGAGCGCCTGCTGCAAGCGGTCGCCGGCATGCGCGAATCGAACCCGATGCTGGGTCTACGCGGCGACCGCCTGGGCATCATGTTCCCGGCGATCACTCGCATGCAGGTGCGCGCCATCATCGAGGCGGCCATCGACTGCCAGCAGCGGGGCATTGACGTGCAGCCCAAGATCATGATCCCGCTGGTCGGGCACTACAACGAGTTGAAGCTGCTGCGCAGCCAGTTGGAGGCGGTGGCCCGGCAGATAACGCAGGAGAAGGGCGTCACCCTCAACTACAAGTTCGGCACCATGATCGAGGTACCGCGCGCGGCGCTCACGGCTGGGGAGATCGCCCAGTACGCCGACTTCTTTAGCTTCGGCACCAACGACCTGACC
>DHIZ01000418.1:38383-44307 GCA_002404055.1 Chloroflexi bacterium UBA4733
CCAACGACCTGACCCAGACGACGTTCGGCTACAGCCGCGACGACGCCGAAGGGAAGTTCCTGCTGAAGTACGTGCAGGACGGCATTTTGCCCCGCAACCCCTTCCAGGTGGTGGACGTCGACGGCGTCGGGCGCCTGGTCGCCATGGCCGTCAAAGAGGGGCGCGCCGCCAACCCGAAACTGGAGGTCGGCATCTGCGGCGAGCACGGCGGTGACCCTGAGTCGATCCGCTTCTTCAACCAGGCTGGTCTGGACTACGTGAGCTGCTCACCCTTCCGCGTGCCGATAGCCCGCCTCGCCGCCGCCCAGGCCGCGCTGGAAATGGTCGAACGGGACAAGTAAGAGAGGAGCGTTGGCGGTTCGGCGCGCCGAACCGCCACCAACACGCATGGCAGTATGTCCCGATATTCGTCTGCAACTGGAGCAGATCGAGGAGCAGGTGCTCGCGCCGCGGGCGGCGCATAGCAGCCGCAGCAAGGGGCGCACGCTGCCTGAAGAGCCCTCGTTGGTGCGAACGGAATACCAACGCGACCGCGATCGGGTGATCCACTGCCGCGCCTTTCGCCGTTTGAAACACAAGACGCAGGTCTTCATGAGCCCCGTCGGCGACCACTACGTCACCCGGCTCACGCACACGTTGCAGGTGGCGCAGATCGGGCGCACCATCGCCCGCGCCTTGCGCCTGAACGAAGACCTGACGGAGGCTATCGTCCTCGCCCACGACCTCGGCCACGCGCCGTTCGGCCACGCCGGGGAGACGATCCTGCAGCGCCTCAACCCGGAAGGGTTCAGCCACACAGTACAGAGCTTCCGCGTCGTTGAGTATCTGGAGAAAGACGGACAGGGGCTGAACCTCACCTGGGAAGTCAAGGACGGCATCCTCGGGCACTCCAAGCCCCGTGAAGGCATCACCGCCTCCTACGGCTACAACGCGACCACCCTGGAGGGCCAGATCGTCAAATACGCCGACTCCATCGCCTATATCAACCACGACATTGACGACGCTATCCGCGCCCAGGTGATCGAAAGCGATATGCTGCCACCGGGACCGATCGCGGCGCTTGGCGCACGGCACGGGCAGCGTATCAACACGATGGTCTGTGACGTAATTGCCAACTCGCTCGACGCTGAAGTCATCCAGATGAGCGAACCGGTGCTCGCAGCCAGCGACGAGCTACGGGAATGGATGTTCAGCCACGTCTACACGAACTCGCTGGCGAAAGGCGAAGACGACCGCGCCGAAAACATGCTCTCAGTACTCTACGAGCACTTCCATCGGCACCCCGAGCAGTTGCCGCCGCTGTACCAGCAGGACCCGCGCGGCGAGAGCCTGGATCGCCGCCTGACCGACTATCTGGCCGGAATGACCGACACCTTTGCTATTCGGAAGTTCCAGGACCTGTACGTGCCGCGGCTGTGGTCGGTGGTGTGAGAGTGGTCGCGGTGGCGAAGAACAGGGCCGCGACTGCGGTCTGCGGCCAAGCGACGGGGGCGACTGCGGTCGCGTGTTGACGGAGCGATGGCGGCAAGGGCCAGCCGCGGTGTGTGCGTGAGGGGCTATAAGACTCCGGGGACACTGACCGTCCTCGCCCTCGCGAGCGACCGCAGTCGCCCCACGTCCTTGGCGGCAGACCGCAGGCGCCGCCCTGTTCGGGTTAGCTCGGCAACCCCGCCGCGATGACCGTGATCTGCAACTCATCCGCCAGCTTGGGGTGGACGAAGGCGCCAAAGATGATTTCGGCTTCCGGGTCAGCTTCCGCGGCGATCAGTTCGGCCGCCTGGTTGACGTCAAAGAGGGCCATGTCGGGACCGCCGACGCAGTTCAACAGCAGTGCGCGGGCGCCACGGAGTGGCGTCTCCAGGAGGGGGCTGGCGATGGCGCGGCGAGCGGCGTCTTCCCCTTTGGAGCGGCCGTAGCCGGTGCCCAGCGCCATATGCGCCAGTCCACCGCCGGCAAGCACCGCCTTGATGTCGGCAAAGTCGACGTTCACCAGGCCGGTGGTGGTGATGAGGTCGGAGATGCCGCGAATGCCTTGTAACATCACGTCGTCCGCCAGCTTAAATGCCTCCGTGAGCTGGGTCCGGCGGGTGGAGAGGTCGATCAGCCGGTCGTTGGGTACCACGAGCAGCGCATCGACGCTGCTCAGCATCTCGGCGACGCCGCGGGCCGCCATGCCGCGCCGTCGTGCGCCTTCGAAACTAAAGGGGCGAGTGACGACGCCGACGGTCAGTGCTCCCGCCTCGCGGGCCCAGCGCGCCACCAGCGGGGAGGCTCCGGTGCCGGTGCCCCCCCCCATACCGGCGGTGACGAAAACCATGTCGGTCTTCTCCACCAGCGCTCGGATCTCGCGCTCGCTCTCCAGGGCAGCTTCTTGCCCGCGCGCGGGGTCGCCGCCGGAACCGAGGCCGCCCGTCAGACGTTCGCCGATGCGCAGGCGCGTCTGAGCTGTCGAACTGGCCAGCGCCTGGGCATCAGTGTTGATCACGGCGAAGGAGATGCCCTGGACGTTGGCGGCAATCAGGCGGTTGATAGCGTTGCCGCCGGCGCCGCCAACGCCAATCGCCTTGACCTCCGTAAAGCCGCTGGTCTCCGTCGCTTGCGACGCCAGAATCTGTTGGACCACCGCGGCCGGGCGCGTTGCCTGCGCCAGCCGGGCCGGATCGAAGCCGCCTTGTCTAGCCACGTGCCAGCACCTCTCCCGTGAGCATTTCGTAGGTTTCCACAGCGCGTTCCCCTCCGTCGATCTCGTAAATGGACATCCCGCCGGACGCTGCCTCCAGGATCTTACTGTTCGTACCCACCTCCGTCTTCAGAACGAGGTCACCCCAGGTCTGGCGCAGGTAGCTGCTCACTGTGCGTTCCTCCTTGAGGCGGCGGTCATACTTGCTGACGATGATGCCCAGCACCCGCAAGCGCGGATTGAGGTACTTCACCTCCTCAACGCTTTCCTGCAGCATACGCAACCCTTCCAGGGAGAAGAAGCGCGCCTCCGTCGGGATCAGCACGTAGGTCGCTGCAACCAGAGCATTAATCGTCAGGACGCCCAGCGACGGCGGTGTATCAATGAGGACGTAGTCGTAGTTCTGCTCCACGGTTTGCAACTGGTCGCGCAGGCGAAACTCGCGCCCCAGGCGGTTCAGCAAGGCAGCCTCAGCGGTGGAGAGGGCAAGGGAAGCCGGCACAACAGCGAGGCTGCCGGTGAATTCCCCCTTGATGACGGCCACGGGCAGGGGCTTTGCGCGATCCAGCAGGGCGTCGGCCACGGTCGTCGGGCACTGTCCCGCCGCCCCGGCGCCGGCGGTCAGGTTGCCCTGCGGGTCCATGTCCACAAGCAGGACACGTTTCCCCAGGTGGGCAAGGGTGAAGCCAAGGTTCAGGGTCGTCGTCGTCTTGCCGACGCCGCCCTTCTGATTGGCGACCGCGATGACGGTGGCCACGGAGCGCCCTTCGTGTATGCAAACCTCACGCAACGTCGCGTGCGCCACCGCGTTCGGCGCGTCGCCTGCGGCGGCTGACGCAGCATGTCCTGCCGCCCAACGTTACGTCCAGTACTCGGAGTATAGCGAACGGCTGAGCAGGTCCCCCTCCGTGGTCAATGTCCGGCAGGCATCGGCAGCAGCACGCGTGACTCGCCGGCGGAATTTCAGCGTACACCCGGACAGAACGCCGCCCTGGCCGCCGTTGTCCCGCTCTGCTATCCTCCTCACCGGATTATCGGGGCAATCGAGAAAAAGTGAGTAAGGAACCGGCATGTCGGATTGTATCCCACGGCAGCACGCCGCAGCGGCTGGCCCAGGCGTCGTAGATGGCAACGAGCTGCCGGGTCACTTCCGGTCGCTGGGCCGCCATGTCGTGCAGTTCCGTGCGGTCGTGCTCCATGTCGTAGAGTTCCCAGGAGCCGGGGAACTTGCAGACCAGCTTCCAGTTGCCCTGGCGCACCGCGCGATTGCCCTCGTGCTCCCAGCAGATCGGACGCTGCCGTTGCCAGCCCAGGTTGCCTTCCAAGAGCGGCAGCAGGCTCTCCCCTTCCAGCGGCGGCAACGGCTCGCCGGCGCGGCTGGCCGGGTAGGTGGTTCCGGTCGCGGCCAGGGCTGTCGGCAGCACGTCAATAAGGTGACAGGGGGTGTGGCTGATGCCACCGGGTGGGATCACGCCGGGCCAGGAGGCGATCAGCGGCGTCGAAATGCCGCCCTCGTGAACCCAGTGCTTGTAGAGCCGGAAGGGCGTATTGCTGGCGTTGGCCCACGGCAGGTCGTAGCTCATGTAGGTATCGGCAGGACCCGGCATGATGCCGTGGACGTTGCCGGTGCGCACAGGGCGGCCGTCGCGCGTCAGGGGCGGGGCCGACTCGTTGCGGCCGTCCTCGCGCAGCAACTCGGCGCAGCCGCCGTTGTCGGAGAGGAACAGCACTAACGTATTCTCGGCGATGCCGCTGCGCTGCAGCGCTTCCAGCACGACACCAACATTGCGATCCATCCGCGTCACCTGCGCCGCATACGTCGCCATGCGGGCATCTTCCCAGTCCTGATCCTCCGCTGAGAGGCTCTCCCAGGCGGGCGCCTGCAGGTCGCGCGGCGACACCTCCCAATCGGTCGGCAGGATGCCCAGCTCGCGCATGCGGGCGTAGCGGGCGGCACGCAGGCTATCCCAGCCGTCTGTGTAGCGGCCGCGATAGCGGGCTATATCCTCAGGAAGGGCGTGCAGCGGCCAGTGGGGAGCGGTGAAGGCAACGTAGCTGAAGAAGGGCACGTTGTCTTCTGCCGCTTGCTCAATCATGCCCGCCGCCTCCTGACCGATGGCGTCGGTGTAGTAGTAGTCGTCGCCTTCCGGCTGGACGTACTCCCCATCGCGCATGAGGGTGTGCGGGTTGAAGTAGCTGCCGGCGCCGGCCAGCGTGCCGTAATGGTGGTCGAAGCCGCGCTGCAACGGCGTCGGGAAACCCGGCTCACCGGCGTGCCACTGGTCGGCGTCGCGACCGTATTGCCCGCCGACGTGCCACTTGCCGGCCATCAGCGTACGGTAGCCGGAAGGGCGCAACGCTTCCGCGAGAGTGACGCAGTACACGTTGAGGTAGCCCTGGTAGCCCGGCGCCCCCAGGTCCTGCACCATGTGTCCGACGCCGGCTTGCTGGGCGTAGAGTCCCGTGAGCAGCGAGGCGCGGGTAGGGCAACACCGCGCGCCGTTGTACATCTGCGTCAGGCGCACGCCGCCGGCTGCCAGCGCATCAAGGTTCGGGGTGGCAATCTCGGAGCCGTAACAGCCGATATCCGAGAAACCCATATCATCCACCAGGATGAGTACGACGTTCGGCCGGCTGGCCGGAGCTGCGGAGGTCATTCTTGATCCTTACGTCATCGTGTGCGGCCCAGACCCGACGCCAAGGCGATCGGCTCGGAGGGCTGCATCAACCCAAGCCCGACTTTGGCCCTTCAAGCGGCGTAGCAGAGGGTCTCGGTCAGATGCTCCACGAACCTGCGCGGGCGTTTTATGATATCAGGGTCGCGAGCGGATAGAGCAAAACCCTCGTGGGCCCAGAGTTCGCGGCGGATGAGCCGCGCTCGGGGGCGCCACGGGCGCCCTCTGAGCGCTTCGGTCCGGAGCAGGTCTGCCAGATTGTGGCGCTCGCTTGCGAGCCGCCCGAGGCGTCGGAGCGTCCCATCACGCACTGGACGCCGCGCGAACTGGCGGACGAAGCGGTCCAACGGGGGATCGTCCCCGGCATCTCCCCCAGCAGCGTGGGGCGTTTTTAAACGGAACCCCGGTATCATCAGGGTTATGCCTCACGATATCATCGCTGTGCGGGGCGCGCGCCAGCACAACCTGAAGAACGTCAGTATCGACCTGCCGCGCAACCGGCTGATCGTGTTTACCGGCTTGTCCGGCTCGGGCAAGTCCAGCCTGGCCTTCGACACGATCTACGCCGA